>DASSQZ010000150.1:0-5839 GCA_035702105.1 Myxococcales bacterium | reverse complement strand
GGCTGCGCGAGGAAGGGCGGGTCAACTCGATCCTCAGGCGCCTGGGCATCTCGCTCGCCGCGGAGCTGGATCCGGACCGTCTCGCGCAGCTCGTCTGCGACGAGTCCACCTCGCTCACCGCGGCGGACTTCGGCGCCATGTTCGACGCAGGGCCGGAGGTGCGGCTGCTGGCGGCGTCGGGCGCGGAGCGGCCCGCAACGGAGACGCTGGAGTGGCTGGCCCGCACCTGCAGGCCGCAGGGGCCGGTCCGCATCGACGACGTGCAGGCCGGCGGCGCCGGACCGGGGCCCGGCGCGGCCCGCGTCCGCAGCGTCCTCACCGTGCCGATCACCCTGCGCACCGGGCAACTGCTCGGCGGGCTGGCCTTCACGCATCCGGAGCCGGCGCACTTCACCGAGCAGCACGAGCGCCTCGGGGCGGGAATCGCCGCGCAGGCCTCCATCGCGCTCGACAACGCGCGCCTGCTCCGCGACCTGCAGGAGGCCGACCGGCGCAAGGACGAGTTCCTCGCCGTCCTCGGCCACGAGCTGCGCAATCCGCTCGCGCCCGTGGTCACCGCGCTGGAGGTGATGAAGCGCGACCGCAGCTCCACCGAGCGGCAGCTCGCCATCATCGAGCGGCAGGCCCGGCACATGGTCCTGATCGTCGACGACCTGCTCGACGTCTCCCGCATCAGCCGCGGCAAGATCGAGCTGCGCAAGCAGCGGCTCCAGGTCCGCGAGGCGCTGGCCCGCGCCGCCGACGCGGTGGTGGCGCTGGCGCGGGCGCGGACGCAGAAGTTCTCCGTGCGCTTCCCTTCCCGACCCCTGCTGATCGATTCCGACCCGGTGCGGCTGGAGCAGATCCTCGGCAACCTGCTCACCAACGCCATCAAGTACACGCCTCCGGGAGGAGAAGTGGAGCTCTCCGCGGCGGCCGACGGCGAGACCCTGGAGATCCGCGTCCGCGACAACGGCATCGGCATTCCCCAGGAGTCGCTCCGCCTGCTCTTCGAGCCCTTCGTGCAGGTGGGAGGCGCCAAGGACTACGCCACCGGCGGCCTCGGGATCGGGCTGGCGCTGGTGCGGGGCCTGGTGGCGCTTCACGGCGGCAGCGTGCGCGCGGAGAGCCCGGGCCCCGGCAAGGGCTCGACCTTCATCGTGCGCCTGCCCGGGGTCATGGAGGGGAAGGCGCCGGTGGAGGCCCGCGCTCCGGCCCGCGCGGCGCAGCCCGGACGGGTGCTGGTGGTGGACGACAACGTGGACGCGGCGCTGACGCTCGCCGAGGCTGTCCGGCTCGATGGCCACGACGTCCGCGTCGCCCACGACGGCCCCTCCGCCCTGGACGAGGCGGCGGCCTTCACGCCGGAGGTGGTGCTGCTCGACATCGGCCTGCCCGGCATGGACGGCTACGAAGTGGTCCGGCGCCTGCGCGAGCTGCCCCAGACGCGCGGCGCGCTGATCGTGGCCCTGACCGGGTTCGGACAGGACTCCGACCGGCGCCGTGCCCTCGCTGCGGGGTTCGACGACCACCTGGTCAAGCCCGTCGATCTGGAGACGGTGACGGCGGTGCTGCGACGCAGGCTCGGCGCCGCCTGACCCGTCGGACCGTCAGGGCGCGGCGTCCGCGGCGGGCTCGCCGTGGCGGCGCAGCGTGCCCAAGGCGAGCTGCCCCGCCGCCGCGGCCAGGCCGGCGGCGAGGCAGGCCCCCCAGAGCGCGGCGCTGCCGAACCTGCCGAGCATGAAGGAGCCCAGGAGGGGCGCGCCCAGCGCG
This sequence comes from Myxococcales bacterium, assembly GCA_035702105.1. Lineage (GTDB taxonomy): Bacteria > Myxococcota > Myxococcia > Myxococcales > 40CM-4-68-19 > 40CM-4-68-19. The sequence goes on along the minus strand of DASSQZ010000150.1, from coordinate 4,087 downwards.
GCGAGGCCGAAGGACATCTGGAACACGCCCTGGTACGCGCCGCGCTGCGCGGCGGGCGCCGCATCGGCGGCGACGGCAGGACCCAGGCCCGCCATCACGATCTCTCCCACGCTCCAGACGGTGATCGAGACCACGTAGCCGGCGATCGAGTGCACGAGCGCGGTCATTCCGAATCCGATTCCCACCAGCGCCGCGGCCGCCGAGAGCACGCGATGGCGGGGAAAGGGCGCGAGAGCGCGCGCGAGCGGCGGCTGGAGCAGGAAGATGAGCACGCCGTTGAGCGCGATCAGCGATCCATAGCTCGCCGGCGAGAGGCCATGGGCGCGGACGTCGAGCGGCAGGGTGACGAAGGCCTGGTGAAACAGCAGCGAGACCAGCGCCATGAGCAGGCAGAAGGCCACGAACGGACGATCGGCGAGCGGCGTCCAGGGCCGCTCGCGGCGGTGGTGCGGGGGATGCGCGGGCCGCGTCTCCGGCACGTAGAGCCAGACGACGCCTGCGTAGACGAGGGTGGTGGCGGCGTCGCCGGCGAAGAGCAGGTACCAGCCGTGGCTGGACATCGCGCCGCCCAGCGCGCTGCCCACCGCGAACCCGAGGTTCACCGCCCAGTAGAGCAGGCCATAGGCGCGCGCGCGGTCGCGCGCCGGGACCACGTCCGCGATGGCCGCCGACACCGCGGGCCGGTACATCTCGCCGAAGAAGCCGAGCAGGAACGCGGCCGCGGCGATGTGCAGCGGGGCGCGCGCCAGCGCGAGGTGAAGCATGGCCAGGGCGCCCGCCACGAGCGCGCCGGAAAGCGTCCGCTTGCGGCCGAGGCGGTCGGCGAGGAACCCTCCGGCCGGGCCGGCGAGGAGCGCTCCCCCGCCGAAGAGCGAGATGACCAGCCCCACCTCCTCCACGCGCAGCCCGCGCTCCGCGGTGAGGTAGAGGGCGAGCAGCGGCATGACGAACCCGCCCAGGCGGTTGATCAGCGCGCCGGTCCAGAGAAGCCAGTACGTCCGCGGCAGCCCGCGCAGGTCGATCATGAATCCGCGCACGATAGCTCACGCCGTCGTCGGCTCCACCGTGGGGTCCGGCGCCGCGCCCCGTCACCGCACCGGTTGCCGCGGCCGGCGCAAAGGGCTACTTCCGCGGCATGGCCACCGCCCGCAAGCGCCCCGTGACGAAGACCGGAAAGCCGCGCGCCCGCAAGGGCGTCAAGCTCAAGCCCACCGAGCTTTTGCCGCCCCAGCTCAGGCTCGAGACGGTGCCGCCGGAGCTGAAGGCGCTGGCCGACCAGGTGGAGGCCGACGGCGGATCGGTCCTGGCCGCCTACCGCGAGCCGCTGGGCGGCAACGCGCTGCTCTTTGCCGCGCTGCCGGTGGACAAGGTGGAGCCCACCGTCTTCCAGCGCGACGTGAGCGACGCCCACGTGCTCAAGCTGACCCGCGCCATGGACAAGACCCGGCGCTACCTCGACCCGATCATCGCCGTGCGCGAGGCGGACGGGTTCCGCACCCCCAACGGCGGGCACCGGCTCACCGCGCTCAAGGAGCTGGGCGCCAGGGCCATCCTCGCGCTGGTGGTGCCGGAGCGCGAGGTGGCCTACCAGATCCTCGCCCTCAACATCGAGAAGGCGCACAACCTGCGCGAGAAGGCGCTGGAGGTGGTGCGGATGTACCGCGACCTCGCCCGGCTCGACGGCGGGCGCAGGGAGAGCGACTTCGCCCTCGAGTTCGAGGAGCCATCGCTGGTGACGCTGGGGTTCGCCTACGAAAAGAAGGGGCGGCTCTCCGGCGGCGCGTACGCTCCCGCGCTCAAGAAGGTGGACGCGTACTTCGACCAGCCCCTGCAGAAGGCGCTGGCGCAGCGGGAAGAACGGGCGCAGAAGCTGCTCGAGCTGGACGAGGCGGTGGGCGAGGCGGTGGAGAAGCTCAAGGCACGCGGCCTGACCTCGCCGTACCTGCGCGCGTTCGTGGTGGCGCGGGTCAACCCGCTGCGCTTCATCAAGGGCTCGCCCCCTCCCTTCGACGAGCTGCTCGAGACCATGACGAAGCGGGCGCGCGGCATGGATCCTGCGCGGATCAAGACCGAAGATCTGGCACGTAGCGGGGGCGCCCCGGAAGAATGAACCTTCTCGCTGACGCCCTGCATCGAACAGGGAAACGCGAGACGGAGGCGCACATGGGAGCAGTGGCGATCGGCATGAAGGACTTCCAGGGAACGGTCGAAAAGGGCGGCATCGTCCTGGTCGACTGGTGGGCGCCCTGGTGCGGCCCCTGCCGCTCGTTCGCCCCCGTCTACGAGAAGGTGGCGGAGGCCAACCCGGACGTGACCTTCGCGAAGATCAACACCGAAGAGGAGCAGGAGCTGGCGTCGGCCTTCCAGATCCGGAGCATCCCCACGCTGATGATCTTCCGCGAGAAGGTGTTGCTCTTCGCCCAGGCCGGGGCGCTGCCGCAGCAGGTGCTCGAAGAGCTGCTCGGCAAGGTGCGCAGCCTCGACATGGACAAGGTGCGCGCCGACATCGCGAGCGAGCAGGCCGCCGGCGAAGAGCCCGGGACACCCGCGTAGCTGCGGACCTCAGGTCTTCTGCAGCCGCCGGCGCACGGCGGCGACGATCTCGTCCTCGCTGGGGAAGCCCAGCGCGCGCTTTTCCACGACCGGGTCGCCGTCCACCAGCACGACGAACGAGCCGGGCGCGCCCACTTCCAGGTGCGCGTCGAGGCCAAGCTCCTTCTGCAGGGCTGCCGCCGCACGGGCGGCACGAGGCTTGTACCCTCAGGAGTTGCAGTACTGGATCTTGATCATCTTTCCAAGATAACCCGGGGCGCGGCGCTCGCCAGCGTCGAATCGGAGCAGGTGGTCCGGCATCCCACCTGCGCGGAGAACATGATGATCACGCTGCGCAAGGCGTCGGATCGGTTCCACACCAGCATCGACTGGCTCGATTCCTGGCACACCTTCTCGTTCGGAGAGCACTACGACCCGCGGCAGGCGGGCTTCAGCGCCCTTCGCGTGATCAACGACGATACCGTGCAGCCCGGCCAGGGGTTCGGTTCGCACCCGCACCGCGACATGGAGATCCTCAGCTACGTGCTCTCGGGAGGGCTGGCCCACCGCGACTCCAGCGGCGGGGGCGGCGTCATCCGGCCCGGAGACGTGCAGCGGATGAGCGCCGGCAGCGGCGTGGTGCACAGCGAGTTCAACGCCTCCCGCGAAGAGCCGGTGCACTTCCTGCAGATCTGGCTCCTGCCCGAGAAGCGCGGCATCGAGCCCGGCTACGAGCAGAAGACCTTTTCCGCAAAGGAGCGGCAGGGCCAGTTCCGCCTGCTCGCCTCGCGCGACGGGCGCCAGGGTTCGGTCACCATCCACCAGGACGCCGCCGTCTACGGCGCGCTCCTCGGCAAGGGCGAGCGCGCCTCGTTCGAGTCGGGCGCCGGCCGCAGCGGCTGGGTGCACGTGGCGCGAGGGTCGGTGGAGCTCAACGGCACCCGGCTGTCGGCGGGAGACGGAGCCGCATTCAAGGACGAGCGGTCGCTTGCGGTCGTGGGAGTGGAGCCGGCCGAGGTGCTGCTGTTCGACCTGCCCTGAGTGAGTAAGTTGGAGCATGCCCTGGGTGCTCCTCTCCGCGCTGCTGGCCGTGGCGCCCAGCGTGCCGGAGGGAGACGCGCAGGCGTACACCTCTCTCTTCGACGCCAGGACCGGAGCCGTCATCGCCGACGGGCGCTATGCCCAGTGGGTCAAGGACGACGTGCTGCACATCGACGCCCGGTACGACTTCCCCGACGGGCGAACGGTGGTGGAGCAGGCGGCCATCCGCCTGCACCCGCGCCTGACGCAGGAGAGCTGGGACTGGACGGAGAAGAAAGGCGACCGGCTCATCCGCGAGTACCAGGTCGACTTCCGGACCCGCAAGGCCATCGCCACCCGCGTCGACCAGCAGAAGCGGTGGAAGGAGGACCTCGACGACATCGAGCCGGGGAAGACCTTCGCCGGCATCGCCTTCGTCACGGTGATCAAGGCGCTGCGCGACGATCTCGGTCCGGGAAAGGAGGCGGATCTGAAGGTGGTGGCCTTCACGCCCAAGCCGCGCGTCGCGCCGGTC
>DASSQZ010000149.1:0-6086 GCA_035702105.1 Myxococcales bacterium | reverse complement strand
CAGCTTGCGCTTCGTTCCCCCCACCTCGACGCCGCCCTGGGCATTGATCTCGTCGACGGCGAGCTGCGCGGCCCGCAGCGAGTCCTGCCCCTCGATGGTGCCGAGCGCCGTGGGGACCCCGAGCACGATGGGCCCGGCATCGGCGGCGACGGCGGGGCCGGCCAGGAACAAGAGGGCGGTGAAGCCGATGGCTGCTTCGACGAGTCGCGTGCTTCGCATGGGTTTCCCCTCCGGGGATGCGTGGCCTGGCGCCTGCCGGCGCCGCAGCAGGATAGCGCACTTGGCGAGGTGCTTCTGCGTCACCGCGCCGCGCCGCGGATGGCGCTGGGTCAGCGCGCGCCGTACCCGGGCACCGATTGCGACAGCAGGTTCCCGACCGGTCCGATCACGCAGGCGGCGGCGAAGGCGGGAAATGCCGTCGCACGGTCTCGGAGGAGCTGCCACCCGGAGAGGAAGTAGAGCCCGCTGGCGGCCACCCAGAAGGCGTGGATCCACCAGGGCGTCGCCTCCATCAGCGGAATGAACCGGCGATAGTCATCGCCGGGCGTAAAGGCGCCGAGGAACGCCGCGAGACGCAGGTGGCCGAGCCGGTCGCGAGCGTGAGCGCGGTCGCGAAGAGGAAGGCCAGCACCTGGGTGCCGATGACGAGCGCGAGGTGCAAGCGCGCGGGCGTCGTGCGCAGGATGTTCATCACCTTGCTGCGCTCGACGTAGCTGGCGAGGACGCAGCCCGCGGCCCAGGTCACCGCCTCGAGATCTGCCCCGATGTGCTCCACCTCGTGGGTCATCGCTTCCGCCCATTGGGAGCGCGAGGCAGGCAGCATGCGGGCGGCGTGCGCCGCGAGCGCAGTCGCGACCCGCCGGAGGAGCGAAGGGGTCGCGCTCATGCCGGCTCTTCCGTGAGCTTGCGACGGACCGGGGAGGACGCGAGCGTCCGCGCGAGCGCGAGTCCGTCGGGCGTCAGCCGGTAAGCGTGGCGGGCCGGCTTTCCCGGAAAATCCGGCAGCAGCCACTGCGACTCGAGCAAGCGTTGATCGCTCAGGCGCATGAGCAGGGGGTAGAGAGTACCCGACTTGAGGCCCGTCTGCTTCGAGAGCTCGTAGCCGTAGTGCCATGCGCGCGGCCGGCCGGAGAGCACCGCGAGTAGCTCGCGCGTCTGAACGGACCGGTTCGGCGGCCGCGCCATGGCACGAATCTACATATGTAGATTTGTGCGTCAAGCTCCCGCCCCGCCGCCTGAGTACTGACCCCGGCTTGCGCCATCCCGGCTCATCGCTGTTCGCCGGCGCGGCGATGGTGGGGCGGGGCGTCACCGCCCGACGCCCGGGGCTCCCCCCTCCATCAGCGGGCCGCTCGTGGTGCGCGTTGAGCGGGCGAGGCGCTCGGGCTCACAGCGGCGTGCAGGTCGCTGCGCGCTGGATCTGCTCCGCCTTCGGCAGGTCGCGCCGGTCCAGGACGAGCTGCCGGAAGAGGATGATGCCGGTCGGGGACGGCACCTGCACGACCTTGCCTCCGCCGGGATCGGCCAGGGCCGGCGGCCGGGCGAAGACCACCCGAACCCGGCGGCGGCCGGCGGTGCGATCGTTTTCGACGAAGAAGTTGTCGGTATCGTCCGCGAACGCCGACACCGACCAGTAGCCTTCCGGGACTTCCGCAGTGACCAGGAGGGGCCGATCGCTCACGTCGTAGGCGCAGGCGCTGTAGAGGAGATCGGGGCTGGGCATCACCACCGTCCGCCAGGCGGAGTCGGGCAGCGGGGCGTGCAGGATGCGATTGAGCCCCACCTGACCGTCGAGGCGGTGGCGCACCACCCGGACGATCAGCCGCGGGAGCGCCTGGACGGCGGCGACGTGAATCAGGGCTGCGCCGGCGAGCACCGACGCGACCCGGCCCCGCCAGCTCATGGGCAATCTCCGGTGATGCTGGGAAGAGAGGCGCGGTCAGGGTGCGAGGCGATCTCCGCGGACGGTACGTAGAGCCTGAGGGTGAAGGAGACATGGCCGCTCCCGCCGAGCGGCAACCAGTTGCCCGGCCCCGGGGAGGGACCCGCCCGCACGAGAAAGCTGCCGTCGGGCTCGAGGGGAAGGTTGGTCGCGTTGAACGAGTAGCGGCGCCGTGGATTGGGGATGAGGAAGTCGTCGCTTCCGTAGGCCGTGATCGACCACCACCGCGCATCGAACGGGCGGCCGTGGATCCGGTAGTCGCAGCGGGCATCGAGGGGCCGCCCGCTGTCATCGGAGTGCGCCCGGTAGTAGACGGTCTCGCCGCGGTTGAGCACGAACAGAGCGTGGACGGCAATCGCTGCGCGCTCGTACATTCCTGCCTCGCTGCTCCCCGCCGTCATGCTGGTGGCCCACGGCCCCACCCGGATGGCGCCGCGCCGGGAGGCGAGGCGAACGGCGGCAAGGGCGCTTCCGATGCCGAGCGCAAGAGACAGGGTGCCAAGACCGGTGAGAGTGAGGACCTTGCGAGCCATGGGCCGGAACGGCAATCCTACGGGAATCCGGTTGGCGCCGTTCACCAGCCGAGCGCGGCGCGGCCCTCGGGGCTGATCCGCTCCGGCGTCCAGCGCGGCTCGAAGGTCAGCTCCACGAACACGTCCGCGACCTCGGGAAGCCGCCGCACGGCGCGGTCCACGCCGTCGAGGATGGGTCCGCCCGCGGGACACGCAGGCGTGGTCAGGGTCATCGAGACTCCGACGGTCCGGTCGGGCCGCACGTCGACGGAGTAGACGAGCCCGAGGTCCACCACGCTCAGGCAGGTCTCGGGATCGAAGACGTTGCGCAGCGCCGCCATCACTTCCGCCTCGCCGATCATGGGTGCCTCGCGTGGATGACGCCCAGGTTGCGGGCGAAGAGCAGCGCGCTGGCAGCGAAGAGGGCAGAGCCGGCGATCCGCAGCGCGGGCACGTCGGCGAGCACGCCGGCCACCAGCGTGACGAGCCCGGCGTGCATGACGAAGTAGTGCAGGCGCTTGGGCGCCTCTGCCAAGAGCTCGCTCGCGGCGGGAACTTTCTTGAGCCCCACGAACGCCGAGAAGCGGTGCAGCCAGACCAGGAAGGGGAGGATCTTGTAGAGCTGTCCCACCACGATGGTGCCGATGAAGCCGGGGATGGCGAGCAGCGCATAGGCGAGGTGGAGGCGATCCCACCAGGGCTCGGCGAGCGGAACCAGCGCCAGCGTCCCTCCCGCGGCCAGCGCGAGCGCAAGGTAGGCGATGGAGGTGGCCGTGTGCTGCCAGGAGACGTCGACCCTGCGCTTCATGCGCCGCGTGAAGATGGCCCGCACTTGCAGGGCGAAGGCGCCGACTCCAATCGCGGCCGCGGCGACGCCTGCGAAGAGGAGCAGGTCGCCTGCGCCGAAGAAGCTCGCGGCGAGCAGGAGCACCGCTGCGTTCGAGGCGAAGAAGCCGGTCCAGCCGGCGCGCTCGGGAGCGCCGTGGGAGAGGAGGAACATCTCCAGCAGCCGATAGGCGACGCCCATGATGAGGAGCCCGAAGAACCCCAGCGCCGCCACGTGCGCGTGGGCGCGGAGCGCGGCCACGTGGAAGACCGGCAGGAAGGGCGTGCGCAGGTTCCAGGCCATCAGCGCACCGAGCGCCACCGCGAGCGCCAGCCAGGAGAGCGCGGCGTGGACGTGCGCCCCGGTCATGGTGCGCCGGGCGCTCCTTGCCAGCGTGGCGAGGAGATTGGCCGCGTAGAGGAGGAGCGCCAGCGCAGTCAGCGTGGCCGAGACCGGCAGGAGGAGGCCCGCGGGCTCGCTGGTGTCGAGCAGGAAGAACCCGGCGACGAGCCCGGGGACGCCGGCGAGATAGAGCGCGAAGGCGGTCCACGCCAGCCGCTCCGAGCGCACCGGTACCTCGAACACCACCGGCACGAGCTGGTGCAGGGCGCCGATGGCGACGGGCATCAGCCACCCGAGCACGCACAGGTGCACGAGCGCGAGCAGCGGGGGTTGGAAGAAGAAGCCCTGCAGCGCGGAAGCGTGGAAGAGAAGCGCCGCGGAAAAGGCGATCAGCCCCGCGACGCCCAGGCCGAAGTGCGCCTGGATCAGCCGCCACGAGGGCGCGTGGCGTGTCGCGAGGCCCTGCGTCACGCCGCCTCCGGCGCGAACGCCCACTCGGGCGCGATGTGCACGAGGTAGTCGCCCTCGCCGCGGCGCGAGGTCCTGGCCGCATACCCGCGGGCGGCGAGCTTCTCGTAGAGCAGCACCGGCTCGCGGTGATGGCGCACCAGGAGCTGCGCGCCCTCTCCCAGCTCGGCCAGCTTTTCGAAGATGGCGATCATCGGCTGCGGCGGCTCGAGGCCGCGCACGTCCATCTCCACCGGTTGCTGCAGGCCGCAGCGCTCCTGGAAGGGCGGCACCGCCGGGTGCTGCCGCGGGTTGCCGCTGCGCCAGAACCAGACGTGGAAGGTGCTGCCCTCGGGCTGCCTGTGCGCGGCGAAGCCCTGGTTCCCGAGCACGGCGTAGAGCGGCACCGGGTCGAAGCCCACCACCAGGTGCAGCGCCTCGTCAGAGGCCAGCTCGCCGGCGGTGCGCAGGATGATGCGGAAGGGATCGCCGCCCTTGGCGAGGATGGGACGGACGTCGAGCAGCTTCTCGCGCGCGGCGCGCACTTCTGCGGGGATGGCCATGGCGGTTCAGCTCCTCGGCTTGCCCAGGCGCACGCGCCAGACCGCCGGGCCGCTCTCCAGGTACTCCCAGACGAACTGGCCGGGGTACTCGGCGTTGAACTGGTAGTAGAGCGGCTTCGGATCGTGGTCGTTGATCAGCGTGAACCACTGGCCGGGCTGCAGGGCGTGGTAGCGCGACAGGATGGTGGGGTGCTTCTGCGGCGGGGGAATGACGCGGACGTCGAGCGGTTCGGCTGCCGGGGGCTGGGGCATCGGGTGTTCCTCCTTTGCGCGGGATGCTCTTCAAGAGGCGTGCCGCCCTCGCCAGAGGCGGACGCGCGCCCGTTCCGGCTTCCTGTTCCAGGTTGAAACAAGGCGGAACGCCCGATGGAACATTCCGCCCCGTGGCTCGCGCAACGGTGGGCTCCTTCGAGACCTGCGCCGCCATGTCGCACGGGCGCGGCCGTTACACTTCCGGCCGTGTCGACGGCGCATATGCAGCTTGCCGAGCCCGGCATGCCCACCCGGCACCTGATGCGGGTCTCGGGGATGCACCTGCACTGGGCCGAGGAGGGCACCGGACGCGCCACCATCTTCCTGCACGGCGTCTGCGACTCGCACCGCTCCTGGCGCAAGGTGGTGCCCGCCCTCAGCCGGACGCGGCGCGTCCTCATGCCCGACCTGCCCGGGCACGGTCTCTCCGACCGCCCCGACGCGCCCTACACCATCGAGTGGTACGGCAGGACCATCGGCGCGTGGATCGACGCGCTCGACCTCGACACGTTCGACCTGGTGGGCCACTCGTACGGCGGCGGCGTGGCGCAGATGCTCCTGCTCACCCACGCGGAGCGCATCGGGCGCCTCGCGCTGGTGGGCTCGGGCGGCCTGGGTTCCGAGGTGGCGTTGGGCCTGCGCCTCTGGTCGGCGCTGCGGGGCGCCGAGCGCTTTGCCCAGCCGCTCCTCGCCCCGGTGACGCGGCTCGCGATCGACAAGCTGCTCCCCGGATCGGAGCGCGAGGACGTCGCCTTCATGAGCTGGATGAACGCGATGCCCGGCACCGGCCGTTCGCTCTCCCGGACCGTGCAGGCGGTGATCGACTGGCGCGGGCAGAAGCAGCAGCTCCTCGATCACGCCGGAGAGCTGCCGCAAACGCTGCCGCCCATCGCGCTCTTCTGGGGAAGCCGCGACCCCATCATCCCCGTGGCGCACGCGCAGGCGCTGGTGGCGCGGATGGAGAACGTGACCCTGACGCAGTTCGAGCGCTGCGGGCACTGGCCGCAGCTGGAGCAGCCCGAGGCGTTTGCCCTGGCGCTGGCGCAGTTCCTCGGCGAGCCGGCGATGGAGCGCGCGCGGCTGCGGTCGCCGGCGGCCGCCCCCACCGTTCCCCGCTGGCGGAGGATCGCCCGGGCGCTCTGGCGCGCGCTGCGGACCTTCGCCGCGGCGCTCTTGGCATGGGTCCGGCGCAAGCGGCTGCC
>DASSQZ010000148.1:0-52779 GCA_035702105.1 Myxococcales bacterium | reverse complement strand
CTGCTCGCCACCGCCGTGGGCGTGGTGGCCGCGGCGGCGAGCGCGCTCTGGGTGCGCCGCAGCCTCGATCGGCTCGACCTCATCGGCGTGCTCAAGACGCGGGAGTGAGACATGACGGACTCGTTGGAAACGGGCAATTCTGGAATCGAGCCGGCCCCCGCGGCGCAGGCGGGGACGCCGGAGCCGGCGCGCCCGGCGTTTCGCGAAGCCACCGGCGGCCCGGCCTCCCGCCAGCGGGAGCGCCGACGGCGCTTCATGCACCGCGTCCGCCACGTGCTCGCTGCCGCGGCAGTCGTGGCCGTCCTGGCGCTGACCGCCCTGGCGGTGCGCCCGCGGCCGGTTCCCGTGGACGCGGTGCAGGTGAGCCGCGGGAGCCTGGTCGTCGCCATCGAGGAGACCGGCGTGACCCGGGTCAAGGACCGCTACGTCGTCTCGGCGCCGGTTGCGGGCACCGTCTCGCGCCAGATCCTCGAGCCGGGCGACGCGGTCAAGGAAGGCGACGTGCTGGCCGAGATCGCGCCGGTGCTCGCGCCGCTGCTCGACGAGCGCACCCGCTCCGAGGCGCAGGCGACCTTGAGCGCGGCGCTCTCCGGGCTGGGCCAGGCCCAGGCGCAGGAAGAGCGCGCCAGGGTGGCCAAGGAGCTGGCAGCCGGCGAGCTTGCGCGCTCCAGGGCGCTGGCCCGGGGAGGATCGCTCACGCAGCAGAACCTGGAGCGGGCGGAGTTCGATGCCCGCATCCGGGCCGAAGAGCTCTCCTCCGCGGTGTTCGCGGTCAAGGTCGCATCGGAGCAGGTCCGCATCGCGCGCGCCACGCTCGCGGGCGAGGGCCGCGGCGCCTCGCGCGACCGGCACATCGACGTGCTCGCGCCGGCGTCGGGCAGGGTCCTGCGCGTGCTGCAGAAGAGCGCGGGAGTGCTCCAGGCCGGCGCGCCGCTGCTCGAGGTGGGCGATCCGCAGGCGCTGGAGATGGTGGTCGATCTGCTGACCACCGACGCCGTCCAGGTGCAGCCAGGCACGCCCGTCACCGTCCAGGGCTGGGGCGGCGACCGCGCGCTGGCGGCCCGCGTCCGGCGCATCGAGCCCTCCGCGTTCACCAAGCTCTCCGCCCTCGGCGTCGAGGAGCAGCGGGTCAACGTCATCGCCGTCTTCACCGACCCGCACGAGGCCTGGTCGGCGCTGGGCGACGCCTTCCGCATCGAGGCGCGCCTGGTGCTCTGGCAGGGCGAAGGAGTGGCCAAGATTCCCCAGGGAGCCGCCTTCCGCCACGGCGACGGCTGGGCCGCGTTCCGCATCGACTCCGGCAAGTCCCGCCTGGTGCCGGTGCGCATCGGCCACCGCGGCGAGTCCGAGGTGGAGGTGCTCGAGGGGCTCGAGCCGGGGACGCTGGTCGCCGTCCACCCCGGCGATCGCGTCAAGGAGGGAGCCCGCGTCGAGGTCCGCTGATGGGCGCCGCTACCTGGCCGCGTCTTCTCCGGGGAAGCGGATTCTCGCCGGCTGCGGCGCAGCGGACCTGGACGCCGGAGCCGCGCAGGAACGCCCTGGCCTGGACCAGCTCGTCGTCGCGGTTGAGCGCGGGCAGCGCAGTGCTGCCGCCGGCGAACCTCGTCCTGCAGCTTCACGTCCGCATGAGCGTTCAGGGCGCAGAGAGGTGAGCTGGTCTGGTCGGAAAGGCTGCGCGCGAGCTCGTCGGCGCCGATGCTGAGATCGCGCCCGCCCGCGAGAAGGGGCGGCTGCTCCGTCGCCGCCGGCCTCTGTCCCCGGGCGCAGCCGAGCGCGAGCAGCCAGGCCATCCGCATCGCCGCCATTCGCCTAGCTCGCAAAGGCATTGCGGAGATCGGCGGCAAGGAGCTCGGGCTGCTCTTCGGGGACGAAGTGTCCGGTGCGCGGATAGACCTCGAGGCGGGCGCCGGGGATGGCGTCCCGGGTCCGCTCGCCCACCTCGACCGCGAAGAACGGATCGCTGTCGCCCCAGACCACGGTGGTGGGCAGCTCGAGCCCGCCGAGAAAGCCCTGCACGGCGGAGTAGTTCGCCTTCAGATCCGCGAGGCTGCGGTGGAAGATCTTCCGCGTCAACCGCATGCCCCCGGGCGTGAGATGGCGCGCGAACCGGTCCCAGGTGGCCACCTCCTTGTTGCGCGCCGCCTGCTTGTACATCATCCAGAAGGCAGGCTTGTTGCCGGCCATGAGGTGGAAGACGAGCTGGCCCAGGAGCGGAATCCGCGCGGCGCGCAAGGGCACCGGCACGAAGGTATCGGTGAAGAGATTGGTCGCGCTGAGCAGGAGCCCGCGCACCTCGATCTCCGGGAACATGCGCAAGAAGGTGATCGCAACCGGGCCGCCGAAGTCGTGCCCCCCGAGGTAGAGTGAGGCGATCCCCAGCTCCTCGAGCAGCGCGCGCAGGGCCGCGGCCTGCGCCTCCATGTAGTAGTCCCCGGGAGGTTCCTTGCTCATTCCGAATCCCGCGAGATCGGGAATGATCACGTCGAAGCGGTCGGTGAGCCGCTCTCCCACGCCCTCCCAGGAATAGGCGGAGCCGGGAATCCCGTGCAGCAGCACCAGCGCCGGCCCGCTGCCGCCGCGAAGGAGGCTGAGGCGACCCACCGTCTTGCGTTTCAGCTCTTCGGTCATGTTTTCTCCGCCACGCATCGTGAATGAAAGCACGGACCGGCCGGCCCCGGGGCGCCTGCATGCGCCGCAGGTCACGATCCGGTTGATGTCGTCCTTCACCGTGATTCCATGCGGGTTGACGGTGACGTCGTCGCCAACCGCGAAGAGAGCGACTACGTTGCCGTGGCCGCAGCCAGCGGCGCCGGCGCGCCCACCCGGCCGGCGCTTTTCGCGTGGTAAGGTCCCGAACGTAGCGCCTGCGCCGCCGGCCCTCGGGGAACGGCGACAGGAGGCTCGGGAGGACCGGCATGCAGAACCTCTGGCGGCAGACCCTGGGCGACATCCTGCACCGCAGCGCCGCGCGCCACCCGCGCAAGACGGCCATCGTCTGCGGAGAGGTGAGCTGGACCTTCGCGGAGCTGGACGACATCTGCAACCGGGCAGCGTCCGGGCTCGCCGGCATCGGCGTCCGCCCGGGCGACCGGGTCGCCGTCCTCTCCCGCAACTCGCACGCGTTCGCGGCGCTCCGCTTCGCGCTGGCGCGCCTCGGCGCGGTGCTGGTGCCCATCAACTTCATGCTCAACGCCGAGGAGGCCGCCTTCATCCTCCGCCACGCCGGAGCGAAGTTCCTGGCGCTGGGCCCGGACCTGGTGGAGCCGGGCAAGCAGGCGGCGGCGCGCGACACCAAGGTAGAGCGGCTGATCTGGCTGCCGGGCGAGGAGAGCTCGAAGGCGCCGGAGGAAAGGCTCACCTTCGAGGCGCTGATCTCCGCGCCGGCGCGGCCGGTCGACGGCGACGTGCAGGGCAGCTCGCTGGCGCAGATCATCTACACCAGCGGCACCGAGTCGCTGCCCAAGGGCGCCATGCTCACGCACGAGGCGCTGCTCTGGGAGTACGTGAGCTGCATCGTCGAGGGCGAGATCGCCACCTCCGACCGCGTGCTCCACGCGCTGCCGCTCTACCACTGCGCGCAGCTCGACGTGTTCCTCGGCCCCTCGATCTACGTCGGCGCGACCAGCATCATCACCGGCAAGCCCACCCCGGACAACATCCTCGCCCTGCTGGAGAAGCACGGCGCCACCTCCTTCTTCGCTCCGCCGTCGGTCTGGATCGCGCTCCTGCGCTCGCCGCAGTTCGACAAGGCGGATCTCTCGAAGCTTTCCAAGGGCTACTATGGCGCCTCGATCATGCCGGTGGCGGTGCTCGAGGAGATCGGCCGGCGCCTGCCCAAGGTGCGGCTGTGGAACTTCTACGGCCAGACCGAGATCGCGCCGCTCGCCACCGTGCTCAAGCCCGAGGACCAGGTGCGCAAGGCGGGCTCGGCGGGCCGCGCGGTGCTGAACGTGGAGACGCGCGTGGTGGACAACGCCATGAAGGACGTCGGCCCCGGCGAGGTGGGAGAGATCGTGCACCGCTCGCCCCAGCTCCTCACCGGCTACTTCAACGACGAGCCGCGCACCGCCGCCGCCTTCGAGGGCGGCTGGTTCCACAGCGGCGACCTCGCCACCGTCGACGAGGAGGGCTACATCACGGTGGTCGACCGCAAGAAGGACATGATCAAGTCCGGCGGCGAGAACGTGGCCAGCCGCGAGGTGGAGGAGAAGATCTACCAGCACCCCGCGGTGGCCGAGGTGGCGGTCATCGGCCTGCCCGATCCCTACTGGGTGGAGGCGGTCACCGCCGTCATCGTGGTGAAGCAGGGCAGCACCCTCGACGAGAAGACGCTGATCGAATACTGCAAGCCGCGCATGGCCACCTTCAAGGTCCCCAAGCGCATCGTCTTCGTCGAGAGCCTGCCCAAGAACCCGAGCGGCAAGCTGCTGAAGAGGGAGCTGCGCGCCCGCCTCAAGTCGTAGCGCCCTCCGCCCCGCCGGAGCGCCGGCGCCCGCCGCTACCTGCAGGCGCGGTTCCCGGCGCCGGCGATGGCGATGAAGGTGATGCTCGAAGGCACCAGCACGACCACTCCCTTCAGGGTCGGAACCGGCCGCAGCTCGGGGAGCTCGCCGTCGGCCTGCAGCCGCAAGGTGTTCGCGTTCAGGTCGACGCGCGACTCTCGCAGCCTCTTCGCGGAGAGCGTGTAGCGCACCGCCTCGACGGGGAGCTCGATCGATTCCGGCTGGTTGCGGGTGTTGTTGATGGCGAGCAGGGCCACGCCGCCGGAATGGCCGCGCAGGCAGTGCGCGTAGAGGTGCAGCCCTTCGCGGGAAGGCCCGGGGTCGAGCACGGTGGTTCCCATCAGGCGCCGCCAGAGCAGCGCCGCCCAGTAATCGGGCCGCGGCGTGAGCGTCTTCGGGTCGATCAGGGCGGACTCGCCCGAGGCGAGCGCGCGGTGCATCTGGACCTTCACCCCGCGCCTTGCCAGCCGGCCGAGCTGATCGAGGTAGCGGAAGCTGTCGAGGAAGCTCGACGCCCAGGGATTGCCGCCGCAGGCTGCGTCCGCCGTCTCCGTCACCCAGATGGGCTTGCCGGGCGCGAAGCGGTCGCGAAGGCGCTGGTAGAAATCGTGGATCTTGTCGCTGCGGGAGAGCCACTCCTCGGACATGGCCTGGTCCGGCGAGGTGAGCATGAGCTGGCCCATTCCCGCGCACCTCAACGAAGCCGCGCCATAGGAATGATACGAGAAGACGTCGAAGACCGGCCGCGGCTCTTCGCCGAGCAGCGCCTCGGTGTGAAGCATGGGAGTGGACGGCGCCACCACCGGCACGCCCTCGCCGGCCGATCCCGGACCGGCGATCCGCATCGAGGGCGCCGCCCGCCGGGCAAAGCGCCGGAACGCGGCCAGATCGCGCGCGAATTCCGCGGCGTCATAGCCTGGCGGAGCGCCGCCCGCCGCCGGGAAGGTGGGCTCGTCGAAGAGCTCCGCCGCGGCGATCTGTCCGCCGATCGATTTCGTATACGCAACCAGCTTGCGGGCCTGGTCCGGCGTCCACACGCCCGCCGGGTCGCGGACACCCGCGCTGATCGCGAAGGAGGTGACGATCTTCGCGTTCACCGCGCGGGCGAAGTCGACCACGCCCTTCCATTCGGCGCGGGTGAGGATGCCCTGGAAGCCCTTCGGAGGAGCCGCGGGAGGAGGCGCATCCGAGTCGTGGAAGTACACCGTATTGGCCGCGGTCCCGCTCACGCGCACGTAGGCGGGGCCCAGCGCTGCGGCGAGCTTTCGCAGGGCCGGCCGCGAAAGATCCGCAGGCGGCAGCGCCTGGGACCCGATCACCTCCGCCATCTCCACGTCGTACGACGGGTAGCGCTCGTCGACGGTGGCGACGCGCGGCAGCTTCGCGGGCTGGAGCGGTCCTCGCCCCTCCTCCGCGCGCGCCTGCGGAAGCATGAACAGGGCCGCCGAGAGCAAAATCCACGCGGTCGATCTCATCTCCCCTCCTCCGCGCGGGATCTATCACGCCTCGCGATCAGCGCCCCGCGGACCGGCATCGGCCTGCGGCGGGCGCGCCAGGTGAACCGTGGTGGTGGGGAATGCGAACGAGCAGCCGCAGCCCTCCACCACTCCCATGAACTGCAGCAGCACTTCCTGCCGGATGAGCTGGAACTCCGACCAGTCCGAGGTCTGGAACCAGGCCATCACCTCGATGTCGAGCGAGGAAGCCGCATACTCCTTGAAGCGCACCGTCACCGCGTCCGGCCAGATCTTCGGGTGCTGGCGCAGCACGCGCTCGAGCCCGGCGATCAGCAGCCGCATCTGTCCGGCGGAGGCGCCGTACTCGACTCCCACGGTGCAGGCAAGCCGCAGGCGGTCGCGCGGAGCGAAGTTCTCGATGCGCATGTCCGCCAGCCGGCCGTTGGGAATGGTGACCAGCGTGCGATCCAGCGTGCGGAAGCGCGTGGAGCGCAGCCCGATCGTCTCCACGGTGGCGACGAAGTCCTCGACGTGGACGAAGTCGCCTTCGCGAAAGGGCTGATCGAATCCGATGGAAAACGCGCCGAGCACGTTCTCGAGCGTCTTCTGCGCGGCGAGCGCCACGGCGAGGCCGCCGATGCCCAGGCCTGCCAGCAGGCTGCCCACCGGGTAGCCGAGCTCGGAGACGATCGCGATCACCGCGATGACGAAGGTGACCACCTTGGCGGCGCGCGTTCCCAGTTGCAGGAGCGAGCGCGAGGCGGGATTGGCCTGCGCCCACGGCCGCGTCGCCAGAAATTGCCGGCCCACCTCGACCATGCGCAGCAGCGACCAGAAGAAGACCGCAAAGAGCACCGCGCGCAGCAGCACGCGAAGGAAGCTCTCCGCCGCTCCGGTGGCGTCGAGCAGCGGCAGGGAGGCCCAGAGCAGGCCCACGGCCCAGGCAAGGCCGATGGGCTTGCCCAGGTCGTCGAGCACCCGGTCGTCCCACTGCGTGCCCGTCTTCGCGGTGAGCTTCCTTCCCATCGACGAGGTGATGCGCGCGAGGAGCCGGCCGAGCAGCACCGCGGCGGCCGCCATCGGAACCAGGGCAAGCCACTGCCAGAGCAGGAGCCCGCGCGGCCCCGCGCTCCAGAGGATGCCCTTGATCGAGTCGACCCCTGCGGGCAGCGCCAGGAGCGAGAGGTGCAGCGGCACTTCAGCCGCCCCTGGCGTCGGTGCGGTTCTTGTCGACGATGGCGACGAGGAAGACGGCGTAGGCCACCAGCCGCAGCAGGTAGATGAAGCGGCGCGCCTCGCTGGTCTCGCCGAGCGCGGCCATGGCCAGCCGGCCCAGGCCGAGCAGCCAGAAGGCGGCGGCGAAGTAGCCGAAGAAGCGATCCCGCGTCTTCCTCCAGAAGCCGAGGAAGTAGAGGCCCACCACCCAGCAGAGCGCGGCGATGACGCCGTAGGAGAAGTTCGCCAGCGCAAGCGAGCTCATCCGCCCTCCTTCACCAGCGCGCGAACCAGCACCGCGAGGCCGATGACCGCGGGCAGCGAGCGGACGGCGACGATGCTGACGTCGGGCAGGACGAAGACGTCGACGATCAGGCCCAGGTCGTTCAGGGCCAGGCCGGCGAAGCAGAGCGCCGCGGAAAGCAGCAGGCGCGAGGGAGAGCGGGCGTGCGCCCTGACCAGCAGGACCGTGCAGGTCACGCCCACCAGCACGGAGAGGACATAGACGGCGGACGCCGCGATCATGACCGCCTCAATTTGAAGGCATCGGCAAAGCTGCGCACGGCGTCGCTCCGGGGCGAGAAGATCCGTGTGATGACCGAGACACGCCGCTCCGCGTAGCAGCGGGCGAGCTCGTCGATCAGCCGCGCCTTCTCCGCCGTGTCCGGAGAATACCGGTACCGCGGCGGATCGCCCTGCGCCGCGAGGAACCCCCGCGCCTCCATGTCGGCGAGGCGCTCGGAGGCCGAGGAAGGCCCGAGGCGCAGCTCGGCGGTGACCTCGCGCGCGTCGAGCTCGCGCGAAAGCTGCGCCCGCAGCAGCAGCAGGATCTCGAGTTGCTCGAGGTTGTCGACGTGCTCCGCGATGAAGCGGGTCACGTCGTCAGGCAGTTCGGACATCCACTCCTCATCTCGCCTTCCGGCGGGCGGAGTAGGACCTTCGCCTGATTTTCCTTGGCGTGCAAACGAATTCGACGCGACCTGGCCGCGGCAAACAGCGCTCAGGCGGCGCGGTGCGCGCGCCGGGCGGCGTCGTGCAGCCGGAGGCGGACCAGGTACGCCACCACCGCGGCGTTGACGAGCAGGACCAGCGCCCTGACGGCCCGCGGATGGCGCAGGAGAGCGACGAGCTCGACCGGCAGGAGCAGCCCGAGCCCGCAGACGACGATCCATTCCCCCCACGCGCTGCCGGAGAGCAGGAGCAGGCCCTCCACCAGCGTCGAGGCGCCGTCGAGCCAGGCGAGCGCGGCAGCCTTGTGCTCCGCGCCCAGGGTCAGGTGGGGCTCGAGCCAGTGGGCGAGCCGCCAGCCGAGCGAGCCCATCTCGGAAAGCTCCACCGAGAGGCGGCGCGCCAGGCCGACCGAGCGGACGGGAACGAAGGTCAGCGCAACCGCGAGCGCAAGCATGGCCGGCGCCTTGGCGAACTTGTAGGCGACGATCGCCTTCAACCCGGTCGGGCGCGGAGCCGGCACGAGGACATGGTGCTCACCGCGGCGAGGCGGCGCCGAACCGGGGTGGGACGACGTCCGCCCGCCGAGCACAAGGGAACACGCCCGGGCGGCCGATGTAGGCGCAGGAACGTCCCTGTCAGCCTGCAATGCGGCCAGGCTCACGCCGGTTGTCCCATTCATGACGGGAGCAGCCTGGGCAGCCTCGAACTTCGCATCCTCCACGCACGCATCTCTCGGCGACGATGCCCTCAAGGATTTCGACAACGCCGCCTGGGTGGCGGACCTCCCCGGGCCGGTCGGGCGGCGATGGGTGGAGCGCATCCGCGCCATCCGGCTCGCCGACCGGCTGTCGGAGGAGAAGGAGCTGCGCCCGCGTTCCCTCCGGTCCGCGGGTCACGGCCTGCCTGCCCTCGAGATCCTCGGCGCGCAGGACGACGAAGGCGCCGCGGCGGTACGGGCGGCCTGGGCCCGCTACCTCGCCGCGCTGCGCGCCTACCAGCGGCGCGACCTGCGCGTCGCGACCCTGGCGGACCACCGCACCATGCTCGAGCGCCTCTCGGGTTCGCTCTTCCAGCTCTTCCCGTTCCTGCTTCCGCGCCAGCGCGAGGCCATCCGCGGGTTCGGCGCGCTCGATCAGTTCTTCAACAACCTGCGCGACCTCGCGGAGGATGCGGCGCACGGCATCTGCTACTTCCCCGAAGACGCCCTCGCCCGCGCGGGCCTGCGCCGCGAGCAGGTGACGGGCGACGGCTGGCGAGCGGCACCCGGCTGGCGGAAGCTGATGCGCCACTGGATCGGGGAGTATCTGCCAGGGCTGGAGCGCGGCGCGGCGCGCTTCGACGCCTGCGGCGATCTCCACCCGTCGCTCGAGCGGATGCGCCGCGAGTGCCGCTCGCGCTACGCCCGCATCCTCCATCTCTACCGGGCGGTGGACTTCGACTTCCAGCTCTTCGCCGGGGAGTACTGGCGCGAGGTCCGGTCCAGGGCCGAGCCTGCCGGCGCCGCGGTCACCCGCGCGGGTTGACGTCCGGGTCGGACGGGTCCATCAGGAGCCTCGCCACCTGATCGACCAGCGCATCCGGATCGAAGGGCTTGGCGATCCAGCCGCTCGCGCCCACCTCCGCTGCCCTTCGCTGGGCGTCGTCTGCCGCGGTCACCACCACGATGGGCGCCGTGGACGGCTCGCGGCGGCGGTACTCGTCGGCGAACTCCCGCCCGTTCATCACCGGCATCTTCATGTCGAGGAGGATGAGGTCGGGGCGCGCGCGATCCACCGCCTCGAGCGCCTCGCGCCCGTTGCTCGCCACGTCCACCTCGTGGCCGCGCAGCTTCAGCACCTCCGCCTCGAGCGCGGCGAGATCGGGATCGTCCTCCACCACCAGGACCCTGGCCGTGCCCGTCCTCACGAAGCGGCGACCTGCCGCGCGAGCGGAAGGGTGAAGAAGAACGTGCTGCCTTCTCCCTCGCGGCTCTCGAACCAGATCCTGCCGCCCTGCCGCTTGATGATCTCCCTGGCCATGTAGAGTCCGATCCCCATTCCTCCATAGTCGTGCGGAGTATCGGTGTGGGCGCGGTAGAACAAACGGAAGATGTGGTCCTGTCCTTGCGTCGGAATCCCGACACCGCAATCCCGGACCGACACCCGCACCCGTTCGCTGTCCGCGTCCACGGCCACCTCGATGGTGCCGCCGGCGGGCGAGTACTTGATGGCGTTGTCGAGGAGGATGCGGAGGGCCTGGCGGGTGCGGGCCGGGTCCGCGGACACCGTCAGCGGCCCCTCGCGGTCGCGGACCACGATGCGGTGGAGATCCGTCACCGGCACCTCCGCCACCGTCTCGCGGACCAGCTCGCGCAGGCCCACCGGGGAGGGGGAGAGCTGCAGGACGTCGAGGAACGCCTGCGAGACGTCGACCAGGTCCTCGACGATGCGGTTGAGGCGGTCGGCTCCGCGATCGATCGCCTCCAGCATCCTGCGCGAGGGCGGCGAGAGGCGCTCGTCGGTGCGCATGAGCGTGAGCGCGTATCCCTTGAGGATGGCGGCGGGCGTCTTCAGCTCATGGGCCGCCACCCGGATGAACTGGTCCTTGAGGCGCTCGAGATCCACCACCTCGGTCACGTCGCGCGCCACCACCACCGCGCCGGCGATGGCGCCCCTGGAGTCGCGGATGGGGGCGGCGCTGGAGCGCAGGAAGACGGGCCGGTGCGTCGCCGGATTCTCCAGCACCTCGTCCTCTTCGACGATCACCTCCCCGGACAGCGCGCGCACGAGCGGGAGCTCCGCGGGCCGGAAGACGCGGCCGTCCGGCGGCTGCGCGCGGGCGGCCTTCCCCGGCTGTCCTTTCGCGCCGGCCGCGGGCACGAGATCGAGTAGCCGCCGCCCGGCTGCGTTGGTGAGCGTCATGCCGCCGCTGCGGTCGCAGGCGAACACGCCCTCCACCATGTTGTCGAGTACCGCGTCGAGCTCGGCGGCGTGGCGGGCGGCGGCGGCGAGGAGCTGCTCGCGATCCGCGGCGTAGCGGCGGATGCTCTCCGAGGAGACCCGCAGCCGATCGATCATCTCGTTGGCGCCCTGGGCGAGATCGCCGATCTCGTCGCGGTAGAAGACGGGGATGCGGTCCACCCGATCCACCTCGTCGCGGCCGACGATCTGCGACACGACCGAGCGGACGCGCTGCAGCGGCGCGGCGATCGATCCGGCGAGGAAGACGGCGCAGACCGGCGCCCACGAACCGGCCACCAGGGCGAAGAAGAGGAGATCGACGAGCTCTCCGCGGTGGTCGCGGCGCGGGGCGCGCGAGATGGCCAGCGCCAGGGTGCCGGTTCCCGGGATCGCGCGATAGCTCGCTGCCCGCTCGGCGCTGGGATCGAACACCTCCTCGCCGGATCGTCGCGAGAGCGCGCGGACGAGACGGAAGCGCAGTCCGGGAGCGGCGGCGAGCTCGCGGTCGGCTTCGCTGCCGGAAGGGACGCTGCCGTCGGCGCCGGCCACCGCCACCACGTCCACCGGCGTGGAGAGGGCGCGGGCGGCGAGCTCGCGGGACGGCCCGTCCTGCGAGCCTGGCGCGCTCTGCGCGAGCGTCTCGGCAAGCTGCCCGGCTCGGGCGGCGAGGTCGCGCTGGCGGGTCCAGACCTGCGACATGTACGAGGTCAGGCTCAACCAGACCGTCGGCGCCGCGATCAGCGAGAGCGATAAGATGACGAGCCGGATGCGCAGCGAGACGCGACGGCCGGGAAGCGCGACTCCCAGCTCGCGCGCCGCCAGCGACAGCCGCCCCGCGATGGGGCCGAGCAGCCGTGTCAGCAGCGAATACGCCAGCGGCAGCGCAGCGCTGAAGCAGGCGACCCCGAAGAGGATGGTGGCCGCCGGCGCGCGCCCGGTGAGCGGGATGCGCTCGGCGAACTGGCTGCGCAGCAACGCCGTGACCGGCAGGTAGAACAGGAGCCAGGTCACGGCCCAGACCACCGAGAACACCAGCGGCACATCGTAGGCCGCCCCCGCCGCCCGCGCGGTGAGCCCGGCGTCACGCCGCTCCTCCGGCGAGGCGCCCATCCAGCGCTCGATGGGTCGGAGCAGCCGTGCGAGGTACGCCGCCAGCGCGCCCGTCCTCGCCAGGTAGAGCGCCGCGACCATGCCGAGGACGATGGCCCGATCGCCGCCGTCCTCGATGTCGAAGAGCCGCAGGTACGCGACCGGAATCGCGCAGGCGAAGGCGAGCTCGACTCCGAAGGAGAACGTTGCGACCCGCGCTGTGAGGGATCGGGCCATGCGAGCTGCCTCGAGCGGCCGCTCGTACGGCCGGTTGCCCGGGGCGCTCCACCCCTGCGACCCGGGCCGAAGGAAGTATAGCCCGCAGCGCCGGCTGTCTACTTCCTCTGCTGCGCCATCTGCTTGAAGAAGGCCTGCGCGCGGGTCTCCATCTCCTGCGGAGTGAGGTCCTCCTTGCGGGTGGCCACGCTCCAGTTGAGCCCGAACGGATCGGTGAAGCTGCCCCAGCGATCGCCCCAGAACTGGTCGGCGATCGGCATCATCACCTTGGAGCCGTTCTCGGTCGCCTTCTTGAAGATCGGGTCGCAGTCCTCGACGTAGAGGGTCAGCGCCACGGGCGAGCCTCCCAGGCTGCGGCCGTCCCTGACCACGCTCGGGGCTCCCGCCATCGCATCGTTGATGAAGATCACCGACGAGCCGATCTGCAGCTCGCCGTGCATCACCTTGCCGTCCGGCCCGAGGTGGGGCCGGCCGCGCTCGGACGCGCCGAACACCTTCTTGTACCAGTCGATCGCCCTGGCGGCGCCATCCACCACCACCGACGCCGTGACCGTCGAGAGACCCTCGGGGATGTACCTCTTTGCCTTGGCCATGACTTCCTCCCGTTGGAATGAGCGACGAGCGCCGGGAAGAGAAACCCCGCCACGGCTGCTGTCAAGCGACGGCGGGGGCAGGCAGCCGCGCGGAAGGCAGAAGGGTCAGCGCCCGCTCTCCGCTTCGCAGAGCCGCAAGGCCGCGTCGAGCCGGTCCACCAGGGCCGACCCGCCTTCCCTGCGCTGGAGCTCGTCGCGCAACGACTGGAGCTCCGCCCTGAGCGCCGCGAGCGACGCGGTCCCGCCGCCGACGCGCCGGAAGACCACCGATGCGCCGGCGATGCGGCCGTTCTCGTCCCGCATCGGGCAGCCCGTCGCGGTGATCCGCACGCCCGCCGGATTCGAGGGGTTCCGGATCAGCATCTCGACGCCGCTGGTCTCCTCGCCGCGAAGCGCGCGCACCAGGGGGTACTGGTCGCTGGGGAAGGGACCGCTGCCGTCGGGCATGAAGACGCCGTAGTAGGCGGACCAGTCCTCCGGCCGCGAATCGGTGGCGGGAATGCCGAGGATGCGGTCGGCGGCCTCGTTGGAGAAGACGATGCGACCTCGCTCGTCCGCGAGGGTCACGCCGTCCCCGAGCGCATCGAGCACGGCGAGGGGCACCACCCCGCCCTTCGTTCGCCTGAGCGTCGCCATCGGTCACCCGAGGCGGAGTCTAGCGTCGCCGGAGGGGCCGGCGTCAACGCCGCAGCCCGCGACGCAACGCCCTCACACCCCCGCGAACCATTCGTAGCCCAGGTCCTCCCAGTACCCGCCGGTGCGGACGGGCTGGAAGACCACCTCGTCCACCCACTTCACCATCTTGTAGCCGAGCTTCACCGCCGAATAGAGGCGCAGCGGCGCCCCCTCCTCCTGCGACATCAAGGAGCCGTTGCGGCCCCAGGCGAGGATGGTCTGGGGGTGCTCCGCGCTCTCGCGGTCCCAGGACGAGTAGTAGGGCACCGGGTCGGCATCCTCGCTGGGCTGGCCGCGCTCGAAGCTGCGGAACTCCACGAAGCGGGCGCGCGGGTCGGCGCCGCAGAGGCGGGCGATCTCGGAGACGCGCACGCCGTGGAAGGAGGCCACCGCGGACCAGCCCTCCACGCAGTGGTGCCGCACCCGGAACTGCGTCACCGGCATGCGGCGCAGGTCGGCGAGCGAGACGACCAGAGGCTTCTTGACCAGCCCGTGGACGCGCAGGCTCCACGCGGAGGGCGGTTCGGGATAGTCGTCGCCCACCTTGTAGAGGGGAAATTCACCCTCGGCCGTCACCGCGCTGGCCGGCTCTTCCGGGGCGAGCTTCCCCGGGCGGAAGAGCCCGCGCTGGACGCGGTCGTTGAGCCGCTCGGTCAAGCCGAGGAACCCCTGGTGCGGCTTCGACGAGTCGCAGGCGAGAGGGACGAGCGCGAAGCCGAGGACGGTCCGTCTCGACAGGGTCATGCGCGGCGCCCTCCCGTGAAGATCGATGCGAGCGCCCGGGGATGAAGCAGGACGAGCACCACGTGCGCCACCGTGAACGCGAGCAGCGCGGCGAGCCCGAGCAGGTGGAACGCGCGCGCGCCCTCGTAGCCGCCGAAGAGCGCGGCGATGGGCGAAAGCTGGACGGGCTTGTACAGCGCCAGCCCGGAGAGGACCTCGGCCGCGCCGAGCACGATGGTGAAGGTGTAGGCCAGGCGCTGCAGGCCGTTGTACAGCCCCTGCTCCGGCGCCGACTTGCGCACGCGGAAATACCAGGCCAGGGTCTGCACCGCGTTGCGCCCGTCGCGCCGCGGCTGGAACGCGCGCCTTCGCCATTCGCCGGTCAGGGCCATCCACGCCAGGTAGACGAGGGCGTTGAGGACGAAGAGCCAGGCGAGGCCGAAGTGGACGTGGCGCGCGCCCGCCAGCCAGTCGCCGGCGCGCATCCATTCGGGAGGTGTCCAGCCCTGCAGCGGGTACCAGCCGGCGGGAGCGCCCTTCGCTCCCATCTCGGGGAAGGCTGCCAGGATCTGCAGGCCGCTTGCCGCCATCACGGCGAGCAGCAGGACGTTCGCCCAGTGGGTGATCCGGACGGCGAGGGGCTGCTCGGCGCGCGGCGATCTCATCGCGTCAGCCTATCAACGCGCGGGCCAGCTTTCGACTTGCAGCCGCGCCCATTGTGCGATGCTCCGCGCCGGCCGGATGGTTAGCCTGCGGCTGCAATCAAGGAGGTCTTTCGCATGATCCGGATGGCATTCGTCGCATCGACCCTGCTCGCCTTCGCAGCCACCGCGCAGCCGGCGCAACCGGAGCACGTCCGGGGTGAGATCACCAAGGCCGACGGCAACACGCTCACGGTCAAGTCGCACGGCAAGATGGTGAAGCTGAACCTGCCCGAGGACGCCAAGGTCGCCACCGCCGAGAAGGGCTCGATGTCCGACGTCAAGGACGGGACCTTCATCGGAACGACCGCCGTGCCGGGGAAGGACGGTACCCTTCGGGCCATCGAAGTGCATGTCTTTCCCGATTCGATGCGCGGGACCGGCGAGGGCCACCGTCCCTGGGACCTGCGGCCGGGCAGCACCATGACCAACGCCACGGTTTCGGGCATGGAGTCGGGCGGGAAGTCGCAGAGCACCATGACCAACGCGACGGTCTCGAAGAAGTCGGGGGGCAAGCTCACGCTCAAGTACAAGGACGGCGAGAAGACGGTGATGGTGCCGCCGAACGCGAAAGTCGTGAAGCTCGAGCCGGGCGACAAGTCGGATCTGAAGCCCGGCGCGCACGTCTTCGTGATCGCATCGAAGCAGGCCGACGGCACGCTGCGCGCCGACCGGATGACGGTGGGCAAGAACGGAGTGGTCCCGCCGATGTAGCCGGTCGAGACAGGGTAGAGTGCGCCGGCAGCCTCTGCCCCGGAGCGCGAACGGTTGGAACCCATCCTGACGTCGTTCGTGCTCGTCGCCGTGAGCGAGATGGGCGACAAGACCCAGCTCCTCGCCTTCTCGCTCGCGACCCGGTACCGCCGGCCCTGGGTGGTGATGGCGGGAATCCTCGCCGCCACGGTGCTCAACCACGTGCTCGCCGCGAGCCTGGGCAGCCTCGTCTCCGAGCACGTGCCCCGCCGCATCATGGCGCTGGCGCTGGCCGCCACCTTCGCGGGCTTCGGCCTCTGGACGCTGCGCCCCGATACGCTCGAGGAGCGCGGCGGCGCGGACCGGTACGGGCCGTTCCTCACCACCACCGTCCTCTTCTTCCTCGCCGAGATGGCCGACAAGACGCAGCTCGCCACCATCGCGCTCGCGGCGCGCTACCAGTCGGTCGTGCTCGTGACCATGGGGACCACGCTGGGCATGGTCGCCTCCGACGGGCTGGCGGTGTTCCTGGGCGAGAAGCTCGCCGAGCGGGTACAGATGCGCTGGATCCGCATCGGCGCCGCGGCGCTCTTCTTCGCGTTCGCCGCGGCGTCTCTGTGGGGAGCCTTCCGGGGCCCATGAGCCCGCGGCCGGGTCAGGCGGCGCTCGCCTTCGCCTCGGGCGCGCCGGCCTCCGGCAGGCGCTTCATCAGCGGAATGAGCGCCGCCGCGACCACCGTGCCGATCACCGCCACGAAGCCGAGCTTGATGAAGAGGTTGGTGTAGAGCGGCAGGCTCTGCACCGGGCTGGTCACGCCCTCGGGCACGCTCGCGTAGGTGGCGACGAAGCTGCCCAGGTACTGCGACAGCCCGGTGGAGAGGAAGTAGACGCCCATGAGGAAGCCGCGCAGCGAAGGCGCGACGTAGCGCGCCACCACGGCGAGCCCGAGGCCGCTGATGAGCAGCTCGCCCAGCGACTGGAAGCCGTACCCCGCCACCATCCAGAAGAACGACACCTTGCCTCCCCGGGCATAGGTGCCGCTGATTCCGTAGAGGAAGAATCCGAGGGCGAGGATGAGGAAGCCCATGGCGAACTTGGTGGAGATGTGGAAATCGCCGCCCTCCTCCTTCCCCAGCTTGTTGTAGAGCCAGGCCAGGGGCGGGCTGAGGATGAAGATCCAGATCGGGTTGAGCGCCTGCACCTGGCCGGCGGGCACGTGGTAGCCGAAGAGGTCGAGGTCCACGTTGCGCAGCGAGAAGAGCGTCAGCGAGGTGGACATCTGCTGGTAGAAGATGAAGAAGAGCATCGCCTCGGTGGTGAGGATGATCACCGCCCAGAGGCCCTTGCGCTCGCGCTCGGTGCCCCTCTTCATCATCCACCAGAAGATGAAGACCATGGCGACGAACGCCAGCGCCACCACTGCGCGGGCGACGTCGCGATTCTGGATGATGAAGGCGACGCAGACGGTGCCCACGGCGATGCCCGCGAGGATCAGGGCCAGGCGGCCAAGCCGGAGCGGCTCGAAGTCGGGCTTCGAGCCCACGTGCGCGAGGTAGCGGCGCATGAAGAGGTAATTGAGCAGCCCGAGGACCAGGCCGGCCGCGCACACCGCGAAGGCGACGTGCCAGCCGAAGGCGATGGCGATGAGCGGCGTGGCGATCTGCGAGGCGGTCGCGCCGACGTTGACGGCCATGTAATACATGGTGAAGGCGCTGTCGATCTTGGCGGAGTCGCCTTCGTAGAGCTTCGAGATCAGGTTGGCGGGATTGGCCTTGAAGATGCCGCCGCCCACCGCCACCAGCGCCAGCGCGGGGAAGAGCAGGCCCGGCCGATCGGGCACCGCGAGCAGCGCGTATCCGCACGCGAGCAGGACCGCGCCCAGCACCATGGTGCGCTTGCTGCCGAGGAGCTTGTCGCCGATGTACCCGCCCGCGGCCGGCACCGCGTAGGCGAGCGCGGTGAAGGCGCCGAAGGTCAGGTTGGCGCGGTCGTCGCCGTAGGAGAGCTTCTCCACCATGAAGAGCACGACCACCGCGGTCATGCCGTAGTAGCCGAACCGCTCCCACATCTCGATGAGGAAGAGGGTGACGAAGCCGAGGGTCTTCGATCGGGCCGCTGCCGCCGCGGGTTGCGTGGTCATCGTGGCGACAAACTACCAGACGGAAGGTCAGGCCGCCGAGTGTCGGCGGCGCGCGGCACGTCACCTGCCGCCGGGCAGCGCGGCGGTCAGCGGCACCGCCAGGATGGCGCCGGGGATTCCGCCCCAGCCGGCGAGGAAGAGCACGGCGGACGAAGAGGAACCCGAGCGCGACGAGCAGCCCGGCGACCGCCGTCATGGCGATGGCGATGCCGTACCCGCGGCGGACGTGGTGCCGCTCGAGCCAGGCGACGACGCGATTGAGCGCCACCGAGACCAGCAGGGCCAGGATGGTGACGAGCAGGGCGCCGGTGGTCTTCCAGAAGAACCAGGCGACGAAAGCGATGCCCAGCACCGTGAGGGTGACCGTGCCCGCGGTCTTCACCGAGACCTGCGATGGGTTCTCGCGCGACATCCGCCTGAAAGCTGAGGACGGAGCGGCGGTCCGGCATGCCTGGCCCTCTGGGGTTGCCGCCGGATGCAAAAGATGTCACTCACGCGTGCAGGAGGGCCGGGATGCGTGGCCTCGCAGAGGTCGCAGCGGCGGCGCGCACGGCGGCTGCGCGGGCGCGCCTCGTCTTCGGTGGCGGGCTGCCGCTCGGAGAGCTGACGCGGGTGCTTGCGGAGGCGTACGGCGATCGCCCCGCCATCGCCGCCGAGACGGCCACGCCCGGCCTTCCCCGGCGCCTGCGGACGTATGCCGCGCTCGACGAGGACGTGGGGCGGCTGGCGGCGGCCTGCCAGGCGGCGTTGCCCGGCGACCCTCACACCGTGGCGATCCTCTGCGCGAACCGAATCGACGTGCTCCTGCACGTGCTGGCCATTTCCCGCGCGGGCCGCGTGCCGCTTCCGCTCAACGCTCGGCTGCGGCCGGACGAGCAGGCCGCCGCGATCTCGGCCGCCGGCGCGGAGGCGCTGGTCGCCGATGCCGACGCCGCCGCGCCGCTCCTCGCAGCCGCTCCAGCGCCTCCTGCAGGGCGGCCGCTGCGCGTCCTCTGGACCGGCGCCGGCGGAGCGCCTCTCCGCGACGGCTTCGATCTCGCCGCCTGGCTCTCCGCGCATCCCCACGAGTCCGCGCAGCCGGCTCCCCTGGACGCCGATGCGCCCGGAATCCTTCTCTGCACCTCCGGGACCACGGGAATGCCGAAGGTGGCCCGGCTCACCAGCCGCGGGCTGCTCGGCGCCCTGGGCCGCGTCCACGCGCTCCCGGTGGGTCATCGGCGCTGGCTGCGCCCGGGTCGCGACGTGGTCATCGTGGCGCTGCCGCTCTCGCACGTGATGGGCCTCGGCACCCTGATCGGCGCGCTCTGCGCAGGAGTGAAGGTCATCCACCTGGAGCGGTTCGACGCCGCGAAGGTGCTGGAGCGGATCGAGGAGGACCAGCCCAACGTGTTCGTGGGCGTGCCGACGATGTACGCCGACCTGGAGACCGCGGGCGCCGCGCAGCGCGATCTCTCCAGCATCGAGCTGTGGGTGAGCGCCGCCGACGCGATGCCGCCCGATCGCGCGCGGCGTTTCCAGGGCTATGGCGCGCTGGTGCGGCCGGCGGGATGGCGCCTGGGAACCGCGGCCTTCGCCGACGTGTACGGGATGGTCGAGCTGGCCGGACCGGCCGCCGTCCGCTTCTATCCGCCCGCTCCGCGCGGACGGGAGCTGCCGGCCATCGGCCTGGTGCTGCCCGGCTTCTCCGCGCGCGTGGTCGACGCGGAGGGCAGGCCGCGCCGCATCGGCGGAACCGGCGAGCTGCAGCTCAAGGGCAAGGGCGTGTTCGCCGGGTACCAGGGCAGCGGGGGCGTGCCCGACGGCGGATGGTTTGCGACCGGCGACATCGCGCGGCTGGGGCCCGCGGGCACCTTCGCCTTCGTGGGGCGCACCGCCGACCGGATCAAGGTGGGCGGGTTCTCGGTCTTTCCGGCGGAAGTGGAGCAGGAGCTTCGCGGGCATCCCCTGGTGCAGGAGCTGGCGGTGGTGGGCGTGCCGGAGGAGCGGCTCGGCGAGATCCCGGTCGCGCTGGTGGTGGCGCGGGTAGGATTCGACGCCCAGGAGTTCGTCGAATGGGCCGCCTCCCGCGTCGCTCCCTACCGCAGGCCGCGGCGCGCATTCACGGTGGAGAAGCTGCCGCGCGGCGGGAACGCGAAGCTCGACCGGCGCAGGGCGCGGGAGGTGGCGCAGAGCATCAGTGGCGCGCCGCCATCGGAAGTTCCACCATCCGGGAGCAGAGGAGCCAGATGACCTTGCGTGATCCGATTCGCTTCATTCTCCTTCTCGCCGGAGGCATCGCCATCGTGGCGGCGGCGATCGTTCACGGCGCCGTCAATGTGCCGCACCTCCGCGAGGACATGCTGGAGCTCGGCGTCCGCCGCACCTTGTTGCTGGCCATCTCGCTGGTCCTCTACTTCAGCGTGGTGGCGATGTTCGGGTTCGCGGCGCTGGTCCTGGGCGCGGCGGCATCGCTGCTGCGCGGCAATGCTCCCTCGCCCGCGCCGCTGTGGGTGGTCGCCGGAACCTATGTGACCTTCGGGATCGTGGCCTTCGTCGCGGTGCTTCCCAGCCCGCACTTTCTCGGCTACGCCGCGATGGGCGCCCTGGTCGGGGCCGGCGCGGGCCTGCCGGGGCGGGCCGCTCGGACCGCCCGGTAGGGAACGGACCTCACAGATCGGGTAGCGTCCGCGTTGTCCACGCATGACCGCAAACGCGCCATCGTCGCGGGGCAGGATGGGCCGCAGCCGGCTGGGCGGAGTCCCCACCGCGCCCGGTCCGCCGCAGGGGCAGAGGCAGCTCGCTCTCGGCGTCCCCTCCCCTGCCCGCGCCCGCGAGGACCTCCTCCCGGGCGCCGTGAAGATCTCCGGGTGGCTGGGCCCCGATGCGCAGCGAGCCCTCGCGGCCGCCTTCCGGCGGTGGGCGTTGCCGCCCGCAGGGCTCCGGCATCCGCGCGTCCCGAGCGGACATCTGATGAGCGTCCAGTCGGTGTGCCTGGGATGGCACTGGGAGCCCTATGCCTATTCGAGGACCGCCGACGACACCGACGGCGCGCCGGTCAAGCCGTTGCCGGCCGAGCTCGTCGAGCTGGGGCGCGCCGCCGTCGCCGATGCCTTCGGGCCGCGGGTCGGGGACTCCTACGCGCCCGACGCCGCCATCGTGAACCTCTACGGCCCCGAGGCGCGACTCGGCCTGCATCTCGACGGCGAGGAACCGAGCGAGGCTCCGGTGGTCACGCTCAGCCTGGGCGACACCTGCCTGTTCCGCTTCGCCGGAGTGGGCCGGCGCACGGCTCCCTTCGTCGACGTGGAGTTGCGCTCCGGCGACCTGCTGGTCTTCGGCGGGCCGAGCCGGCGCATCTACCACGGCGTCCCCCGGGTGCTGCAGGGGACGGCTCCGGACGGCCTCGGTCTTCCCCCGGGCAGGGTGAGCATCACCCTGCGGGAGACCGGGCTGTGAACGTGGCGGCGCTGGACTGGGCCGCGATCTCGCGGACCCTCGACGAGCTTGGCTCCTCGCCCACCGGCCCCGTCCTCTCCCCGAAGGACTGCAGGGCGATTGCCGGGCTCTACGACGACGACCGCCGTTTCCGCTCCACCATCGACATGGCGCGCTTCCGCTTCGGACAGGGCCAGTACCGCTACTTCGACCATCCCGTGCCGAGCCTCGTCGCGGAGCTGCGGACCGCGTTCTGGCCGCACCTCTTGCCCATCGCCAGGGCGTGGGCGGAGCGGCTGGGACGGCCCGCGCCCTGGCCGGACCGCTTCGAGGAGTGGATCGAGCAGTGCCATGAAGAGGGGCAGACGCGCCCCACGCCGCTCCTTCTCCGCTACGGTCCGGGCGACTGGAACGCCTTGCACCGCGACCTCTACGGCGACCTGGTGTTTCCGCTGCAGGTGGTCATCGGCCTCGACCGGCCGGGCGTGGACTATACCGGCGGGGAGTTCATCACCCTGGAGCAGCGGCCGCGGGCGCAGTCTCGCGGCACCAGCAGCGTCATCGACCAGGGCCACGGGCTCGTCTTCACCACCCGCGAGCGGCCGGTGGCCAGGCAACGCGGCTGGTCCGCCGCGCCGATGCGCCACGGCGTCAGCGTGCTGCGCTCGGGCCGGCGCCACACCCTGGGCCTCGTCTTCCACGACGCAAGATGAAACGGCCCTTCGAGGAGATCGTGGCCGAGCACGGCCCGCTGGTGCTGCGCGTCTGCCGCGCGCTGGTGGGGCCGGCGGACGCCGCCGATGCCTGGTCGGAGACCTTCCTCTCCGCGCTGCAGGCCTATCCGCGGCTTCCCGATGGAGGCAACGTCCGCGGCTGGCTCGTCACCATCGCGCACCGCAAGGCCGTCGATCAGCTCCGCGGCGCGGCGCGACGGGCCGCCGGCTCGCAGGAACTGCCCGACCTCCCCGCGCCGGAGCCGGTTGCGCACGACCCGGAGCTCCGCTCCGCGCTCGACTCGCTACCGCCCAAGCAGCGCGGCGCGGTGATCTACCGGCACCTCGCCGGGCTCTCCTACGCCGAGGTCGGCAAGCTCATCGGCTCCAACGCCACCGCCGCCCGGCGGAGTGCCTCGGACGGCATCGCAAACCTGCGCAAGCGTCTCGGGAAAGGAACGCCATGATCACCGACAAGCAGATCGTCCACCGCATCGAGCAGGAATTCCCCGCCGCCGCGCCCGAGGAATCGTTGCGCCTGCGGCTCGCCGCGCGGGCGGAGCGGCAGGGCCTGCTCGACGTGTCGTACCGCACCATCGACAGCCCGCTCGGGCCGCTGCTCCTGGCCGCGACGGGAAAGGGCCTCGTCCGGGTGGCCTTCGGCCGCGAGGATCACGACTCGGTGCTGACCCGCCTCGCCGCCGAGGTGAGCCCGCGCATCCTCCACACGCCGCGGCGCCTCGACAAGGCCGCGCGCCAGCTCGACGAATACTTCGCCGGCAAGCGCCGCGCCTTCACGGTGCCCGTCGATCTGCAGCTCGCCCGCGGGTTCCGGCACTCGGTGCTCCTCCACCTGCGCGAGATTCCCTACGGCAGGACCGAGAGCTACACCGCGGTGGCCAGGGCCGCCGGCCGTCCCTCGGCGGTCCGCGCCGCCGCGAGCGCCTGTTCGCACAACCCGCTGCCCTTGGTGGTGCCCTGCCACCGCGTCGTGCGCAGCGACGGCACCCTGGGCGAATACCTGGGCGGTCCCGAGGCCAAGCGCACGCTCCTGGCGATGGAGGCGGCAGGCTGAAGGCCGCGCTACCTGACGCCTTCCGTCGCGAGCCGCCTGCGAAGCCGCTCGCGGCCCGCGGCTGCATACCTGGCGCAGGCCTTCGCATCGATCAGCCCGCTGGCGTCGCCGCGGGAACGCCGCTCGACCCTGCCCCAGAAGTCCGAGGCGTCGGGATGCGTGGTGATCAGGATCCCGCAGGGCAGGGACTCGAGCGTCGCGAAGCTCCGCTCGAAGTCCGCCACCGCGTTCGGGTACTGCCTGCTGCGGCTGAACTCGAACGCGGGAGCGGAAACGGGCGTCAGGCTGTCGGCGTAGACCACGTCGAGGCAGCGCGCCTTCTCGCAGGATTTCCAGGTCCAGCTCGTCCCGCCCGGCGTGTGTCCCGGCGTCAGGTGCGCGGTGACCGCGATGGGGCCGACGTCGAGCGTCTCGCCGTCGTGGAAGACGGCCACCTCGCCGATCTTCTCGATGGGCGGGAGCATGCCGTACTGCGGATCGTCGGGGCCGGACCCGCCGCGGCGGAGCACGGGGGCGCTCAGTTCGCTCGCGGCCACCCGCGCCCCGCTCAGGCGCTGCAGCGCGGCGATGCCGCCCGCGTGATCGAAGTGCACGTGGGTGTTGAGGATGAGCTTCACGTCCTTGATGCCGAAGCCGAGCGCGCCGATGTTCGCTGCGATCCTCGGCGCGGATTCCGGCAGGTCGCCGTCGATGAGCACGTGCCCTTGCGGCGAGGTGATGAGCACCGCGGCCAGCCCGTGGACGCCGACGTACCAGGTGTTGCCGAAGATGCGGAAGGGCGCCTGCGCCCGGTTCCAGAGCGCGCAGTCGGGGCACGAGGGCGGCGGCTCGCCGGCGGACGGACCGGCGGCGAGCAGGAGCGAAAGCGAAAGGGCGGCGGCCGCGCACGGCATCGTCCCACTCTACCCCGGGATGCCGCCGCGGCGGCCCTGCACTTGCCTGCCGCTCCCCGGGCGGAGTAGAGGCGGACGGCGTGGCGCAAGACGAGCCCTTCCGCGTCGACCTGCTGGGCCGGTTCCGCATCTCGGCGGGCGGCGACCCGCTGCGCGAGCCGGTGTCGTCGCGCGGGAGCGAGCTGCTCGCGCTCCTCCTGCTCGAGGCCGGCCAGCCCGTCTCGCGGGAGCGCATCGCGACCCGGCTCTGGCCGGAGTCGGGCGAGGCGCAGGCCCGCACCAACCTGCGCCGCGAGCTGCACCAGCTCCGCCGCGTGCTTCCGCGGGGCGAGGCGGCCATCGACGCCAGCGGAGCGCAGCTCGCGATCCACCCGGACCAGATCGGCTCGGACCTCCACGACCTGAGGCGCGCGCTGGCCCGCGCCGGGGCCGCGCGGGGCGCGGGGCGCAAGACCGAGGAGGCCGCGGCGCTGGCGGAGGCGGCGCAACAGTACGCCGGCGATCTCTTTCCCGAGTGCTTCAGCGAGTGGCTCGGCGCGGAGCGGGAGCGGCTGAAGGAAGAGGTCAAGGCGGCGCTGCGGCGCCTGACCGCGCTCCTGGAGGAGCGCCGCGATCTGCTCGAAGGAATCCGCTGGGCGCGCCGCCTGACCGAGATCGATCCGCTCGACGAGATCGGCTATCGCACGCTGATGCGGCTGCACGCCGCCGCGTCCGACCGGGCCGCGGCGCTGCACACCTATCACCGCTGCGCCCACCTGCTCGAGCGCGAGCTGGGGGTGGAACCGGCGCTGGAGACGCGGGAGCTGTACCGCAGTCTTGTGGAGGGCGACCCGGCGCAGGGCGAGCCGCGGCCCGCAGGACGCGCCTCACCCGAGGCCTGGGCGCTGGTGGGCCGCGCCGCGGAGCGCGAGCGGCTGCTGCGCGCCTTCCGGGCCGCCGGCGCGGGAGGCCCGAGGATGGCCTGCATCCTGGGCGAGCCCGGCATCGGCAAGTCGCGCCTCGCCGACGAGGTGGCGCGCCTCGCCGGCCACGAAGGGGCCCGCGTGGCCCGCGCCCGTGCGTACGCCGCCGAAGGGCACCTGAGCTACGGCCCGGTGGTGGACTGGCTGCGAAGCCCCACCATCTTCGCGCAGCTCGGCGACGTGGACGCCGTCTGGCGCACCGAGATCGCGCGCCTCCTGCCCGAGGCGCTTGCGTCGGGAGAGGCGCCGCCGGGCGTGGAGACGGAGCCGCCGGGCGGCGCCGATTCCTGGCTGCGGCGGCGGCTCTTCGAGGCGGTCGCGCGGGTGCTGCTGGGCGGGACGCGGCCGGTGGTGCTGGTGCTCGACGATCTGCAGTGGTGCGATCCGGCCACCGTCTCGCTCCTGCACTTCATCAGCCGCTACGGCGCGGGGGCGCCGCTCTTCGTCGTCGCCACCGCGCGGAGCGGCGAGCTGGCCGACAACGACGCCGCCCGCGGCCTCCTGCTCGCGCTGCGGCAGGAGGGCGGGCTTCTCGAGCTGGAGCTGGGACCGTTGGGGGCGGACGACGTGGCGGCCCTGCTCCACGCTGCAGCGCGGGAGCGCGAGGCGGTGACCGCGGAGGCCGCGCAGAGGGTGTACGAGCTGAGCGAAGGCAACCCGCTCTTCGCCCTCGAGGCGCTGCGGGCCGACCTGCACGTCCGGAGCGCGGCGCCCGCGCCGGATGCGCCGGCAGCGGAGAATCCGCTCTCCCGCTCGCCGCGCGTTCGCGCCGTGCTCGCCGCCCGCCTCGCGCAGCTCGGGCCCCGGGCGCGGGATCTGATGGAGTGCGCCGCCACCATCGGCCGCGCCTTCAGCTTCGACGTGCTCCGCGAGGCGGCCGACCTGGAGGAGAGCGAGCTCGTGCCCGCGCTCGACGAGCTCTGGCGGCGCCGCATCGTCCGCGAGCACCCGGCGCTCGGCTACGACTTCTCCCACGATGCCTTGCGCGAGGCGGCCACGCAGGGGGTGAGCCCGGCCCGCGCGCGCCTGTTGCACCGCCGCGTCGCCCAGGCCCTCGAGCTCGTGCATGCGAGCAGCCTGGACGAGATCAGCGCCTCGCTCGCCGTCCACTGCGAGCTGGCGGGCCTTCCCGAGCGCGCGGCCGAGCACTACCGGCGCGCGGCCCGGGTGGCTGCCGGGGTCTACGCCCACTCCCGCGCGGTGGCGCTCCTGGGCCGCGCCCTCGATCTGGTGAAGCGGCGGGGCGAGAGCCGCGACCGCGACCGCGACGAGCTGGCGCTGCTGCTCGAACAGACGCCCTCGCTCCGCGCCATCCATGGCTACACCGATCCGAAGCTCAAGGAGGTGCTGGAGCGCGCGCGCCTGCTCGCCGAGCGCCTGGAAGACTCGCCTGCGCTCTTCCAGGTGCTGCGCAGCCTCTGGGGCCTGCGCTTCGTCTCCGGCGACCTCTCCGGCACCGTCGAGACCGCCGGGCAGATGCAGGAGCTTGCCGCGCGGCTCGGCTCGTACGAGGCCGAGAGCCACCACTCGCTGGCGGGACCGCTCACCCACGCCGGCGAGTTCGACCGGGCCATCCACCACTTCGAGGAGGCGCGGCGCCTCTACCATCCCGAGGAGGCGCGCCGCCACCTGACCGTCTTCGGCTCGGACGTGAGCGTCTTCAACAGCGCCTGGGAGGCGCACGCGCTCTGGATGTCGGGACGGGAGGACCGCGCCCTGGCCTGTGCCGGCGAGGCGGTGCGGACGGCGCGCGCGCTGGAGCACGCCTACAGCGAGGCCCTGGCGCAGGCGTACGCCGCGGTGCTGCACTACATGCGCGGCGACCGGCGGGCCTGCGCGGAGGCCGCCGGCGAGGCGCGCGCCGTCTGCGAGCGGCACGGGTTCGCCTACTACCGCCACTGGGGCACGCTGCTCGGCGCGTGGGCGCGGACCGGCGGCGATCCGGCCGCCGCAGCGCGCGAGATGCGGGGCGCGCTGGCCTCGCTCGACGAGGAGGGCGCATGGGCGCGCCGTCCCATCTATCTCGCCGCCCTCGCCGAGGTGCTCGCCGCCGCCGGCCGCAGGGACGAGGCGCTCGCGGTGCTGGACGAGGCGGAGGACCGCGCCGCCAGCTCCGGCGACGTCTTCTGGTCTCCCGAGCTCCAGCGCCTGCGCGCCCTGCTCTCGCCGGAGCGGGCGGTCGAGCATGCGCAGCGCGCGCTGGAGCGGGCGGGCGCGATGCGGGCGCGGCCCCTGATGGTCCGCTGCGCCGTGACGCTCGGCGTGGCGCTGCGCAGGGACAAGGGCGGGGCGCGCGCCGCCGAGGTGGTTCGCGAGGCGCTGGCCACGCTTCCGGACGGAGGCAGCTCGTTCGACCGCGAGCGGGCGGCGCAGTTCCTGGCCGGGCTGTCCTGACCGTTCGCAGGGCGCGAACGCTCCGCGAACGCGGCCCTGGTTAGTCAGTCCGCCATTCGCGCCATCGAGCGCACAAGGGGAGGAAGATCCATGGCAGAACAGGCGAACTTCGTGGCCGCGCTGAAGGCATCGCTGCGCGGTGAGGTGCTGGCTCCGGGCGACGGCGGATACGAGAAGGCCCGCGCCGTCTACAATGCGATGATCCAGCGGAGGCCCCTGGCCATCGCCCGCTGCGCCGACGTGGCCGACGTGATCGCCTGCGTCAAGGCCGCGCGCGCCTCGGGCATCACCGTGGCGGTGCGCGGAGGCGGCCACAACGCCGGCGGGCTGGGCACGGTGGAGGGTGGACTGATGATCGACCTGGGAATGCTCCGCGGCATCCGCGTGGATGCGCAGGCGCGCACCGTGCGCGTGGAGGGAGGAGCCACCTGGGGAGACGTCGATCACGCCACCCACCCCTTCGGCCTGGCCGTGCCCTGCGGCTTCATCTCCACCACCGGCGTGGGCGGCCTCACGCTGGGCGGCGGCAGCGGCTATCTGACCCGGAGCGCGGGCCTGACCATCGACAACCTCCTCGCCGCCGACGTGGTCCTGGCCGACGGCCGCATGGTGACGGCCAGCCGCGACGAGCACCCGGATCTCTTCTGGGCCCTGCGCGGGGGCGGCGGCAACTTCGGCATCGTCACCTCGTTCCTCTTCCGCGCCCATCCGGTGAGCACGGTGGTGGGCGGTCCCACCTTCTGGGCGCTGGAGCAGGCCGAGGACGCGCTCCGCGCCTTCCAGGAGCTGATCCTCACCGCGCCGGAGGAGCTGGGCGGCTTCTTCGCCTTCACCACCGTGCCGCCGGTCCCGCCCTTCCCCGAGGCGCTGCACGGGCGCAAGGTCAGCGCCGCCATCTGGTGCTTCAACGGCAAGCAGGAGGCGTTCGACCGGATCGTGAAGCCGCTCGTCTCGGCGGTGCAGCCGCTCCTGCACGCGCCGCACGAGCTGCCCTTCCCCGCCCTGCAGTCCTTCTTCGATCCGCTCTATCCCCCGGGGCTGCAGTGGTACTGGCGCGCCGACTTCTTCGGCAAGCTCCCCGACGCCGCCATCCGCGAGCACGCGCGCCTCGGCGCCACGCTGCCCACCGGGCAGTCCACCATGCACCTCTACCCGCTCAACGGCGCCGCGGCGCGCGTCGGCGCGGGCGAGACCGCGTACCGCCACCGCGAGGCGCTCTGGTCGCAGGTCATCGTCGGAGTCGACCCCAGCCCGGCCAGGGCGGACGAGCTGCGCAACTGGACCGTCGGGTACTACGACGCGCTCCACCCCTACTCCACGGGCGGCGCCTACGTGAACTTCATGATGGAGGAAGGGTCGGACCGCATCCGCGCCACCTACGGGGCGAACTACGAGCGGCTGCAGCTGGTGAAGAAGGCCTACGACCCGGACAACTTCTTCCGGGTCAACCAGAACATCCCGCCGGCGAGGTAACCCGCGCTATCATCCGCCGGCATGGACCGGCGCGATTTCACCCTCGTCCACAGCCTGCGCGTGCGCTGGGCCGAGGTGGATCGCCAGGGCGTGGTCTTCAATCCGCACTACTTCGCCTATTTCGACGTCGCCGTCACCGAGTACTGGCGCGCGATCGACTATCCCTATCCGGGCGCCATGCTGGAGGCCGGCACCGACGTCTTCGCCGTCAAGGCCACCGCCGGATTCCACGGCTCGGCGGCGTACGACGACGTCCTCGACATCGGCTGCAGGGTCGCGCGGCTCGGCCGCTCGTCGATGCAGTACCTCCTCGGCATCTGGCGCGGCGACGAGCACCTCACCTCCGGCGAGCTGGTCTACGTCCACGTGCACCTCGCCACCCGCAAGCCGGTGCCGCTGCCGGAGCCGCTGCGCGCGGCCATCCTCCGCTTCGAGCGCACGCCGCCCGCCGCGGAGGACGGCCGCGGCAGCCTCACTGGCCGGCGGTGATTCCGAACTTCATCGGACCGGCCGAGCCGCTCTCCTGCGCCCCTTCGTCCGGAGCGCCGCCGATGAAGCCGTCGCTGAAGTTCGGCAGCACCTGCCCGACGTCGATGCCGACGCTGCCTGCGCCGAGCCGGTAATTGCCCACCCCGCCTCCGCCCAGCGCCGGCACGCTCTGGGCGCCGTCGCCGGGCTCGTAGAAGAGCTGGCTGGCGGTGAAGGTGTACGGCGCGGCCGGCTGGGGAATCGCCGTATCGACGCGCCCATTGCACATGTTGGCGTCGAAGTTGCTGCCCGTCGGGGTGTCGCCGGTCTGGATCGACCACCCGAGGTTCGTCTCGTCGCGCGTCTCCAGGATGTTGTTGTGCGCGATCGTCCAGGCGACGCTGCCCGACCCGTTCGAGGTCGGCTCGATCACCACCTCGGCGCCGAACGCCCCCGGCGACTGGAGGACCGTGTTGTGGAAGAGGTAGCGGATGCCGTTCCCGTATCCTTCCCCGGCGCGGACCGAG
Source organism: Myxococcales bacterium (assembly GCA_035702105.1). Classification (GTDB taxonomy): domain Bacteria; phylum Myxococcota; class Myxococcia; order Myxococcales; family 40CM-4-68-19; genus 40CM-4-68-19. Next base: position 22,945 of record DASSQZ010000148.1, on the reverse strand, counting down.
TCCCAGCCGCCCATCTTGAACGCGTTGGTGGGCCAGTCGCCCGCCGGATTGCCGTCCGCGACCTGCTGGTAGCAGGTGCGGACGTGGTTCACCACGTTGCGCCAGATGTAGGTCGGCCCGAAATGAACCGTGGTGGTGGCCACCGCGGATTTCGTCTCGCTGAGGTAGTTGCCCCAGATGCGCACGTTGCGGCCGCCTCCCTCGGCCTCGATGGCGTCGTCGAACACGTTCATGATGATGTTCTGGTAGATGTCGCTGTCGGCGCCCGGCGAGCCGTGGGGGGAGAAGTTGTCGCCGCCGCCGACGCCGTCCATGTACCAGTGGTTGCGGTTCGCCGCGTCGCCGGTGATCTCGTTGTAGCGCACCACGTTCTGCTGGCCCGCGGTCTCGAACGCGATCCCGTCGGGCCCGATGGGATGGTTCTGCGGAACGCTGGGCACGGTGGGGTCGCAGGCCGACGAAGTGTCCCAGGGGAAGGAGCCGAAGTGCGGCGCCTTGATGACGTTGCGCTGGATGACGATGCGCGAGTTGTTCTGCGCGAGGTGGATGCCGCCGATCTCGTTCTGCCCCCAGGTGCCCCACGAGTTCGGGTTGGGCTCGCCCGAGGTCGTGCCCGGCTGCCACGACCAGTCGTCCACCTGCGAGTCCTCGATGACCACGTCGGTGACGTTGGGAGCGACGTAGATGCCTGCGAGCGCGGCGCCGGTGGCGCGCACGCGCCGGATGATGACGAAGCTGGCCTTGACGACGATGGCGTGCGCGGCGTCGACGCCGGGGTCGGCGGTCAGGTTCTGCCCGAGCCGGTTGACGACGTTCTTCGAGGTACCGTTCCAGCCGTCGTAGACCTTGTACGCGCCCGGGTTGCCTCCGCCGGTTGCCGGGATCACGTAGACGTCGTTCTGCGACGGAATGGTCGTGACCGCGGGATCCTCCGGGAAGGTGGACTGCCAGGTGGTGCCGGCGACGTAGTGGAGCCAGGTGATCGCGCTCTGCGGGCCGGTGCCGAACTCGAAGTAGTACCTGGTGCCGGGGTCGAGCATCACCGCGCTTCCGCGGGCCCGGTATTGCAGCGTCGCTCCCGTGACGGGGCCCGGGGCGGTGAACGGCAGCGTGTTCGTGGCCGGGCTGTTGCCGTCGGTGGTGCGCGGGTCGACCCAGAGCGGATACCCCGTGCGCCACGCGGTGTCCGTCGACTTGCGATAGCGCATCCAGACCTGCGGCTCGGTGGTCTGCGTGCTGTAGTAGAGGCCCATGCTGTGGAACGTGGGCACGGCGAAGGCCAGGTCGCCGGCGGCGGGCTCCGAAGGCACGATGTCGCCCGGCGGATTGTTTCCGACCGTGATCTGCCGGCTGACCGGGGCGGACGTGCCGCAGGCATTGGCTGCGGTCAGGGTGGCCGTGAAGGTGCCGTTCGAGCCGTAACTGTGCGCCTGGGTTTGCGTCTTGCTCCCCCAGGTGACCTGGGTCGCGTCGCCGAACTGCAGGGTGAGGCTGGTGATGGGTGAGCCGCCGTCGGACGAGCCGGAGGCGTCGAAGGTCACGGCGAGCGGCGCTGGGCCCGAGGCCGGCGTGGCCGTGAACGAGGCCACCGGCACGGCCCCGCACCCGGCGCCGGCGTAATTGACGGTGAGCTTCGGCCGGTATTGCGAGAAGGTGGTGGCATCCTTGGAGATGAAGTCCTTGTAGGTGAACTCCCCGCTGCTCGAGACCTGCTGCAGGAGCCAGCCGAAGTTCTGCGCCGAGCCATTGGCGAACGCCTGCACGCCCGCCGTCACGTCGATGTTGAGCCAGCAGATCTCGTGGCCGACGCCGTCGGCGCAGTTGTTGGCGGCGGAGTCCGGCGCGGAGCCCTGCCCGTCCGCGCTGGCGAGCACGTCCGTGCCGGCTCCCTGCGCGCCCGGGGTGGTCCAGGGCGCGGCGCCGGTGGAGTTCCAGGTGGCGCCCATCTCGGTCCAGGGCTTGAGCAGCCGCGAGGCCTTGAAGACTGCGTCCGGGCCGAACGACTTGTAGAGCGACAGCGTGGCCGAGGTGATGGTGGCGCCGTTGGGCACCGGCCCGCCCTCGGACTGGAAGATGGAGAAGCGGAAGAGGCCGTAGTCGCTGGTCGAGCGCATGTCGACCTCGACGTCCGCGCCCTTGTTGGTGTCGGCGCCGCTGCAGCAGATGATCCAGTCGTCGGCGGCGCCGGAGTAGCTCGCCCCCTGTTGAAGCGTCACGGTGGTCTGCGCGAGCGCAGCGGTCGCAAGAGGCATCGAGGCGACCAGGAAGGCGATCATCCGCTTGGGACCCGGCATTGACTGGCTCCTGTAAAAACGATTGGGAATCTTTTGACCATGGGCCCGTTCGGCGCTGCTGCAACGTAAGCAGCGCCCCTATGGATTGCATGGGCCATGTGCGGCAATTGAGCGCTTGTCGTGCGCATCCGGAGTCGTAGGTTCGCGGCCCCCGAGATGGATCCAACCCGGAAAGGGGCGAACGCCATGAAGGGGGCACTCTCGATCGCGATCGGTTGCCTGGTGCTGCTCACCAACGTTGGGAGCGCACGTTCCGCGGAGCACGCGACGAAGCTCGACGCATGGACGTACAGGGGTGTCAGCGTCTCGGACTTCGATCCCGCGCTCAAGCACTACTTCTGGGAGACGGCGCGACCTCCCAACGGCCCGTTCGACCGGATTGCGCTGCACCGATTCGTTCGCGAAGCCAACAACAGCGCGGCGGTTCCGGGCCGGCCGAGCCCCGACTCGAGGAAGGTCCTCTTCATCATCCCGGGCACGTGGGATCGAGGCTTCACCAGGGATTCGAACCCCAACGTCTCCGAGAACTGGTACTTCGCCGCGCAGGGCTACGACGTCTACGCGATCGAATTCCGCACCGGGTACGTGGCCAACCTGGCGGCTGACCAGTTCGCGCAGGCAGGCCTCGCCGGTGCGCTCGCGGCCACCGCCGATTGGACGTATGGCGTCTTCCGCGAGGACATCAAGGCGTGCGTGAGCCTGGCCAAGGACATCGCACGCACCGACAAGCTGTTCCTTGCCGGCCGCAGCCGGGGCGGAACGCAGATGTACATCTACGCAGCCAGGTACTGGCAGCAGGATCTCAAGGGCCTGATCAGCCTCGACGGCGGCGGCGCGTACGCAACGGTGGATCCAGCAAGGCAGGTGCCCGAGGCGCTGTTCGACGGCAACGTTGCCGCGTTCAAGGCTGGCGGACCCTACCTGAGCGAGGTCAGCAGCTTCGAGCAGGGGCGGCTCGCGGGCGCCGTGCCGTTCTCGACCAGGGACGTCGGTCAACCCTTGCCGAAGGTAGCCGACCTGCCGCCGGCGAAACCGATTCCCTCCTATGCGCCGGCGGAGAAGGCCGTCCTCGACACCGTCTCCGATTACGCGGCGTACGGATCGTTCTACGCCTGGGGTGCCGGCAAGGTGACCAACTATTACACGCCATACCCCGGCGGAAATGGGGAGACCTACATGAACCGCGAGGTCCTGGTGGGAATCCTCTCCAATTTCACCCGCTACTGGCCGCGGATCCAGGACCTTGAGGGCGCTGCGATGGCGAATTACGGTACCCATCATCCGTACCTCGACTACGTCGATACGGGGGCCGTCGACATCCCGCTGCTCGTCTTCGGCAGCGAGTTCGGGTGCCCGAACGGCGTCTGCAGGACCCCGCTCGCGAACCAGGTGACGCGGATCGCGAGCAAGGACATCACCACGGTGTTCCTCGCCGGATACGGCCACCTCGACGTGTACGCCGGGACGCATTCGATCGAGCAGGTGAAGCAGCCGATGCTCGAGTGGATGAACGCCAGGAAGTAGATGGGGAACTGCGGTCCGCCCGCCGCGTCGGGGCCGGCGGGCGGACCTTCCTACGTCTTCAACTGCAGCTGCGGCAGGACCCCGGCGCCGAGCACCAGGTTGACCTGACCGACCTTGCCCGCCAGGTCCTTGTACGCCTCCAGCTCCTTGAGGCGGACGAGCAGCGGGTTCTCCGCGAGGACCTTGGCCGTCTGCGCCATCGAGCGCGTCGCGGCAGTCTCCTCGCGCCGGAGGATCACGTTCGCCTCGGCCTCCTTCTGCGCCTCGATCACCCGGTTGAGCAGCGCCTTCATCTCACCGGGAAGAACGAGATCCTTGAGGCCCAGGTCGAGCAGCTCGAGTCCCAGCGCAGCAGCGCGCTCCGCCACCGCCGGCCGGAGCGACTGGCCCAGCTCCTCGCGGGCGGCGAGCAGCTCGTCCAGCGTGCGCGTGGCCACCACCTCGCGCGACGCGAGCTGCACGGCGAGGTACAGCACCTCGTCCGGCGCCCGCGCCTCGCCACCCGGTAGACGGCCGCGAGGTTCAGGCGAAGGGACACGCGGTCCTTCGTCATCACCTCCTGACCGTTCACCGCCAGCAGCCGCTCACGCACCTCGATGACCGCGAGCTGCACCTTCCGCCGCGCAGTCCACGCCGCGGTCCGGCCCGGGCCGAGCACGGCATCGAGCGCGCCGTCCACGTAGCGGACAGCCGTGTAGCCCTCCGCCGCGGTGGCCTCGACGTAGTCGGACGCCGGCACCAGCGCCTTGACCTCGTCGCGCAGCGGCGCCGTCTCCACGCCGGAGACGTCGATCACCTCGACGCTCACCGCCGGAGTGCCGTCACGCAGCTGCTCCACCGTCCAGACTTGCTGCACGCCGGCGCCCAGCCAGCGCGCCGGCTTGCCGCGCCGCATGACCAGCGCGCGCTGGTCCGGCGCGAGCGCCACCACCCGCAGATCGCCGGGCGGCACCAGCGCCAGCTCCTCTGCGCGCAGATCGGCCACCAGCGCGTCGGTGTCGAGGCGCTTCACCTCCACCTTGCGCCACGGCGCGACCAGCGTCCGGTAGCGGCCCGGACCCAGGTACTTCTGCGGCTTGCCGTCGAGGTAGACCAGCGCCCGCTCGTTCAGCTTCACGTCCACTCGCATTGCGCACCTCCTTCCTGGTTGCACGGCACCTGCAGCTGCCTTGCCGCGAAAACGAAAAGCCGGCCGCTCGCGGCCTCCGACTCCGTCCCCCTCCCGGACGCTGCGGATGCGGCGCGCTTCGCGGCAGCCACGGCGCGGGCCCCGGGCGGCGGCGCGACCGCTTCTCGCGTCGTTCCGCGCCGGGAATGGCGTCGAGGCGGCTCATCGTCGCGGGCCCCATTGCAGCGCCCGGCCGGACCCGGCAACGGCTCACGGCCGGCCTTCCTGGCGTTGATGGGAGGATTCGAACCTCCGACCCTTGGCGTTTCGAGCCAATGCTCTACCCATTGAGCTACATCCCCTGGCAGGCGTCGTTTACGGCAGACGCCTTTCGCCGAGCGGCGCCGATCCGCGGAAAGCGCCGCGGGCAACCCCCGCCGGGTACCATCCGGTATCGGACCGGACGCCCGCCGGGAGGCCCTGCGCCACCGCTGGCCTACCGCCATCCCTCGAATCTGTTCAGATCCGCGAGGCTACCCGCGACACTTGCGCTGGAGGCAGTTCCCCACCGCAGGCATCGCTTTTTCGGATGTATGCAGTCGGAAATCCATATCGCCTCCAAATCGGAGGGCGCTGTCTAGCAACTCCGGCGCGAGCTTGTCAAGGAAGCGGCCCTCCGCCACCACGTCCTGCGGTGGACCTGCGTGCTTGCCACTTCACGCCGTGAATGAAATCATTCACGACATCAAACCCTTCCCGCGCATGCGCTGGGCAGCCGCAGCCTGGCTCGTGGTCTGGGTCCCGGCGTACGCGTCGGTCTGGGGATTCGCCAACTTCCTCCACCTCTGCGACGTCGCGGTGATCGTCACCTGCGCCGGGATCTGGTCCGGAAGCGCGCTGCTGCTCTCGAGCCAGGCCCTGTTCTCGATCTTCGCGGACCTGCTCTGGGACGTCGACGTCTGCTCGCGCCTGATCTCGGGCAGGCACCTGTTCGGCGGAACCGAGTACCTGTGGCAGCCCGGCTTCCCGCTCTTCGTGCGGCTGCTGTCGCTCTTCCACGTGGTCCAGCCGCTCGTGCTCCTCTGGTGCCTGCGCCGGGTGGGATATGACCGGCGCGGCCTGCCGTTGCAGGCGGCGATCACTCTCTGCGCGCTGGTCGCCTCGCGCGCGTTCGGACCTGCGCTCAACCTGAACTACGCGTTCCGCGATCCGCTCTGGAACCGGCAAGTGGGACCGGCGCCGCTGCACCTCGCGCTGATCTCCGGCGCAATGATCCTCTTCCTCTACCTGCCGGCACACCTGCTGCTCACGCGCCTCTTCATGCGCCGCGAACGCCCGCCTTCTTGACGCTGCGGAACCAGGCGACGCCGGCGCTACTTCTTCGAGTTGGTCCTCGCCACCGCGGTGTGGAGCGCCGTCGCCAGCTTGACCGCGTCGTCGTTGGCCCAGAAGTGCATGTAGAAGAGCCGCGGAACGTCGTTGAGCGCGTGGCTGTGGAGCGCGGTGGCGACGATGCCGTTCTGCCGCAGCACGTTCAGCACCGGCTCGACCTCCTTCGCCGTCATGGCGAAGTCGCCGGCGATCGCGGCCTTCCCGCCGCCGGTCGGCTGGAAGTTGATCGAGGTGCCCATGCCGAACGACGCCGGCGCCGCCATGCCGTCCTCCATCACCTTCTCCGCGCGCGCGACGTTGTAGTGGAGGCAGCCGCCGCCGGCAGTCCCCTTGATGCCCATCGCCTTGTCCACCGCCGCCGGGTCGAACCCGAAGTCCGTGTCGCCTTTCGCCGCCGGAGCGGGCGGCATCGGCGTCTTCGTCAGCTTGACCGCCTTCACCACGGCGCCGGCCATCTTCGCCGCGTCTCCATGGCCGCCCATGTGCAGGTAGAGGACCCGCGGCGTCTCCCCGAGCAGGTGGTTGTGGATGGCCGTCACGTTCACGCCGCCCTCGAGCAGCGCGTTGGTCACCGCCGGCACCTCGTCCTCGGTCAGCACCAGGTCCCCCATGATCATCGCCTTGCCCTTGCCCATCGGCGCGAACGCCGCCCAGCCGCCCAGCGCCAGGGCGGGCTTCACCTCGACTCCGCCCACGGTGACGTGCAGATCCGAGCGCGGCATGTTGAAGCGGATGACGCCGCCCGGCAGCGCGCTGCCGTCGAATCCGAACACCTGCTGCACCGGTTTCCAGTCGGGCGCGCCTGCCGCGGCAGCCAGCAACATCGCGACGATCATGTGCGTCTCCTCTGCAATGGATTCAAGGGCAAGCGGTTCACCGCACGCATCGTGTCGTCACTCCGACGGTGCCGCAGCGCCCCGCTTGCGCCGTCCATGGTGCAGCCGTATCACTCCTAACGCCGGCCCGGTTCAGCTGAATCGGCCAAACGTCCCATGGAGCACGCAGCGAACGGCCTTCCCTTCCTTCCCCTGCCCGCCGGCCCCTCGCGGGCCCCGGGACCACCCGGGCGTCTGCCATGAAGTGGGTGACGCGCCATCACGCCCGGGTGAACCGGATCGCCACCGCCTGGCTGGTGCGCCGATTCATCGATCCGCAAGCCGAGTTCCTCTTCGTGCCGCCCGAGCAGGTGGCCCGCGTCCAGGAGGAACAGGGAGCAAAGGGCTTCGACGCGCCAGGGGCCACCTATCCGCACCAGGATGCGAAAGGCCGCTGCTCCTTCGAGGCGCTGGTCGACGAGCACTGTCCGACCGACCTTGCCCTGCAGGCGCTGGCGCGGATCGTCCATTGCGCCGATTTCCCCGATGCCCCGCAGACCGAGCCCGCGGCGCCGGGCCTGCGGGCCATCTCGGGCGGGTTCCCGACCGTGGCGGCGAACGACCACGACGCGCTCTCCAAGGCCAGCTTCCTCTACGACGCGCTCTACGCCTCGCTCGCCGCCGCCCGCCGCTGAAGGGATGCAAGCTGCGCCCGCGCGCGCGGCGAGCCCTCACCTCGGCACGCGACGCCGCGCTCTTCGCCGGCACGCGCGTGATCCAGCGCTTCGTGCAGAAGCCCGCCACCGCCGAGACGCTTCTGCGCGCCCTTGGGGAACCCGGTGGGTCGAGATGGTCGGGAGCGTCGCCCTCTTCCGCGGCATCGCTCGAGGCTGACCTTCTTCGTTTCGACGCGTCGGGACGCGCAGGTCCGAGCTCGGGGCGAAGGTGTCGGTCGGAACGAATCCGCAGCGCGCCCGTTACCCGCCCTCCGAGAGTCGAGGTCGCCAGTAGTTGGCCAGCGCCTCCCGGATGGGCGCCCCGCCGCCCCCCGCCGCCTTGTGCTCGAGGAAGGCGACGATGGCCTCCACTTCCTCCCGGGAGAAACCCGCGTAGCGGCGGCTGCCGGCGTCGAAACGGGTCAGGCTGCCGTAGCGGCGCGGGTTCACCGCGGTGGCGCGGGCGGCGTCGCTGAACGGCGCGCTCAGGCGGAAGGCGACGTCCACCTGGTCGAGCTGCCCGTCCAGGTCGGCGATCAGGTACGCGGGCAGGTAGTACCGCAGCGCTTCCGGCGAGAAGAAGCTGAGCGCGGAGCCATACCCGGCGGGAGCCTGGTCGAGAAAGCCGCCGTCGAGCGCGCGCCAGTCCAGCTTGTCGCGGAAGTCGCGCTCGAGCAGCGGACCCTCGTCGCCCTCGTCGCTCTCGTGGAGCGCGCCCTCCGCGGGACGCTGCGCCCTGGCGAAGGCCCGCCGCACCAGCTCCTTGAGCCGCTGCGCTTCCGTCACCCGCAGAACCTTGCCACACGGCAGGCGCAGTTCTCAACCGCCCGCCTGGCGTTCTCGAGCTCGTCCACGTGCGCCTGGTCGCCGCCGCGGAAGCAGGTCACCATGATGTCCTGCCGCGCGGCGACGCAGGCCTGCAGGCGGGACAGCGCCGCGGTCAGGGTGGCGCAATCGGTGCCCTTGCAGGCGGGTCCCGACTTGCAGCTTCCCTCCACCGCCGCCACCAGGGTGGCGTATTGCGCGGGCGTGCAGTCGCCCGGCGGGGCAAGCCCTTCGCCCGGCAGAGGCGTGGGACTGGGAGTGGACGCCATCGCCGGCGTGGACCCTATTCCCAGCGCGAGCAAGAGCGACGCCGCCGCCGGCGCGAGCCTCCCCAGGCCGCCCAGGATTGCGCCGATGGCCGGGATCAGCTCGGGATTGGAGAGCAGCAGCAGGATGATGAGCAGGATGATGATGGCGATGATGAGGATCTCGATCACCGGCACCTTCACCGGCTCCTTGGGGCTCTCCGGATTGCAGGGGTCGTCGGAGCCGCCGCTGGTGCCGCCGTTGATCAGGTAGGCCGCCGCGCCGGTCGCGGGGTCCTCGATGATGTAGCCAAGCCCCGACCAGTTGCCGTGCAACGGCGCCCGCTGCGGCACCAGCACGGTCTTGCCCACGCGCACCGCGTCCGAGATGCTCGCCACGATGTCGGAGCCCACCAGGAGCTGCGGCGCCACCGTGGCGAAGTTGTCCCGGGTGACCAGGTAGATGGGGATCTGCTGCTCGTTGGCCTCGCGCAACAGTTGCACGGCCGAGACGCCCGTGCCGGTCACCCTGCCGAAGAGCGCGTCGAAGGTCCGCCCCTCCAGCACCGAGGCCAGCATGCCGATGGAGCGGAGGATGCCGGAGGTGTCGCCGTTGCCCTTCTCCACCACGGCGAAGATGGAGTGCGCCACGTCCATCTGCCGCGGGCCGTAGTGGCCGGTGCGGGGGAAGCCGAAGAAGTAGCCGACCCGCAGCGGCACCGAGAACAGGCCGATGGAGGGCAGGCGCTGGACCGCGGCGTTCTGCGCCACCGCCGCCGAACTCGCCACCAGGTCGCACTGCGCCCAGTAATAGAGCGAGACGGTGAAGAGGTTTTCGGCGGCGGTGTCCGAAGGACGCTGCAGGAAGCGCTGGTGGATGGTCTCCTGCGAGGCGCCCTGCGGGTCGATGCCGAAGACCATCTCGTCGCCGGCCGTCACCGTGTAGGGGTGGATGTCGCCGGCCGGATCGGTGGGATCGGTCACGCCCGCGTCCCACTCCTGCAAGGTGCCCATGGTCACCGGCGGGCCCAGCGCCACCTCGGAGTCGTCGATGCGGATGGAGGGCCGCACCTGCACCAGGTACACCGGCATGTCGGTCCCGGGCGCGCTGCGGAAGCTGGCCAGCGCCGCGGCGTCGGCGTCGGTCGCGGGAACGTAGGTGACGCCCAGTCTCCGCCCCGCCAGGGCGGGCAGGCTGATCCTGAAGCTTGCCGAAGGCGAGTCCAGGGCCCGGTCCAGCGACGAGGCGTAGAGCGTCATCGCCACCTTGTGCCGCAGGCTGTCGGGCAGCTCGGACCAGACGGCGGCGCGGGCGACGATGCGGTTGGGGAGCGACCCGGGCAACACCTGGCTCACGGCTGGCGTGATGGTCCTCGGGCCGGTGAAGAGGGCGACGTCCGGCGTGGGGCCGTACTTGAGCTCGATGTCCTCGCCCATTTTGTCGATGAAGAAATCGAGCGTGCCCTGGTCGAAGCCGGTCAGCGACTGCGCCACGGGATCGACCAGCGCCGTGGACGCCGCGGCCCTGGCGGTGCCCTCGACGTCCACCGGCACCGCCGCCTTGATGTCGATGGGCGCGCCCAGCTGGTACTGCTTGAACGACGCGTCCAGCGGCACCCAGGTGTCCGCCTTCTCCGCCGCCGCGCCGCGCGAAGGCACGAAGTCGGCCAGCGCCTCCACCCAGACGTGCTCGAGCCGCACCGCGACCACGTTGCCCGTGCCGTCGATCATCCCGACGCTGGGGATGCCGCCCTGCCCCATCAACTGCTGCGCGGCCAGCGGCGTGAGGCCGCCCGTCCAGTTGGAGACGCGCGTGGCGGGCACCTCGATGGTGCCGTAGACGTACCGGGCCGGGACTCCTGCGGCGCGCAGCAGCGCGATCAGCAGGCTGGAGGTGTCGAAGGAGTTCCCCCGGCGGCTGGCCAGCGTGACCGCGCTCCCCTGGACCGAGCCGTAGGTGGGCAACCAGACGACGTTGTTGCGCACCCAGCCGAAGATCTGCGCCGGGTTGTTGCCCAGGCTGGCCGCGAGATCGCGGATGGGCTGGGTGATCTGCACGTCCTCGGTGGACGAAAGGTTGGGATCGGGCGCCGACGTGGTCAGGGCGCGGGTCCGCCGCGCCGCGGGCGGCGGCCGCAGGCTTTGGGGAAGCTCGTCCGCCGAGGCGATGGGCGCCCGCGCCAGGGGCGTGGCGCCCCGGAAGGGCAGCCGGCCGGGATCCACCTTCTGAACCGGCCCTCCCTGCAGGTGCCGTTCGAAGAAGGCGCCGATCCGGTCGAGGGCGGCATCGCGCGCGCCGGCGAGGCCCCGATCGTCGGCGGAGGCGAGCGAGCGCAACAGCGCGCCGAATTCGTCGGCGCGCGCCGCGAACTCCCTCTCGGCAGCCAGGTTCCGCTCCTGCAGGACGCCGGGCAGGTTCGCGTCGTGCAGGCGCTGCCCCATCTCCTGGAACGACGCGGCGGCGGCGACCTCCAGGCCCTGGAGCTTCTCTGCATCCCCGCGGATGGCCTTCACCTCCGCGTCCGGGGGCCGGTCCTCGGCGCGCCGCAACTTCGCCTGCCGGACCTTCTCTTGCACGTCGTCGAGCACGGCGCTGTAGCGCTCGTCGGCGGACTGCGGGGGCGGATCCCTGCGTGCGAGCGCGCGACCGGGCCCGCCCGGGCCGGGCGCTCCGAACCGGTGGGGCGGAACCCCCATGCCGGACAATCTCGCGCTCGCGGGCGCCGGGACCTTCACCTCCACCTTGCGGAAGCGCGCCGGACCAGCCAGGTACGCGGCAAACGCCACGACCACGACCAGGGCGATGAACGGCACCTTGAGAGATCGGAACATACGGGCTCCCCGGCCTCACCCCTGCGGGTGCGGCCTCGTCAACGGCACTGCGTGGAGTCGAAGACCGCACCCTGGTCGACGCAGCCCATGCCGGGACGCTGGTCGTGCGGCACGCAGAGCGTGACCTGCGCCTGGCAGGTGCCGCCCCGTCCGTCGTCGGCGTTGAAGCGGATGTGGTAGACGCGGCCGTCCAGCGGACCGCTGCGTTCGGACCGGATCTGCGCAATCGGGGTGCCGATGCCGCTCGCGTCGGGGCAGGTGTTGCCGTCGCCCGCGGCGTTCACCGGCTCGTCCTGGCGTATCTCGAGGATGGTGATGGTCACCGGATCGCCGTCGGGATCGGTGACCCCGGCGATGGAGACGTCCACGAAGCGGTGATCCGGGGGCCAGAGGTCCACCGCCGGCGCCGCCGCGGCGCGGCTGCAGTCGGGCGGCGCGTTGACCACCGTGAGGTTGGCGAAGGCCAGCGTCTCCTCCTCTCCCGAGGGGAGGACCGCCAGCAGCACCGCGACGTAGGTCTTCTGCTTCAGGCCCGCGGTGGCGAGCGGCTGCGTCGCCGAGAAGGTGCTTCCTGCCGCGAGCGAGGTGGAATCGGTGAGCAGGTCGAGGATCTCGCCGGTGTCGGGATCGGTGAGCACGATCTTGAGCCCGAGAAGATCCACGGTGCCGTTGCCGAAGTTGGTGACGGCGTACGCGGCCTGGCTGGGCGCGGCGCTGCGGACCACGGCGGGATCCACCGAGAGGGTGCCTTTGAGGCCGATGGTGCTGGCGGCGGAGCTCTCGATCCGGAAGGTCCCCGAGCAGAACGCGGCGGCGTGGATGCCGCCCACCACCTGCATCAGCGCGCTGTACTCGCCCGCCGGAACGCCGTTGGCGCTGAAGTCGAAGGTGCGGGCGAGGCGGTTGCCCGGCGCCAGCGGCGGCAGCGCCAGGGCCTGGCTGAAGACCGCCGGGCCTCCCCCCGAGAGCCGGACGTCCACCGACGCGGTGAGCCCGGCCAGCGAGCGATCGGCGGTGGTGTTGACCACGTCGGCCGCCAGGCTGACGGTGTCGGCCGCCGAATAGGTGAGCTTGTCCGGCAAGAGTCTGCAGGCGGCCGAATCCAGCGGCACCTCGTCCGGGGTCGCCGGATTGCAGTCGTCGTCGATGCCATTGCCGGGGATCTCGGTCGCGCCCGGATTCACCGCCGGATCGTTGTCGTTGCAGTCCACGTCGGCGCGGTAGCCGTCGCCGTCGTTGTCCGGCGGGAGAGGAGGCACCGGCAGGCAGGCCGCCGTCACCGGCACGGTCGCCAGCGTGGCGTTGCTGGAGATGTCCACGAAGTTCATTCCGAAGGCGCCGGTGATCACGCGGCCGTCGCCCGAGAAGGTGACCGCGAAGGCCGCGGTGTCTCCCGGCCCCACGCCGGGAACCGAGCCTGGCGTGAAGCTCGCGGTCAAGCCGGCGGGAAGCCCGGTGAAGGTGAGCGAGACGTCGCGCGGCCGGGTGGCGGCGGAGGTCACCGCGCTCACGATGGCGTCGCGGATGGGACCGGTGCCGCCGGAGATGTTGAAGACCAGCGGGTTGCCGAGGGCGTTGGTGGAGCCGGTGAGGAGCGCCAGCGCCGAGAGCGACACGCTGGGCGAGGAGCTGGGACCCACCGGGTTGCGGATGGCCACTCCCCCCGGCGCGAGGCCGATCACCGAGATGCCCAGCGCGTTGAGGGCGGCGATGGTCTCGGGCACCGTGGCGGCGCCGCGCGGGGCAACCGCAGCCGCGACCGTGTTGCCGGTGGTGGAGACGGAGTTGCTGACGAAGCCGAAGCGCGACGAGCCCGGCACGGTGGAGCAGAGCAGCGCGCTGGTGGGCACCGTGGCGCCGCCTGCGCCGGTCAACGACGGCGGCACCGGCTGGCCGGCGAGGAAGGACGCCACCGGGCAGATGTCGCCGGCGCTGATCACGAGGTGCAGCGCCCCGGGGCGGAAGCCGACGCCGCCCAGCGATCCCGAGGTGGTTGCGACGTTCGACGAGAAGGCGGGGATGTCGCCGCTGGCGCCGGGAGAGGTCTGGGTGAGCGCCGCGCCGGCCGCCCCGCTGCCCAGGGTGGAGCCGTTGCCGTCGCCGTCGAATCCGGACCCGGTGGCGATCTGCTTGAGCGCCTCGATGTTGCCCTCGGGGCCGTCGCCCCCGAAGCCGGGCGCGGTGCGATTGAGGGCGCTGTTGATCAGCGGGAGGAAGTTGGCGACCTCCGGCGTGATGATGGGCTGGTTGAGGATGAAGGGCCGCCCGGTGCTCACCTCGCCGCTGAAGCTCGCGCCCGGGCCGCCGTAGTCCTCGAACCGGCCGACGCCGAATCCGAACGAAACCTGAGGCAGCGCCGTCTGCAACTGCCCCACGAGCTGGCTGAAGATCTGCGTCACCGAGGGCACGGTGCCGGCGAAACTGCCGGTGTCGTCGAAGAGCAGGAAGACGTCCACCTTGTCGATCACCGATCCGGCGGGGAAGTTGATGGAGGCGGGCACGGTCTGGGCGCCGCCGGTGCAGATGGGCGAGCCGGCATCCAGCGTGATGGAGCGCGGGGCGGCGGCGCCCGAGGACGCGCATCCCGCCGTCTGCAGCTTGCAGGTGGAGGTGCAGGCCAGGGTGCCTGCGCCCAGGCCCAGGCTCTCGCAGGTCTTGCCGGCGAGGTCCAGGCGGTCGCACTCTTCCGACGCCTGGTCGATGACGCCGTCGCCGCAGAAGGGCGCTCCGGCGCAGGCGCCGGCGTTGAGCGTGCAGTCGGGGTTGCAGCTCAGCGTTCCGCTGAGGAAGCCGACGTCCTTGCAGGTGTGGCCGCCCAGGTCCGCGCCGTCGCAGGACTCCAGCGCCTGGTTGATCACGCCATCGCCGCAGCGGGGCGGCGCGGAGCAGCCCAGCGTGTCGAACTTGCACTCCGCGGTGCAGGCGAGAGTGCCGGGCCCCAGGCCCAGGGCCTCGCAGGTGAGCCCGGAGAGATCGGCGCCGTCGCACGCCTCGGCGGGCAGGTTGACGGCGCCGTCGCCGCAGCGGGGTGGACCCGAGCAGCCGCTGCTGTCCAGGGTGCAGGAAGCGGTGCAGGAGAGGGCGCCCGTCCCCTGCCCGATGCTCCCGCAGGTGGCGCCGCGCAGATCCGGGCCGTCGCAGGCCTCGGACAGATTGGCCACGGCGTCGCCGCAGAAGGGCAGGTGCGCCAGCGCCACCAGCGCCTGCAGCACCACCGCGGTGGTATAGGGATCGCTCTCCCAGCTTCCGCCGGCGTCTTGCGTCCCGGCGAGGTACGCGGAAATCGACGGCACCTCGGAAGAGACGGCGGGAACCGACGCCAGCGCCAGCGCCGCCACGGCGGTGGAGAGGATGGGATCGCCGTCCGGCGGCCCGAAGCTGCCGCCCGCGCCGAGCTGTCCTTTGAGGAAGGCAGCCCCGGCGGCGATCTGCGGTTGGACGTAGAAGCGGGCGCGGTAGCCGGCCAGCGCCACGAGCGCCGATCCGGAACAGTAGAGATCGCTCGGCCCGCCCTCGACGCAGGGCCAGCCGCCGTCGGAGCGCTGATCGCGGAGGAGGGCGGAGAGCGCCGGCACGAGCACGGCGTCGCCGAGCGCCGTGCCGGGCGCTACGGCCGAAAGCGCGAGCGAGGTGGCCAGCGGCTCGGCGGCGTAGAAGCCCGTCAGCCCCCATCCGCCGCCCGCGTCCGCGTCGGCGCCGAGTTGGACGATGAGCGCGCCCACGTCCGAGGCTCCCTGCAGCGCGAGGATGCGGCGCGCGCGATCGTCGCTGTCCTCCACCGGGACCGCCTGCAGGCTCGAGACGGCGGCCGCGCGCGCGGAGGGAGCGGCTCCCAGGGCCTGCAGCGCCCGCAGCGCCTCGGCCGTGGCGGTCGCGCTGCGCACCCGCGGACTCGCCCAGCTTCCGTCGGCTGCCTGCGTTCCGGCGAGGTACGCGGCGCCGTCCAGGAGCGGGTCGGCGTACGCGCCTGCGGCGAGGAGCGATGCGGCGAGTGCGGCACAGATCCGCCCGGCCCGGCCCGGCATCCATCGGCTCCGGCGCTGGCTGCAGATCGAGCGTGTCGGCATGGCCCGTCTCCTTCGGCGAATCCGGCGGCGCGCGCCGGCCGGCCGGGAACCGCTAAAGCCTCGACTGGTTCGGAGACGGCTCTCTAGCGAATCGCCTGAATGCGGGGAATGGACCGATTGACCCCCGGGACTGCGAGCGGATCTAGATCCTTCGGCAAAGCCGCGTCCGCGGCTCGCAATTTGGCGGCGGCCGCAGCACGTCGCCGCACGCGCAGCTTCTCCAGGATGTTGTGGACGTGGTTCTTCACCGTCGCAAGCTCGATCGACAGGGCCGAACCGATTTCCCGGTTGGTGAGGCCGCGATCGATCAGCGCGGCGATCTCGCGCTCGCGCGCGGTGAGCACCGCGAATCCGTTCACCGGGCGCACCGCCGGAGCGGCGATGTGGCGGAAGAGGACCGCGGCGACGTCGGGCGGGCAGGGAAACTTTCCATGCGCGATCTCGCGCACGCCCTCCACCAGGCCGCGCGCCGGCGCGCTCTTCTCCACGAAGCCTCCCACGCCGGCCTCGACGCAGGCCAGTACCTCTGCCTCGTCCGCGGCCACGCCGACGGCGAGGAGACTGCAGCCCGGGTTGGCCTCGATCAGGCAGCGGACCAGCGCGGGCGAGCCCGCAGCGCAGCGATCCAGCACCATCACCTGCGGCGCGGCGGCCGCGGTGCGCCAGGGAGCATGCTCATCCGGCGCGCACACGCCCACCACCTGGATGGAAGGCTCGTCCGCGAGCAGGCGCGCGAGGCCCTCCGCGAACAGGCGCACTTCGGCCAGCACGAACACGCGCAGCGAAGAGGGCGCCGTGACTGGACCCTCTCCGGCCGCCGGTTCCTTCGGATCGCTCGACGAGTCCACGGCTCCCCCCGGTGCTTGCCCACCTTCCTTGTCAATGATCGAGCGGTCCCACGTCAATGGGCAATGGACCCGTCCAATCGGGGGAATCGACGGAACGGCCCGCAACCCGACCCTCGGGGCCAGGTTCCGGGCCTCCCCCGACAGCCTCCTGCAGCGCCTCCGATCGGCGCGCAAGGGCGGCGGCGCGACCGACCTGCAGGGCGTGGGCGGCGGGAGCGACGGGTTCTCACCCGGTCCCGCGGATCAGGCCGGCAAGCTCTTCGGCGCTCAGCTTGCCGGCGCGGTCGGCACCGGCGAGAAGCTCGTCCACCAGCTCGCGCTTCTCCTGGTGCAAGGAGAGGATCTGCTGCTCGATGGTCCCCTCGGCGACGAGGCGGTACACGGTGACGGGCCGCGTCTGGCCGATTCGGTGTGTGCGATCGGATGCCTGGTCTTCCACCGCCGGATTCCACCACGGGTCGAGATGGATCACGTAGTCGGCCGCCGTCAGCGTGAGCCCGGTGCCGCCGGCCTTCAAGGAAATGAGGAAGAGATCGCCACCCGCCCCGCTCTGGAACGCTTCGACCCGCCGCGCGCGCTCCGGCACGGGCACCTGCCCGTCCAGGTACGAGAAGGCGATCCCGTCGCCGCGCAGCGCATCGGCCACCAGCGCCAGGTGCTGCGTGAACTGGGAGAACACCAGCGCGCGGTGCCCGGCGGCCGACAGATCGCGGACCAGCTCGAGCAGCCGCGCGAGCTTCGAGGCCGGCCCCCGCCAGCCAGGATCCTGGAGGCGCGGATGACAGGCGGTGAGGCGCAGGCGGGTGAGCGCCGCCAGCACCTGGAAGCGCGCCTTCTCGCCGGTGAGGTCGCCGAGGTCCGCCGCGGCGGAGAGACGCACGTCGTCGTAGAGCGCGCGCTCCTCGGGGGAGAGGGGAACCAGCAGATCGGTCTCGGTGCGCGGCGGCAGCTCGTGGGCCACCTGCGCCTTGGTCCTGCGCAGGATGAACGGCTGCACCAGCGCGGCGAGCGCCTTCATCGCGTCCGGCGCGCCCGAGGCGAAGCGCCGCCGGAACGATTCCTCCGATCCGAGAAGCGACGGCAGCGTGGCGCGGAACAGGCTCCACAGCTCGCCGGCGTGGTTCTCCACCGGCGTGCCGGTGAGCGCCACCACGAATTCTGCCTGCAGCGCATGGGCCGCCCGGGCCCGCTGCGTGCCGGAGTTCTTGACCGCGTGGGCCTCGTCGAGCACGGCGGTGGCGAAGGTGCGCCCGGCGAACAACTCGCCCTGCCGGGCGAACGAGGTCCAGCTCACCACCACCACGTCCCCAGGCCCGGGCGCCGAAAGGTCGCGATCGCCCTCGTGGAAGAAGCGCAGGCGCAGCCCGGGGGCGAACCGCGCCGCCTCCACGCGCCAGGCGTGAAGGACGGAAGTCGGCGCGACCACCAGCGCCGGCCCGAGCGAAGCGCGCGAGAGCAGGAGGGCCAGCGCCTGCAGCGTCTTGCCCAGCCCCATGTCGTCGGCGAGGCAGGCACCGGCCCCGAATGCGGCCAGCCGCGACAGCCAGCGAAAGCCCTCGATCTGGTAGTCGCGCAGCTCGCCGTGAAGGCCTTCGGGCAGCGGACAGGGCCGTTCCCGTGCCTGCGCCAGCCGCTCGGTCAGCTTCCTCCAACCCGCGATGGCGTCGATCTCCTCGACTTCCGGCGCGAGCGCCTCGACCAGCGGCACCGTGCCCAGGGTGAGCGTCGGCGTCTCCTCGTCCCCGGCGACGTGCGAGAGCGGCGAGAGCCGCGCGATCAGCTCTTCCGACAGCTCGGCATAGTCGCCGGGTGCGAGCTGGACCCACCGGCGCCGGCTCCGCGCCGCCTCCAGCAGCGCGGCGAGCGCAACCCGCCGGCCATCGACCTGCACCTCCCCTTCGAGGCCGAACCAGTCACGCTTCTTCTCGATCCGCAGCCGCAGCCGATCGAGCCGCGCCGGCGTGGTGAAGCGCGGGCGCGGCCCGGTCCATTCCACGCCCGGACCCGCCTGACGCGCCGCCAGATGATGGACGCGGCGCAAGGTCTCGACGCCTGCCTCTCCTGCATCGATCGCGAAGGCGTACGGCTCGCTCGCGCCGGCGGGATCGAGGCCCAACTCGGCAACCACCGCCGTTGCCTCGGCCAGCTCCCGCTCGAAGTCGCGCCGCGCGAACCTTCGGCGCGCGCCGTCGAATGCCGCCGAGAGCGGAGCGCCGTGGCCCGGCACGAACAGGGGACCTCCGGGAAGCGGCTCGACGCGCACTTGGAGCAACAGGCCGGTGCCCGAGGGAGAGATGCGCAGCACGGGCCGGCTCCCGGCACGAACCTCTTCACCGCGCAGATCGTCGGGCAGCTCGACTTCCGCCGCCGCTTCGATGCGCGGGAGCACGCTCACCAGCCCGGGCAAGGCCTCGCGCGGGAAGGTCGCGCCATGGAGGTGGATCGCCGAAAGGAGCCGCTGCAGCTCCCTGGGCACCACCACCAGCCGCACCCGGTCCTGCGCCGGCCGCACCAGGACGTAGCCGGAAGAGGAGGGAAAGCCGCTCGCGTCGGCTTCCAGCTCCTGGCCGGCCGCGATGACCGAGATGGCAACGCCGCCTCCGGTCTCCACCACCCGCGCCGACGCGCGCTCCACCTCGACCGGTACGCAAGGGCCGCGGGGGTCGAGCCGCACCGCGGGGTGGCCGGCCAGGAGCAGGAGCGCGTCTCCGTAGAACGGATTGCGGTCGTCCCGATGACCAGGGCCGGCCAGCGCCCACGTCTCGGCGATCTTGCGGTCGTGGCCGCGCAGGCGCGGAATGAAGGAGGCGAGGTTCCCGTGCAACTCCTTGCCGCTGCGCGACGGGCCGCGCTTGCCTTCCATGTGGAAGAAGATGTGGGCGCCATGTGGCGCGACCACGAACGAGAGCGAGCCGGACGCCGTCCGCTTGTCTTCGCGTTCGGGCGCCGACAACAGATCCAGCGCGCGCTGCCAGCGGGGTGAAAGCAGGGGCGCGATGGCGCGAGCCCCCGCCGGGGTGCCGGTGTGTTCGAGCAGCGCGTCCAGGGCGAGCGCGCGGTGGATGCACGCGGCTCGCCGGCACTCGCAGCGCAGCTCCAGCTTGCGCTCCCAGTCCGAGAGGTTGGGGATGCAGAGCTGCCGCAGGGAGCTCGGGGCCCGGTAACGCCAGAAATAGCGGCTGTTCAGCTCGGGATGGTCGAGCTCGTCGTCGCCTCCCGTCTCCAGGCCGATCCAAAGCGAATTGCCTTCCTCGCGCACCTGCATCCGCGCCGGCACCAACCCGCGCGGCCATCCGGACAGAAGCGGCCCTCGCAGCGCCTGGAGCCCGCCGCGGAACGAGTCGAGCCGCTGGTCGCCGGTGGGACGCAGTTCAGGGGGCGGGGCCGCGCGGGCCTTCTCCACACGTCGGACGAATCCGGCCAGCGCCTCGCGAAGGAGCTGCGCGCGCTGCGGCCGGAGACCCCGCTCCTGCGTGAGCGCCCTCAACGTGCGGGGAGCAAGGTCGAACGGCAAGGAGGGCTCGAGGGTGCCCGCGGTCCACTCCAGCAGATCGGGAACGCCGGCGGCGGCAACGAGCTGTTGCAGATCCCTTCCGCCGCCAGGCGGCGCCGGTGCACGCTCGACCCAGGTCTGGAAGGCGGCGAGGACCGGTTCGAGGATGCCGACGCCCTGGAGCTTGCGGTGCAGATCGCGCCGGTGGAGGAACTCGCGCACGCTCATCGGGCTCGAGCGGCCCAGGGCGGCCAGCCGCGCGCGCACCTCGGAGGCAAGTGGCATCTGCTCGACGGCCATCGTCAGCGCCACGTCGAGCGCTGGAGACCTCTCGGCAAGCCAGGCGAGTTGGGGGAGCGAGCGCACGCGGCCGGGGCGGTCGGTCATGCTCCGCATTGGTAGCACGGCGGGCTGACATGCGTTTCACCGGGGAGGTTCGATCTGCCGTAGACGGCCGCGATGGTTGGAGGAGCCTGAGAACAAGAATTGCAGGTACTGGCGTGGTCCTAGCGGGTCTAGCGGGCGCCTGCGGCAAGCGCGTCGGTGTCCGGCTCGCGAACCGCGGCGCGCCGGCCGCCATGGTTCACCAGCCAGATGGCCAGGACCGCAAGGGCCATCGAGAGGAGGACCGAGCCGCTCACCCTCTCTCCGGCGAGCGCCCAGCCGAGCAGCACCGCGACGATGGGATTCACGTAGGTGTGCGTCGCGACGAGCGTCGGCTCGAAGTGCTTGAGCAGCCACGCGTAGGCGCTGAACGCCGTCAGCGACCCGAAGAAGACGAGGAAGAGCAGGCCGAGGATCGACGGAGCCGGGACCCGTCCGGGATGGAAGCCGTGATGCTCGCCGAGCAGGAGCCCGCCTGCCAGCAGCATCAGGGAACCGCACAAAAGCGGCAAGGCGGCATTGAGGGTGGAGCCGTCCGCCGGCTGCAGCTTGCGCGAGTACACGATGCCCAGCGACCAGGAGATGGCGCTGATCAGCACCGCCGCCAGGGAGATGGAGACGCCCACTCCGGCGGAGACCTCCGGCCGGAAGAGGAGCGCGACGCTCGCGGCGCCCAGGGCCAGGCCTGCCCAGGTCACGCCTCGCGGCGCGGGGCCCAGCTTCAGGAGCGGCAAGAGCAGCGCCACGATGGCCGGCTCCACGGCGATCACCAGGGCGGCCACGCCGGAAGGCACCTTCAGCTCCGCCCAGTGCAGGAGGCCGTGGCTGACGAAGAAGAAGAGGAAGCCGAGGATGATCCCTGCCCGCCATCCCTGGCGCGTCGGCCGCTCGCCCTTCCAGAGCGCCCACGCCAGCAGGATGGAGCCCGCGACCAGGTGCCGGGTCGCGGCGGTGAGCAAGGGCGGAATCGATTCGACGGCGAAGCGGATGGCCAGGAACGTGGAGCCCCAGATCACGTAGATGGCAAGGAAGGCGACGAGCGCCTGGATGCGGCGAGGCCGGGCCGAAGCCAGGGCAGAAGTCTCGAACACGGCGGAGGTCTCCCGTCGATCGGTATGGACCTCTACGATGCCGGCCGGTCCGGGAGGATCCGCTCCCCGGCGGCTCAGTTCGCCGAGGTGGGCTGCGCGGGAGCGAGGCGCGGCTCGCGCTGCGGCGACACCCGGTCGCGTCGCGAGGGGAGCTCCGGGCAGAGGACGAGCTTGCCGTCGAGGCCGCCCGCCTCGAGACGCCGGTGTGCCTCCGCCACCTCCTCGAACGAGATCCGATCGGCCACCCGCGGCCGGATGGCGCCGGCTGCCAGCATGCCGAACAGCTTCGCCAGATCTTCGCGGAACCATGCCGGATGTTGCGCCCGCATCACGTTGATCGAGTAGCCGCGGGCGCGCTTGCCGCCCGGAAGGTGGCTTCCCAGGTAGAGGCGCGCGATCCACCCGGCGATCGTGGCGGCGCCGCGGTTCGCCTGCACCGCCGCGGAGTACCCGTAGAAGCAGAGCAGGCCGCCGGGCCTGAGCGCCGCGAGCGAGCGGCGGAAGCCGTCCTCCCCCACGCCGTCGAAGACGACGTCGAACCCGCCGGGCAGCGCGCGCGTGAAGTCCTCGCGCTGGTAGTCGATGGGCGTTCCGCCCAGCCCGCGAACCAGGTCCGCATGCGCGCCGCGCGCGGTTCCCCACAGCTCGAGTCCGGCCAGCTTGCCGAGCACGAGCAGCGCCTGGCCGACGGCGCCGGCGGCTCCATGCACCAGCACGCGCTGCCCCTTCTGCACCCGGGCCGAGCGGTGGAGGAGCTGGTATGCGGTGGTCCAGCTCAGGATCAGCGCCGACGCCTCGGCCGCGTCGACGCCCTCGGGCACGCGGGTCAGGTGGTCGGCCCGGAGCGTTCGATACGCGGCGTCCGACCCGATGACGGTCATGTCAGCGACCCGGTCGCCGACCTGGAAGCCGCTCACGCCGCCGCCGACCTGGTCGATCTCCCCGACGACGTCGTAGCCCATCACGAAGGGCGGCCGGCGCCAGACCCAGGGGTAGAGATGGCGCCGGATGGTGATGTCGGTGTACTCCACGCTCGCGGCGAGCGTGCGGACCCGCACCTCGCCCCGGCCGGCCGTCGGCAGGGGAGCGTCGACGACCTCCAGCCCGTCGGGACTGCCGAAACGCGTGACCTGGACGACCTGGTTGTGTGGCTCGCTCATGGCGGACCCCCTTTCAGCTCATTCGCGAGGGGCCGGGATGGTCAGAGCGCGACGTGTTGGCGAGGCGAGTCGCGAATGGCGCAATCAGCGCGAGGAAGATCAGGCACCCTTGCGGGGACCACGTCAAGACAGGGCGGTCCTGGCTGGATGC
>DASSQZ010000147.1:0-6096 GCA_035702105.1 Myxococcales bacterium | reverse complement strand
GATGCCGGGCCCATCGTGCTCGGGGTCCCCACGGCGCTCGGCACCATCGAGGGGCAGGACTCGCTGCGGGCCGCGCAGCTCGCCGTCGACGAGATCAATGCCCAGGGCGGCGTCGAGGTGGGGGGAACGAAGCGCAAGCTGCAGATCGCCTCCATCGACACCCGCGAGGCCGAGGCGGGCGTGCCGGTCTTCGACGCGCTCGCCGCGATGGAGAAGCTGATCGACGAGAAGAAGCCCGCCGCCATCGTGGTGGGCGCGTTCCGCTCCGAGGTGCTGCTCTCGGCCATGGACATGAACGCGAAGTACAAGCTGCCCTATCTCTGCACCATCGGCATGTCGCCCGACTTCGAGAAGAAGATCGCGGCCGACTACGACAAGTACAAGTACAACTTCCGCCTCGGCCTCTCCGCGCCCTTCCTGGTCGGCAACATCGCCAAGACCCTGGGCTTCATCAAGCAGAAGTTCGGCTGGGACAAGATCTACTTCATCCACCAGGACGTGGCCTGGGCCAAGGGCACCGCCGGCGGCGTCGCCAAGGTCACCGGCGGCGCGGGCTGGAAGGTGGTGGGCAGCGACGCCTACCCCACCGGCTCGCGCGACTTCTCCTCCAGCCTGACCAAGGCCAAGGCGGCCGGCGCCCAGGTCATCGTGCCCGTGTTCGACATGCCGGAGTCGGGCGTGCTGGTGAAGCAGGCGCGCTCGATGCGGGTGCCGGCACTGATCGCCGGCTTCATCAGCCCGGCGGCGCCCGCCACCGCCTGGGCCACCTTCAATGGCGACATCGAGGGGCTGGTGAACTTCCTCTTCGAGCCGGGCGCCATCGCCCTCAAGACTCCGCGCTCGGCGCACTTCCTCGAGGCCTACGCCAAGGAGTACGGCGAGCAGGCCCGGCAGAAGCTCTCCGGCCACGGGCCCGGCCCCTCGTACGACGCGGTCTACGTGCTCGCCGACGCCATCCACAAGGCCAACTCGCTCGACTCCGCGGCGCTGGTGACGCAGCTGGAGAAGACCGACATGGACGGCGCCATCGGCCACATCACCTTCAGCAAGAGCCATCAAGTTCCCTTCGGCGAGGACCCCAAAGTGGGCGCCGCCAGCCTCGCCTTCCAGTGGCGCGACGGCAAACGCGTGGTGGTCTTCCCCGAGTCGGCGGCCGAGGCGCCCATCGAACCCAGGGCGAAGTAGCGGGCGCGGCGGTGACCGAAGGGCTCCTCGTCAGCACCCTGATCTACGGCCTGGTCAACAGCGCGGTGCTGCTGCTCACCTCGCTGGGATTCAGCCTCACCTTCGGCCTCTCCGGGGTGGCCAACTTCGCCCACGGCGGCCTCTACCTGCTCTCCGGATTCCTTTGCTGGCTCCTGGTCCACGGGGCCGGCATTCCCTTCCCGCTGGCGGCGCTCGCGACCATCGTGCTGGTGGGGCTCCTCGGCGCCGCCATCTACCGGGTGGTGCTCATGCCGGTGCGGGGCATCGTGCTCTCGGAGGTGATCAGCACCTTCGCGGTGGGCGTCGCGATGATCGAGTTCTTCCGCTGGAAGGGCTTCACCACCTACGACTACAGCCTTCCCGTCTTCGTCGAAGGCAGCTTCGAGGTCCTCGGCGTCAGCGTGGACTGGCACCGGTTGGTGATCGTCGCCGTGGCCCTCGCGCTGACCGGCCTGCTCTGGCTCTTCACCCACCGCACCATGGTGGGCCTGGCGCTGCGGGGGATGAGCCAGGACGAATACACCGCGCTCAGCGTCGGCATCGAGTCGGACTGGGCCGCCATGCTCAGCCTGGGGCTGGGCTCAGCGCTCGCGGCAGTGGCGGGCATCGCGCTCTTGCCGCTGGGAATCATCTCCATCAACATCGGCTACGACGTGTTGCTCATCGCCCTGGCGGTGACGGTGCTGGGAGGCATGGAGAGCACGGTGGGCCTCATCCTCGGCAGCGTGCTGGTGGGATTCGCCATGGTGATCACCGGCAACTACCTCGGGCCGCGCTGGAGCGAGGTCGTCTACCTCTTCGCCATCGTGCTGATGCTGGCGGTGAAACCCTCCGGCCTGCTCGGCAAGTCGAAGGAACTGGAGGACCGTGTCTAGAGCGCGTCCCACGACTTCGCAGTGCAATCCCACAAGCGTAGTCGCTGAGCCGCCTCCGGCGGCCGCGACTGGCTCCGGCGGCGCGACGCGGCGCGAGCGCATCGACCGCGGCATCAAGGTGCGGTCCGACGACATCTTCGTCCTGGCCTCGCTGCGCGACCTGGCCTGGGTGGTGCTTCCTCGCGGCCTGGCGACGGCCGCGCTGCTCCTCTTTCCCCTGATGGAAGAGCGCGTGGGTCCCTACTGGCAGACGGTGCTGCTCAACACCATGGTGATCGCGCTGCTGGCGCTCTCCTGGGACCTGCTCGCTTCGGTGGGGCTGGTCTCGCTGGGCCAGTCGCTCTTCCTCGGCCTGGGCGGCTACGTGGCCGGAGCCGTGAACGCCTGGCTGGGTTGGGGACCCCTGCTCTCCATCCCGGTGGCGACGGCGCTCGGGGCGCTCATCGCCACGCTGGTCCTCTATCCGCTTCTCCGCCTGCGCGGCGTCTACTTCGGCCTCGTCACCTTCGCCCTGCCGCTGCTCTTCATGCGCGTCATCGAGACCACCGGCGCCTTCGGCGGCACCGAGGGCCTCTCCGGCCTGACCCCGCTGCCCAGCCGCACCGTGGAGCTCTATCTCGTCACCGGCGCCGCGCTCTGCACCACCGTGGCCTTCCGGCGGCTCATCGCCACCGACTTCGGGCTGGTGTTCCACGCCGTCCGCGACAACGAGCGCGCGGTGGTGGCGGCGGGCTTCGACGTCCAGCGCGTCAAGGCGCAGGCGGTCTTCATCGCGGCGCTGCCCGCCGCCTTCGCTGGCGCGTTCGTCACCCATCGCTACCAGTTCGTGGGCATGCCCGCCTTCGCCCTCGAGTACTCCACGCTGCCGCTGATCAGCGCGGTGGTGGGCGGCGCCGGCAGCTTCCTCGGGCCGCTGGTGGGCAGCTTCATCCTCGTCCCGCTCTCGGAGGCGATGCGCGAGTTCGGCTCGCTGCGGGTGGTGCTCTACTCGCTGGTGCTGCTGGTCTTCACCGTGGGGCTGCCGGAAGGACTGTTCCGCTACGCGGCCCGCAAGTACGGGCAGACGGAGCGGCGCGTCGCCCTCGACGAGGCGCCGCGATGACGGGCGAGGTGCTCCTGCGCGTCCGCGGCCTCAGCAAGGCCTTCGGAAAGGTGCTGGCGGTGAACGACGTCAGCTTCGACCTGCGCGAGGGAGGCGCGCTCGGCGTCATCGGCCCCAACGGCTCGGGCAAGAGCACGCTGATCAACCTCATCACCGGCTTCGTGAAGCCCAGCGGCGGCAGCGTGGAGCTGCACGGCCGCGACATCACCGGCATCGCCCCGCACCAGGCGGTGGCGCTGGGCATCGCCCGCAGCTTCCAGATCGCCCGGCCCTTCTACGGCCTGCCCGCCTACAAGAACGTGGTCATCGCCGTCTACTCGCCCCGGTCGCGCAGGCGGATGGGCGCCGAGTTCGGCGACCGCGACGAGGCCGCCATCCACCTGCTCGAGGACGTGGGCTTCGAGCGGGAGTCGGCGGTCCCCTACAAGAAAGCCGGGGAGCTGCCGCACGGATATCTCAAGAGGCTGGAGCTGGCCCGCTGCCTCGCGCTCGACCCGGAGATCATCATCCTCGACGAGCTCTTTTCGGGAATGAGCATGTCGGAGATCGCCGCCATCCTGCCGCTCTTGGAGAGGGTGCGGGCCGCGGGCAAGACCCTGATCATGGTGGAGCACCGGCTGCGCGAGCTGTTCCGGGTGGTGGACTCGGTGTTGATGCTCCACTTCGGCCGGAAGATGGCCGAAGGCACGCCCGGGCAGGTGATGGCCCTGCCGGAGGTGGGCGAGGCCTACCTGGGGGCGGAGGTGAAGGTCGATGCTTGAGGTGCGAAACCTCATGGTGTTCTACGAGAACGCCGTGGCGGTGAACGACCTCTCGCTCGAGGTGCGCGAGGGCGAGGTGGTGGGGGTCTTCGGCTCCAACAGCGCCGGCAAGACCACGCTGCTCAACACCATCGCCGGCCTGACCCTGCACCTGCAGCAGCGCGAGCGGCGCAAGGGAGGCATGCGCATCACCCTGGGCGGCGCGCTCCGGCTCGACGGCGAGGAGATCGGCGCGCTCTCGCCGCGGGCCCGCGTCGCCCGCGGCATCGTGCTCTGCCGCGAGCGCCACCCCGTCTTCCGCGACAACACCGTGGAGGAGAACCTCACCCTGGGCGGCTACCTGCGCTCCTCGTTCGAGCTGAAGAAGAGCCTCGCGGAAGTGTACGAGCTCTTCCCGCCGCTGGTGGCGCTGCGCCACCGCAAGGCGGGAATGCTCTCGGGCGGCGAGAAGGAGATGGTGGCCATCGGCACCGCGCTGGTGGCGAGGCCGAGAATCCTCCTCATGGACGAGCCGCTGCTGGGCCTCTCGCCGCTGATGCAGGCCGAGGTGGTGCGCGGCGCCCGGGCCATCGCCCGGCGCGGCGTCACCATCCTCATCTCCGAGCAGTACGCCCGGCCGGTGCTGCCGATCATCGACCGCGGCTACGTGATCGAGAACGGCACGCTGGTGGTCAGCGGAACCGGCGCCCAGCTCCTCGACAACCCCGAAGTCAGGTCGGCCTACTTCGGTGTCTGACGGCGTGACCGGGCCCGACTCCATCGCCGGACGGTTCCGCGAGACGGCCGCGCAAAGGCCCTCGCACGCGGCGCTCGTCTTCCTGGGCGAGCGCGTGAGCTACCGGCGCCTCGACGCCTGGTCCGACCAGCTCGCGGGCGCGCTGGCGGCGCGCGGAGTCGAGTCGGGACACCGCGTGCTGCTCTACGCGCCGCACTGCCCGCAGTGGGTGATCTCCTGGCTCGCCATCCAGAAGCTGGGCGCGGTGGCGGTGCCGGTGACGCACTTCTACGGGCCCTCCGACCTGCGCTTCATCGCCCGCGACAGCGGGGCCGGGACCGCCATCTGCATGGACACGAACTTCGGCCACCTCGACAAGGTGCTGGCGCAGACGCCGCTGCGCCAGGTGGTGGTGACGGGCATCGCCGATCTGCTCCCCCTCTGGAAGCGGGTGGTGGGCCACGCGCTCGACCGCATTCCCCGCGGCGGCGTGCGCACCGGCGCGGACGTGCTCTCCTTGCGCGCGCTCCTGCGCGAGGGCCGGACCGCGCCGCTGCGCCCGGTGGCCGCAAGCTCGGTGGCCGAGCTGCTCTACACCGGCGGGACCACCGGGTTCCCCAAGGGCGTGCCCATCAACCACGCCCTCTTCCTCGAGTCGTGCGCGGAGCAGCGCCGGGCCAGCCTGCCGGTGGTGCCCGCAGGCACCGAGGTGATCCTGCAGGGCGCGCTCCTCTACCACATCCTCGGCCAGGTGGTCGGGCTGGGCGGCCTGCTCGCCGGCGAGACGGTGATCCTGCTGCCCAGAAACCAGCTCGACGCGGTCTTCGATCACGTGGAGCGCTACCGGGCCACCACCATCCTCGGCACGCCCACCTTCTACCGGATGATGCTGGAGCACGACCGCGTCGATCAGTACCGGCTCGACAGCCTGCGCTTCGCCTTCAGCGGGGGAGACGCGCTGCCGCTGGAGACGGCGGCGCGGTGGAAGAAGCTCACCGGGCAGCCGCTCTACCAGGGCTACGGCGCCACCGAGACTTGTGGTGGCGTGGCCCTCTCCCGCGCCGGCGAGGCCATGCCCGAGGGCACGGTGGGAAAGGTCTGCGCGCACCAGCGGGTGCTGGTGGTGGACCCGGAGACGCTGGCGGAGATGCGGCCGGGCGAGCCCGGCGAGCTCCTCGTCTCGAGCCGCCACATGGTGAAGGAGTACTGGAACAACCCGGAGGAGCGCGCGCGCTGCTTCGTCGAGATCGGCGGGCAGAGCTGGTACCGCACCGGCGACGTGGTCCGCATCGACGGCCAGGGGTTCATGTTCTTCCAGGACCGCTCGGTCGACGTGATCAAGCACAAGGGCTACCGGGTGGCGGCCTCGAAGGTGGACAACGTCCTGCAGGAGCACCACGCCGTGGTGGCCTCCTGCACCATCGGCGTCCCCGACCC
>DASSQZ010000146.1:0-19027 GCA_035702105.1 Myxococcales bacterium | reverse complement strand
CCCATCTCCTCGACGGGAAGCTCCTTGACCGCGACCTCCAGCGCCTTCCGCGGAGGGGCGGCGGCGAGGTCGTGGGCCACGCGATCCACGTACTGCAGCTTCTTCAGGGCGGGCCAGCCGGAATAGCGGCGGCGCCAGTCGGAATCCGGCGTGAGCCAGACCGCGAAGGTCTCGGCGAAGTCCTCGTCGGGGTGCTTCTGCGCGTACCATCCCGCGATGTGGCGGACGAACTTCCGCGAGAAGGGCACCGGCGTGTAGTCGTCGGTGTAGGGCCGGTCGAAGGGGCCGAAGAGGTCGAGCCACTCCTTCGACTCGTAGAGCACGTAGGCGTAGTTGAAGGCGTGCCCCGCCTCGTGGCGCAGGTACATGAGGATCTCGCGCTCGTCCTCCAGGTCGTTGATGGCGCGCTCGAGGGCCTGCAGCTTGGGGTCGGCGAGGTAGAAGGGAATGCCGATCACCGGCTGGCGGTCCGGGCAGGCCCACTCGTCGGAGAGATAGACCGCCGGCCGGAACCGCGAGAGCCCGCGCGAGGCGAGCTCGGTATAGAGCTGCTGGACGTACTTCTCCAGCGTGCTGCCTTCCACGCGCAGCCCGAGCTCGCGGATGGGCTTCGAGAGCAGCTCGCGCGCCTCCGGCGGAGTGTGCTCGAAGGACTGCATCGCCGCAAAGATGGGGACGGCGGCTCGCTGCGCCTACCGGCCGCGCGGCGCTTCGGGCGCCCGCCCGCACGTGCGAGACTCCGCGCCATGCGGCTGCACCTGGTGGACGGGACCTTCGAGCTGTTTCGCGCGCACTACGCGAAGCGCCCGGAGGGTCCGCTCAAGGCGGCGAAGGGCATGGCGCAGTCGCTGCTCGCGCTGCTCGCCAACCCCGACGAGCGGGTCACGCACGTCGCGGTGGCCTTCGACAACCCGATCCGCTCCTTCCGCAACGATCTCTTCGCCGCCTACAAGTCCGACGAGGGCGTGCCGCCGGAGCTGCGCGCGCAGTTCGATCTCGCCGAGGAGGCCGCCCGTGCGGCCGGCGTGGTGGTGTGGTCGATGCGCGAGTTCGAGGCGGACGACGCGCTCGCCACCGCCGCGGCGCGCTTCGGCCCCGAGGTCGAGCAGGTGCGCATCCTCACCCCGGACAAGGACCTGGGGCAGTGCCTGGAAGGCGACCACGTGGTGCTGGTGGACGTGATCCGCAAGCGCGTGGTGAACGAGCAGGCGTTGCTGGAGAGGCGCGGAGTCCGGCCGGAATCGGTGCCGGACTACCTGGCGCTGACCGGCGACGACGCCGACGGGATCCCCGGGCTGCCCGGCTTCGGCGAGCGGACCGCGGCTGCGCTGCTCGGCCGCTTCGTCCACCTGGAGGCGGTGCCCCTCGATCCGCGCCAGTGGCCCGACGCGATCCGCGGCGCGGACCGGCTGGTGGCGACGCTGCGCGAGCGGCTGGCCGACGTGCTGCTCTACCGGACGCTGGCGACGCTCCGGCGCGACGTCCCGCTTACAGAGACGCTGGAAGACCTACGCTGGCATGGGATGCAGGAGGCGCGGCTCAAGGAGCTCTTCGCTCCGGTGTGAGGAAGTGGACCCCGCTGCTTTGGCTCCAAAGTATTTTCGACAGGGCATCGATCATTGTTTGTCTCGGCGGGGCTCCTGCCCTACCCTCCGTGCATGAACGACACGCCCCAGGCCGAGGGTCCCGCAGGGGGGCTCTCGGTCGCGCCATCGCTTTCCGCAACACTCGATTCCGCCCGCGTTCCGGTGGAGCGGCCGCCCATCGACCGACGCGTGGTGGTGATCACCGGAATGGCGGTGGCGATCGGCATCGCCGCCGGGTTCGTGGCGCAGATCCTGGTGAACCTGATCAACTTCGTCACCAACCTGAGCTTCTTCGGCCGCGTCTCCAGCGCGCCGGCCTCGCCCGCGGACGCCCATCTCGGCCTCTGGGTGGTCGCCATCCCGGTGATCGGCGGCATCGTGGTGGGCCTGATGGCGCGGTACGGATCGGAAGGGATCCGCGGGCACGGCATTCCCGAGGCCATGGAGCGGATCCTCACCTCCGAGAGCCGGGTGCCGATGCGGCTCACCTTCCTCAAGCCGCTCTCCGCCGCGGTGGCCATCGGGACCGGCGGCCCCTTCGGCGCCGAGGGTCCGATCATCGCCACCGGCGGCGCGCTGGGGTCGCTCATCGGCCAGGTGCTCCGCACCAGCTCGACCGAGCGCAAGACGCTGCTCTCCGCCGGAGCCGCCGCGGGCATGGCCGCCACCTTCGGCAGCCCGGTGAGCGCGGTCCTGCTGGCGGTGGAGCTGCTCCTCTTCGAGCTGCGCGCGCGCTCGCTCATCCCGGTGGCGCTGGCGGCCGCGGCGGCCGCCTCGGTGCGCTTCGCCTTCCTCGGCTCGAAGCCGTTCTTCGCGCTGGAGCTGTCCGGGACGCCCACCGGCGGGGCGCTGGCCATCTACTGCGCCATGGGCGTGCTGCTCGGTTTCGCCGCCATCGCCGCCACCCGCTTCGTCTTCTGGGTGGAGAACTCGTTCGAGAAGCTTCCCATCCACTGGATGTGGTGGCCGGCGCTGGGCGGCATCGCCGTGGGTGTCATCGGCATCTTCGCCCCGCTCACCCTGGGCGTCGGGTACAGCAACATCGACGGCATGCTCAGCGGCACCTTCGCGGTCAAGGCGCTGGCCGCGCTCACCCTGCTCAAGCTGGTCTCCTGGGCCATCGCCCTGGGGAGCGGCACCTCCGGCGGAACGCTCGCCCCTCTGTTCACGGTGGGCGGCGGCCTCGGCGGCCTGGCCGGATACGCCTGCGCTGCGGCCTTTCCATCGCTGCACGTCGACCCGCGCATCGCCGCGCTGGTGGGCATGGCCGCCATCTTCGCCGGCGCTTCCCACGCCTTCCTCGCGTCGGTGGTCTTCGCCTTCGAGGCGACGCGGCAGCCGCTCGGGCTCCTGCCGCTGCTGCTCGGCTGCGCCAGCGCCTATCTGGTCTCGCTGCTCTTCATGCGGACCTCGATCATGACGGAGACGATCGAGCGCCACGGCGTCCGCGTGGTGCAGGACTACGTGGCCGACTTCCTCGACCGCGTGCTGGTGAAGGACCAGATGCGGCGCGAGGTCATCTCGCTGCGCGCCTCCGATCCGTTGACCGACGCGCGGGCGCGGCTTTCGGCCGACCCGCGGCACCAGGGCTTCCCGGTGCTGGACGACGCCGGCAGGCTGCGCGGGGTGGTGATGCGCCGCGAGGTGATGGACGACAAGTCGGGCGCGCTGCGGGTGGGCGACCTCGTGCGCAGGCCCGCCGCGGTGGTCTTCGAGGACAACTCGCTGCGCGCCGCCGCCGACCACATGCTGCGCGAGAACGTGGGGCGGATGCCGGTGGTGCGCCGCGACGAGCCTCGCGTGATGGTGGGCTTCCTCACCCGCAGCGACATCCTGGCGGCGCACCACCGCCGCCTCGGCGAGGTCCATCCCAATCCCGGGGTCGCGCTGAACGGCGCCGGCTTCTTGCGGCGCAAGCGGGCCTGAGCCCCCCGGCGGCGCGCAGGGATGTTTATGATGTCGGCCGTGAAGCGGGTGCTCTTCGCCGCTGTCGCGGGTCTTGCTGCAGCCGCCCTGGCCCAGGCGGACGGGGGCCAGCGGCGCCGCCCTGCCCGCCGTGGAGCCGACGCAGGGGTGAACCGGCAGAAGCCCGTCCTGCTGGGCACCGACCCGCCGGGCAAGCTGCGCCCGCTCGAGCCTTCGGCCGACGGCGGAGTGGCAGCGGCCGACGCCGGACCGGACGAGGTGCACCGCGAGCTGCAGCAGCTCCGCGCCCGGGTGGACACTTTGGAGCGCGAGCGCGCGCAGTCGCAGCAGTCGGCGCAGCAGCTCCAGCAGATCACCCAGGAGCTGCAGGAGCTGAGGCGGCAGGTGGCGGACGCGGAGGCGCAGCGGCAGGCGGAGGCCCAGGAGGCCCAGGCGCGGCGCGCCTCGGTGCAGTCGGCGGTGGACGGGCTCTACGCGGCGCAGGCGCAGATGGCGGGTGGCGGGTACGACGTCGAGGCCCAGCTCTCCCGCGCGGAGTCGGCCTTTACCGGGGAGGCGCAAAGGAACGTGCGTCTCGCGCGGATGGCGCTGCAGAACCGCGACCTGGCGGCGGCAAGGGCATATCTCGCCTCGGCGATCGCGGCGGCGCAGCAGGGTCGATAGGGTCGGGAACGCCGCGGCTCTCGCCCGGGGTCGCGTGCGCGTGCGGGTCTGCGTGCGCGTTTCGGGGGCCCGGCAGACCGCCGGCGTCCGCCGGCGTAAGCTCGGGCTCATGAGCGTCCGAATCGAGAAGAGCGGGCCCGTGACCACCGTGATCCTTTCGCGGCCCGAGGCGCGAAACGCAGTCGATCCCGAGACCGCGAAAGCGTTGGCCGACGCCTTTCGCGCATTCGACGCCGACCCCGACGCAAGCGTCGGGGTGCTGTGGGGAGAGGGCGGGACGTTCTGTGCCGGCGCCGATCTCAAGGCGTTCGCCGAAGGGCGCTACGACGACGTCTCGCCGGACGGCGACGGCCCGATGGGGCCTTCGCGGCTGCTCCTCGACAAGCCGGTGATCGCCGCGGTCGAGGGGCACGCCGTCGCCGGAGGTCTGGAGCTTTCGCTCTGGTGCGACCTTCGGGTGGTGGCGGAGGACGCGACCCTGGGCGTGTTCTGCAGGCGCTGGGGCGTGCCGCTGATCGACGGAGGAACGGTGCGGCTGCCGCGGCTGATCGGCCTCTCCCGCGCGCTCGACCTCATCCTCACCGGCCGGCCGGTGAAGGCGCAGGAGGCGCTGCAGCTCGGGCTCGCGAATCGGGTGGTGCCCAAAGGGGCCGCGCGGGCCGCGGCGGAGGAGCTGGCGCGCGAGATCGCGGCCTTCCCGCAGCTGTGCGTGAGGACCGATCGCCGTTCCGCCTGCGAGCAGGGGGATCTGCAGTTCGCCGAAGCGATGCGCAACGAGCTGAAGCACGGGAAGCGGGCGCTGGAGGCGGGAGCGAGGCAGGGCGCGGAGCGGTTCGCGAAGGGAGCCGGGCGGGGAGGGAAGTTCTGAAGTCCGGGTTCGCGTCCCGCGACGGGAGCGCGCTCAGGGCTTGCCGAGCCTGGGGGGTCTTGGGCCGTGGCGGATGGCGCCGCGCAGCGGCGCGTAGACGAGCTCGGTCGACGAGCGCACGCAGCGGAGCAACAGGCCGCCGCGGCGACATGAGCCGGTCGCCGAAGATCTCCAGCAAGGCGTCGGCGTACTTTCCCGTGGCGATGCTGCCGAGCAGCACCACCTCGCCCCTGCTCCCGAGACGATCCGCCAGCGCCCGCGCGTCGCGTTCCAGCGGCTCGCGATAGCGGGCATCCGAGAGATCCACCGGCACCTGCGCCACCGCGCGCAGGTCGTCCTGCGTGATGACGGTGTCCACGTCCACAAGGCCCCGCCCCGGCAGGATGGCGAGGGCGCCCGATCCTCCCCGGGGCGCGCGCCCGAATGCCCGCGCGTAGGCGAGCTTTCCGCGGAAATACAGGCCGCTCGCGAACTGGAACAGCTCGCCCAGGGGCGCTCCCCGCTCCTGGAACTCCCACGCCAGGGCGAAGTTCGCGCGCGGGCTCAGCAGGAGTCCCATCCGCTCTCCCCCTGCCCGGGCGGGCGAGAGCAGGAAGACGCGAGGTGGAAGACCGGGCATTCGGCTCCCCGAGGCCTTGCGGAGAAAGCGGCGCGGCTTCATGTGTACCCCATGCGCCGCCTGCTGCCCCTCGCCGTGCTCTGCTCCTCCTGCCTCTACCACCGCGGATCCTACCGCCGCGTGGTCCCGCCGGCCGAAGTCGCCGCGCTGGAGTCCAACGTGGCGGAGGCGCTGCGCTGCCCCGAGGACCAGATCGACTCGCGCCCGCTCACGCTCCTGATGCGCGAGGTCTCGGCCTGCGGGCAGCACCGCGTCTACGCCTGGGACGCGATGGACGAGCGCTGGGTGCTGGCGTCGGTGGAGAAGCGATAAGGCCCTTCCGGCATCCAAGCGCCATCATGAAGCGCATGCCCGTCCTCTTCATCGGCCATGGGTCGCCGATGAACGCCATCGAAGACAACGCCTGGAGCGAAGGGTTCCGCAAGCTCGGCGCGCTGTTGCCCGAGCCCAGGGCCATCCTCAGCATCTCCGCGCACTGGTACGTGGCCGGCACCTTCCTCACCTCGGACGCGCACCCGCGCACCATCCACGACTTCGGCGGGTTTCCCCAGGAGCTCTTCGAGATGCAGTACCCGGCGCCGGGCAGCGCCGCGCTGGCGAGGCGGGTGCAGAAGCTCGTCGGCGAGGGCGCCGCCCTGAGCGCCGAATGGGGCCTCGACCACGGCACCTGGAGCGTGCTGCATCACCTGCGGCCCCGGGCCGACGTTCCCGTGGTGCAGCTCAGCATCGACGGCCGGCTCCCGCCTGCGGCCCACCTGGCGCTGGGGCAGGCGCTGCAGCCGCTGCGCGAGGAAGGCGTGCTGGTCATGGGCAGCGGCAACCTGACCCACAACCTGCGCCACGCCTTCGGGAGCTACCAGCGCGGCGAGACCGCCACGCCGGAATGGGCACGGTCGTTCGACGCCGACGCCGCAAAGGCCGCGGAGCAGCACGACGGCGCTGCTCTCGCGCGGCTGGTCGGCACCGACGCGGGACGGCTCTCGCACCCCACGCCGGACCACTACTTCCCCCTGCTCTATGCCGCCGGGGCCGCGGACGCCGCAGACCGCGTCGCGTTTCCCATCGAGGGGTTCGACATGGGGTCCCTGTCGATGCGCTCCGTGCTCTACGGATGACCGCCCGCACCCGCGCCGCCTACATCGGCTGTTGCGTCCTCTGGGGGTCCACCTGGAGCGTGATCAAGCTCGGGCTGCGCGATCTGCCGCCGCTCTTCTTCGCCGGCTCGCGCATGCTGCTCGCGGCGGTGGTGCTCCTGCCCTTCGCGCTCCGCGCGGGGCTGCGCCGCCAGACCCGGCCGGCCCTCGGCTGGATGGCGCTGGTGGGGCTGCTCCAGATCGGCATTCCCTATGCGCTGCTCTTCGCCGGGCAGCAGTGGGTGCCGTCCGGCCTCGCGGCGGTGCTCTTCGCCACCTTCCCGGTCTGGTTGGTGCTGGTGGCGAGCCTGCTGCTGCACGACGAGCCGCTCACCCCGCGGAAGATGGCGGCGGCGCTGCTCGGCATCGCCGGCGTGGCGCTGTTGCAGCTTCCGGCGCTGCGCGGGCAGGCGCTCTCGCGGCTGGCGGCGCTGGGCGGCGGGCTGGTGCTGGCGGCGTCGATCACCATCGCGTTCGCCAACGTGCTGGTCCGCAAGAAGCTGGGCGCCTATCCGCCCATCGTCATCGCCTTCGTGCAGGTGTTCGCCGGCGCGGTCCTCCTCGCCGTGCTCTCCTCCTCGCTGGAGCGCGGCCGGGCGCTCGCCTTCACGGCGCTCTCGGTGTTCGCGCTCGTGTATCTCGCGGTGCTGGGGACGGCGGTCACCTACCTCTTCCTCTTCTGGCTGATCCCGCGGGTGCCCATCTCGGCCATCGGCGCCATCCCGCTGCTCGACACGACCGTGGCCGTGATCCTGGGCGCTGCGCTGCTCGGGGAGCGCCTGGGCTGGCCGCTTCTCGCCGGCGGCGCGCTGGTGCTGGGCGGCGCGGCGCTGGCCAACCAGGCGCCCGCCGAGCCCGCGCCGGAGTCGGCGTGAATCAGCCTCGAGCCAGCCGCGGCCGCCAGTAGTTGGCGAGCGCCTCGGCGATAGGGAGCACACCCGCGTGGTCGGCAGCGGCCTTGTGCTCGAGGAAGGCGGCGATGGCCGCCACCTCCTCGACGGTGAACTCGGCGAAGCGCTGCTGGCCCTCCTCGAAGCGCGTCAGCGATCCATACCGCCGCCGGTTCACCGCCGTGTTGCGCGCGGCTTCCGTGAACGGCGCGCTCAGCCGGGAGGCGACATCCACGCGGTCCAGGCGGACCTCGAGGTCCGCGATCAGGTAGGCGGGAAGGAAGTAGCGCAGCGCGGCGGGCGAGAAGAAGCTCAGCGCCGAGCCGAACCCGCACGGCGCCTGATCGAGGAAGGCCGCGTCCAGCGTGCGCCAGTCGGGCTTGTCGCGGAAGTCCTGCTCGAGGAGCAATCCGTCCTCGCCCACGTCCGGGGCATGCAGCGCTCCGTTGGGCGGGCGCTCCACGTTCGCGAAGGCCCGCCGCACCCGCTCCTTGAGCCGGTCGGCTTCCATCACCGGATCCGCCGCTGCCACCGCCGTCCTCCATACCGTCCCGACCGTATATCGTACATCTACGTAGCGAACATCGCGAACGGATCGGGCATGGCGCCGCAACCACTCCGAAAGCCCCGGGGGGCGGGCAAGCCGGCGCCGTCCAGCAAACCATCCGACAGTTGCGGCTTGCGCGGATTGGGCGTAAGCGGCGGATCGATCGAGGATGCGCCCATGCTGCAGATGCTCTCCTCCATCGAAGACGGTCACCTCGTCCTACGGCTCGGCGGCGAGCTGGACTCGGAGGGCGCAGCCGCCGTCGCCCGCCTCATCAACCAGAGCATGGGCGACTTCGCCATCGACTTCACCGACGTGAAGCGCGTCGAGGAGGCCGGGTTCACGGTGCTGGCGCGGTCCGTGCGGCGCTGTCCCTACCGCCTGGTGCTTCGCGGCCTGCGCCCGACCGACGGCTAGGAAGCGAGATCGTACAGGTAATCGACGAAGGACCGCACCGCGCCGTCGAGCCCATAGATCTTCGGATTGGCGCTCTCGATCACGTAATACTCGTCGGGCGCGTGCGCGCCGCTGCCGTGGCCGAGGCCGAAATGCCCCGCCGCGAGCTTGAGCGGCGCCTCGGTGAACACGTAGCCGGGCCAGGAGCCGCCCAGGCGCGGCCAGAGCAGCGGCTCGATGCCGTACTTGCGGTAGGTCGCGACCTCCGCGCGGATCAGCGGCGCGTCCGGCGAGGTGGTGTTGGGCCCGTACCCGCCGCTCATGTTCACCTCGATGTCCTGGAACCCGCGCTTGTCGAGATGCGCGCGCAGCTTCTTCAGGCAGTCGTCCACCGTCTGATCGGGGACCAGGCGGAAGTCGAGCTTGGCCACCGCGCGGTGGGGAAGGATGGTCTTGCCGCCCGGGCCGGTGTACCCGGCCACCAGGCCCTCGATGTTCACGGTGGGCTTCCCCGCCAGCCGCTGCTCCGCCTCGCGGAAGGAGATGTCCCGCACCCAGCGCTGGACGCTCAACTGCTTCTTCATGATCTCCTCGCGCTCGCGCCGGGCCGCGACGTCGATCATCTTCTCTTCCGCGGGCGAGAGCGGCTTCACGCGCTCGTACCAGCCGTCGATGGCCGGATCGACGCCGTCCGGCGAGATCAGCGTGTTCAGCGCCTGGACCAGGTGGAACGCCGGGCTGTCCACCGAGGCCCGGAGCGACGAGTGGATGTCCTTGGCCGGCCCCCTTCCCCACCTCTCGCCGCTGGCGATCATCTCGCACTCGATCACGCCCTTGGCGCCGAGGTTGACGCTGACCTGGCCGTCGAGCCCCTGCGCCGCGAAGGGCATCCAGATGCCCTGCGTCTTCTCGAGCGCACCGGTGATCTCCGGCCGGCGCACGATCTGGGGGAAGTGGGGCGAGCCGATCTCCTCCTCGCCCTCCGCCACCAGCACGAGGTTGGCCGGCAGCTTGCGGCCCGCGCCGCGGATGGCGTGGAGCGCGGCCAGGAACGCGCCCTCGGGGCCCTTCTGGTTCACCGCGCCGCGGCCCACCATGACCTTGCCCAGGCCCGGCTTGTCCACCAGGCGCGCCTCCCACGGCGGAGAGCTCCACTCGCGGGGATCGACCTGCTTGACGTCGAACATGAAGTAGAGCCCGAGCGTCTTCTTCGCCCCCGCGTCGAGGGTCGCGAACACGCCCGGCTTGCCGTCGGTGGGCACCTTGACCGCGTGCTGGAAGCCCGCGTCGCGCAGCAGCGCGATCATGTGCTGGGCGCCCTCCTCGTTGCCGACGCTCTCGGCGGCGATGGTGGGCTGGTGGATCCAGTCCTGGATGCGCTTCACCGCTTCGTCGTGGCGCCTGGCGATCTGGTCGTAGACGGGCGCGAGGTCGTCGCGGCCCAGCGTGGGCATGGCGAGGGAGGCAGCGCCAGCGAGGGCGCCGCGCAGCACGGTGCGACGGGAGAGTGGGTTCATCCCCCTCCTTCACCGTGTGCGCGCGCCACTGTCAAGCGCCCTGCGTAGAGACGTCCGCTCCGCGGGTCGTCGGACCGCGCGCTGGCCCTGGACCGGCGTCCCGTCCGGTGCGGCTAGCGGACCACCAACACGGGCTTCGGGCAGATCTGCACCAGGCGGCTGGCGACGCCGCCGATGAGGAGCCGCGAAATGGCGCCCCGGCCGCGGTGCCCCACGACCACCATCTCCACCTCCGGCTGCTGCGCGAGCTTTGCCAGGGTCTCCGCCGGCAGCCCGTCCACCACCTGCGTCTCGACCGGCGCCTCGTTCCTGGTGAACTCCCGGGCCAGCTCGTCGACCACCGCCTTGGCCGCCTCGCGGTGGGCCTTGGACTGCTCCGGGAAGGCGATCATGTCCGCGGAGAACGCGTCGAACGGCGCCACCACGCACACCATGCGGACCAGCGCCTTGCGGGTGGCCGCCAGATCGACCGCCATGGCCAGTGCCGCCCGGCACTCCTTCGAGCCATCGACTCCAACGAGGATCTGCTTCATGACGTCCTCAACTCGCCGCGACATGCGGGCGCACCAACGGAATGTTTCAACTCACATGCCGCGCGCTCCCAGAGGGAGAGGTGCGGCGCGCCGCCGCAACCGTTGCACGCTGCGGCGCGCAGGTGCACTTCGTTCGCTGCCTGCCAGGCAGCCGGGCAGGCGTGCCCATGGTGGAATGGGCCGGCGCGTGCTACGCGTTTGCATCCCGAGGCACGCAGCCGTGAGGTGCACCGTGGGATACAAGTTCCGCTTCTACCGGATGGGTGGTCTCGACCAGGTCGCCGTCGAGACGGGTGAAGACCTGGCCCACCTGCACGAGCTCGATCAGAAGCTGTGGGTCGCGTTGAGCTGCCCGGTGAAGGGGCTCGAGATCTCCGAGCGCACGCTCTCGCTGCTGGATCTGGACGGAGACGGGCGGGTCCGCGTTCCCGAGGTGCTCGCGGCCCTGCGCTGGT
This sequence comes from Myxococcales bacterium, assembly GCA_035702105.1. Classification (GTDB taxonomy): domain Bacteria; phylum Myxococcota; class Myxococcia; order Myxococcales; family 40CM-4-68-19; genus 40CM-4-68-19. Next base: position 7,894 of record DASSQZ010000146.1, on the reverse strand, counting down.
GCGGCGAGCGGCTGCGCGATCTCGGGTCGCTGATTCCCGGCGCCGATGGGCTGGCGCTCGCCGACGTCGACGACGGCAAGCCCGCAGGCAAGGCGCTGCTCGGCGCCATCCGCCACGTGCTCGCCCAGCGCGGCAAGCCCGACGCCGCGCAGATCTCCGTGGCCGACGTGGCCGACGTGAGCCGCGTGTTCGACGGCACGCGCTTCAACGGCGACGGCGTGGTCGTCCCCGCATCGGCCGACGACGCCGAGACCCAGGCGGCGATCGCCGACGCCGTCTCCTGCGTGGGCGGCGTTCCCGATCGCAGCGGCGCCCTCGGCATCGACCGGGCGAAGCTGGCCGCGTTCTTCGCCGATCTCGCCGCCTACGCGGAGTGGGCGAAGAGCGGCGAGGCCAACGCGCAGATCGCCGCCGGCTACGAGTCGGTGCAGGCCGTGCGGGTGAAGGTGGACGACTGGTTCAACCGCTGCCGCATCGCCGAGTTCGATGCGCGCCTGCTCGCCCCGCCGGAACCGGCGCTGCCCCAGCCCGACCTGCAGACGCTGCCGATCGCCCGGGTGGAGCCGGGTGCCGCGCTGCCGCTGGTCGAGCGGGTGAACCCCGCCTGGTCGGGCGCGCTGGCTACCTTCCAGAAGGTCGCGGTCGCGCCGCTGCTCGGCGCGGAGAAGACCGAGATCACCGCCATCGAATGGGAGCAGATGCGCCCCCGCTTCACCGCGATGGAGACGTGGCTTGCCGCCAAGAAGGGAGCCAGCGTCGAGAAGCTGGGGCTGCAGCGGGTGGAGGCCCTCTTGCAGGGCGGAGCGCGGGCGCGCATCGAGGCGCTGCTGGCGCAGGACGAGGCGTTCACGGCGGAAGCGAACGCGGTGGGCGACGCCGTGCGGCTCGTGCACTACAAGCGCGACCTGCACACGCTGCTCAAGAACTTCGTCAGCTTCCACGACTTCTACGACATGCAGTCGGAGGCGGTGTTCCAGGCAGGCACCCTCTACCTCGACAGCCGCAGCTGCAACCTCTGCGTGCGCGTGGACGACATGGGAGCGCACGCGACCCTGGCGTCGCTCTCGCGCATGTACATCGCCTACTGCGACCTGAAGCGCCCCGGCCAGGCGATGAAGATCGCCGCCTGCTTCACGCAAGGCGACAGCGACTACCTGATGCAGGGCCGCAACGGCCTCTTCTACGACCGGCAGGGGCGCGACTGGGACGCCACCATCGTCCGCATCATCGAGAACCCCATCAGCATCCGGCAGGCCTTCTTCGCCCCCTACAAGAAGGCGCTCCGCATGATCGAGGAGCAGGTGCAGAAATTCGCCGAGGCGCGGGAGAAGGAGTCGGAGGCGCGGCTGCGCGCGGCCACCGCCGCCGGCGTGGCGCCCGAGCCGGCGAAGCCCGCGGTGGACGTCGGCAAGATGGTGGGCATCGTCGCCGCCCTGGGCGTGGGCGTCGGCGCCATCGGCACCCTCTTCGGCGGCTTCGTCGCCGGCTTCATGGCCCTGCAGCCCTGGTATGCGAAGCCGGTGGCGCTCCTCGGCGCCATGCTGGCCATCTCCGGCCCCTCGATGCTGCTCGCCTGGCTCAAGCTGCGGCAGCGCACGCTCGGGCCCGTGCTCGAGGGCAACGGCTGGGCCGTCAACGGCAGGGTGCGCGTCAACATCCCGCTCGGCGCCGCGCTCACCGATCTCAAGTCGCTGCCGCCCGGCTCCACGCGCTCGCTCGACGATCCCTTCGAGGACAAGCGGGCGCGCCGGCGCAGGCGGCTGTTGTGGTTTGCAGCGATCGCCCTCGGCGCCGCCGGGCTCGCCGCGAAAATCCTGCATCTCTGGCCCTTCGGCGGCCGCTGAAAATCCTGCGCGTCCCGCGGCGCGCGATCGCGGTGTGTGTTCCTCCGAACCCCTCGCCGAAGGAGCTCACACGTGATCGCCAGGAACGTCATCCCCACCGCCGTTCTCTTCCTCGCCGCCGCGTGCGGCGGCGCCAGCTCCGCCGCGCTCGACGGCAATGCCAACGACCTCACCGCGGCTCCCTCCATCGCCGCGCTGAACCGCACCGGCTCGCCGCCCGAAGGCGGCATGACCATCATCATCGTCGGCAGCAACCTCGACCCCGCCGCCTCCGTCACCTTCAACGGCGTCCCCGCCACCAACGTGCACTACGATCCCAACGCCAGCGCCACCGCCGACTCCAACCTGGTGCTCGTCACCCCGCCGAACCCGGAGGGCTTCTACGACGCGGTGGTCACCAACCCCGACGGGCAGTCGGCCACGTATCCGCGCTTCCACTACGGCCCGCCGCCCTCCATCACCTCGATGTCGCCGCTCAACGTCCGCAAGGGCGACAAGGTCACGCTCACCGGCGCGAACTTCGCCGCGCTCTACGGCGTGCAGGTGAGCGTGGGCGGCACCCCGGCGCTGATCGCCTCGAAGGCGGACACGCAGATCGTCTTCTACGCCCCCAAGCTGAACGTCGGCGCCTACCCGGTGTTCGTCTTCAACTTCGACTCGCAGTACACGATGGGCGCGGATCTCCTGACCTATCCGCAGCATTGAGCCGCCGGAGGCGGCCCGGCGCGGAGTCGCGCCGTAGCGGAGGGAGGCTCGGCGAGCTCTGCTCGCCGAGGGAACCGCAGGTTCCTCCATGGACCCGCCGCGATCCGCGCAAGCGGGAACCGCGCTAGAGTGCCGGGCATGATCCGTTACTACGGCAAGCCCGGCTGAACCGGCTGCATGAAGGCGCGGGAGTTCCTCGCGCGAACGAAGCAGCCGTTCGAGGAGCGGAACCTGATCAAGCAGCCGCTCCAGGCAGCCGAGCTCCGCGCCCTGGCGAAGAAGGCCGGGGGCGCGGAGCTTCTGGTTGCGCCCAAGAGGCGGGCGGAGGCGGAAGGGCTCTCCGGTGAGAAGCTGATCGCCTGGCTGGCGGAGGACGGCGGGCGGGTGCGGCGGCCCATCATCGAGGTGGGCGGCGAGCTGACCCTGGGCTTTGCCGCCGATGCCCAGGAGAAGCTCGCCAGCCTACTCCCATGAGCAGACGTACTCGCAGACGGCGTCGCCGCGCGAGCGGCACTTCGTCTCCTGCACCTTGGCGTTGCGCCCGCCGGACAGCTCGATGGCGCGCTCGTGCCAGGCCACGACGGTGAGGCAGTCTCCGGGCGTGGCCGGCGGCGCGTCGTGGGTGACGAGCCGCGCGCTCTGCGGCCCGGTCTTCTCGTAGGTGCGCCGGCCCTCGCCGTAGTAGTAGGCGTAGATGCTCTCCGCGAACGAGAGCAGGTGGTGCGGGTCGCCCTGCTTGACGAATGCGCGCTGCGGCCCGCTCAGGTTCACGTCGGCGGAAGCGCGGCCCATCTCGCGGAAGGCGCGCTCCGGGTCGCCCGGGTACACCTCGTTCGCGATGGCCTGGTCGAGGCGCAGGTTCAGCTCCAGAGGCCAGGTGCCGGTGACGAGCAGCGTCCGGCGGAGCTGCTTTGCGTCGGTCTCGGGAAGGTGCCGCAGCACCCGATCCCAGAGCTCTTCCCCGCCGCGCTCCACCACGTACTTGCGCCGTGCCAGGATGATGTTGCCGCCGACTTGTGCCATGGCCCCACCCTAGCGCAGCTGGCGCAAAGGCTCCGGAGAAAATACCCTTGCCGGATGCGACTCGGGGACGACGACCGCAGCAACGTGGAGGACCGCCGCGGAATCATCACCGGCGGCAGGCTGGGGCTGGGCGGCATCCTCGTGCTCGGCGTCCTCAGCCTCGTCTTCCGGCAGAACTTCTTTGCCCTGCTGGGAGGCGACACCGGGCAGGCCACGCAGGCGCAGGGGCCCCAGGTCGAGCAGCGCAAGCAGGCCGAGCAGGGGCTGGAGAAGGTGGCGGTGGGCGCCTTCAACGACGCCCAGCGCCTCTGGGGAAGGGACCTGCGCGGCTACCGCCAGGCGAAGCTGGTGCTCTTCTGGGACCGCACCGACTCGGGGTGCGGAGGCGCCGGCGCCGCCATGGGCCCCTTCTATTGCCCCGAGGACGAGCGCGTCTACATCGACCTGGGCTTCTACCGCGAGCTCTCGCGCCGCTTCGGCGCTCCGGGCGACTTCGCCCAGGCCTACGTGATCGCCCACGAGGTGGGCCACCACGTGCAGAAGCTCCTCGGCATCACCGGCAAGGTGGAGCGCGAAGGGCAGGCCGACCCCTCGCGGCGCAACGCGCTCTCGGTGAAGCTGGAGCTGCAGGCCGACTGCCTCGCCGGCGTCTGGGGACACTCGGCGGCGCAGCGGCAGCTCCTCGATCCAGGGGACACCGAGGAGGGCCTGCGGGCGGCCGCCGCGGTGGGAGACGACCGCATCCAACAGATGGCCGGGCGCCGCGTCTCGCCGGAGTCCTTCACCCACGGCTCCGCCGCCGACCGCTCGCGCTGGTTCAAGACGGGTCTGAGCAGCGGATCGGTGGAATCCTGCGACACCTTCTCGCGGTAGGGAAGAGGCGCCCTTCCTCGCACATCGTGCTTGCCGCAATGTGCAATCTTTTCGTTCCGCTTTAATTTCGCGAGCGCCTGCCCTCGGGCGTAACGTATTGATGTGCTCACTGGAAACCTGTCGGAGACGACGTTCGCCGACCTGATCCAGCTCTACACGCTCAGCCGGCAGACCGCCGCGCTGACCATCGTTTCCCCGGCAGGGCCCGAGCACGACGGCGTCATCTACGTGGAGAACGGCGATCTGGTCGACGCGCGCTTCGGCAGCGTCCAGGGCGCCGAGGCCGTGCGCCGCGCGCTCCGGCTCACCGAGGGCGAGTTCCGGGTGGAGCTGAACGTGCGCGCGCGGCAGCGCACCATCTTCGAGCCCTGGAGCAAGCTGGTGCTCGACGAGATGGTGGCGGGAGACGAGGCGGGACGGACGGTCCCCGACGAAGTGGAGATCGAGCAGGAGGAGAGCATGATTCCCAAGAGCCAGCCGCAGCCCGCCCGCCGCAGATCCGTGGTCCCCATCGCCGTCGCGTCCGCAGTGGTGGTGGCCTCCGTCGTCGGCGGGCTCCTCTACTGGCGCGGCGTCAAGGAGCAGCAGCGGCAGGAGGCCGCCGCCATCTCCGAGCGCGAGGCCGCCGCGGCGGCAGCGCGCCACCAGGCGGATGCCCAGAAGGCCGCGCGCCCCAGCGTCCGCGGCGTGACCGACACCGAGATCACCTTCGGCATCAGCGCGCCGTTCTCCGGCCCCGCCAAGGAGCTGGGGCGCGGGATGAAGACCGGCATCGACATCGCCTTCGCCGCCGTCAACGAGGCGGGCGGCGTCAACGGGCGCAAGCTCAAGCTGGTGGCGCTGGACGACGGCTACGAGCCGGAGCGCACCAAGGCGGCGATGAAGGAGCTGGCGGAGACGCGCAAGGTGTTCGGCTTCCTCGGCAACGTGGGCACGCCCACCGCCGAGGTGGCGGTGCCGTACGCGCTGGAGAAGAAGATGCTCTTCTTCGGCCCCTTCACCGGCGCCGGGCTCCTGCGCCGCGAGCCGCCCGACCGCTACGTGTTCAACTACCGCGCCAGCTATGCCGAGGAGACCGCGGCGATGGTCAAGTACCTGGTCTCCGTGCGCCGCATCCCCATCGACGACATCGCCGTCTTCGCGCAGCAGGACGGCTACGGCGACGCCGGCTTCAACGGCGTGGCGCGGATGCTGCGCAAGTACAACCGAGATCCGCAGAAGGCCCTGCGGGTGGGCTACCAGCGCAACACCTCGGACGTGGCCCAGGCCGTGGAGCAGGTGCTGGCCCACAAGCGCATCCGGGCGGTGGTGATGGTCCCCACCTACAAGGCCGCCGCGCGCTTCATCGACAAGGTGAAGGCGGAGCGGCCGGACATGATCTTCGGCAGCGTCTCCTTCGTGGGCAGCCAGGCGCTGGCGGACGAGCTGATGTCGATGAGCCCCAAGGATGCCGACGGCGTCATGGTCACCCAGGTGGTGCCGCTGCCGCAGAGCAATTCCACCGCGGTGCTCCGCTACCAGGAGCTGCTGCCCAGGTACTCGCTGGGGGAGAAGCCGGACTTCGTCTCGCTGGAAGGCTACCTCGCCGCCAACCTGCTCATCGAAGGGCTGCGCAAGGCCGGTCGCGACTTCACCACCGAGACGCTGATCGACGCCCTGGAGAGCCTGCGCGGCGTGGACCTGGGGGTGGGCGCGCCGATGAGCTTCGGCATGAGCGAGCACCAGGCGTCGCACAAGGTCTGGGGCACGGTGCTGGACGCGACCGGCGTGTTCCGGAACATCGACCTGGAGTAGGCGGGGACTACCGCAGCAACTGCTTCTTCGCCGCCTGCACCACCTGCGGCCGCACCTGGCTCTTCGCCAGCGCGCGCAATTCCCCGATGGGGAGGCGCGGCACGAGGCGCAGCGCCACCGGCAGCGGCGTCTTGGGGTTTCGCACCAGCGCCGTGGCGATGGCGGGGAGCTGGCCCCACACCGGGTGGTCGCCGATCAGCTTGAGCGCGTCCGGGTTCAGGGTGGTGAGGTGCGCCGCCCACTGCACCTCCTCCAGCCCGATGCGCGGGTTGCGCAGCACCAGCGGATGGATCTGCTTGTTGGGATCGCGGAGCAGCCGCAGCCTCAGCTCGCGGTCGCAGCAGGCGGCGAGCTGCAGCTTCTCCTGGAGGCTCATCACCTCCTTTTGCCGCGGCCCGTGTCCACGCAGGCGGGTGGCCAGCGCGTCGAGGGGAGCGGCGTCGGGGAGCAGCACCGTCACGCCCTCCGGCCACGCCCCCGCCAGCCGCGCCGGCACCTCCGCGGCGTCCTTGCCGCCGATGCGGACCGCGAGCGTGCAGTCGGAGAGCGATGCCCCCTCGGGCAGCTCCGCGCCGCGGACCAGGAGCCCGCCCGCGGAGATCTCCTCGTCGTGCGCGGCGAGATACTCCTCGGCGCTGGCGTAGTCGGCCACGACCCTGGGCTTGCTCATCGCGCCCCCGGCCGCGGGCGCAGGCCGAAGATGTGGTTCACCTCGGCGTCCTCGACCGCGGAAAAGCCGAACCAGTCCACGTCCACGCGGCCGCGATTGGCCTCTCCCACGAAGCGGACGCGCACGTCGAGCGGCTCGTGGGCGCGGCAGTTCGAGACCACCAGGTCGGGCAACTCCAGGTAGCCGGAGAAGTTGGCCTGGCGATCGGCGGGGCCGGTCACCTGCGCCAGCGCGAGCTGCTTGGCCCAGGTGGCCGCGCAGTGCGCCGAGCGCGCGTCGACCACCACCTCGGCCTTGGCGAAGTAGTCTCCGTAGTGCGAGCCGCGGCTCACCACCCTGCCCCAGGCGCCCACCGAGTAGCCGAGGGACACCAGATCGTAGCTGCCGTCGTCCGGCACCTCGGTCCGCCAGCGCAGCTCCAGCACCGCGGGCTTGAGCCCGTCGTAGAGCGTGTCGTGCGAGCAGGCCGCGTCGTCGGGATTCGGCGCTTCCCAGCCGATCAGGTTGTCCTTCACGTGGCCGCCGTATCCTCCGCAGGGCGCGCCGTCGGGGGCCACGAACCGCTCCGCGGCCGAGGAGACGTAGGGCAGGGGCGAGACGCCCCGCTCGTCGCGCGCCACCGGCCGCACCTGCACGCGGCGCGGGGTCAGCGCGCAGCCCAGGCAGCAGAGGATGAGCGCGATCCGGACCATCGCTACGGCGCGGTGGCGCACTCCGTCGCCACCAGCGGGAGGCGGCGGCCGGTGCGCTCGTGCACCAGCACGCAGTCGCCGCCGCTCTTGAAGAGCGTGAACTTCTCCGGCCTGCCCAGCTCGCGCCCCTGCGCGCGGCGGCCTTCGGGATCGCGGTGCGCGGGGCGCTCGAGGATGAGCGTGCTCTCGCGGGTGAGCGCATCGTCGGCGAGCATCACCGGCACGCCGTCGAGCGCGTCGCGCACGGCCTGGGCGAGGGCGGCGCGGCTCTGCGGCGTGGGGTTCACGATGCG
>DASSQZ010000145.1:0-38282 GCA_035702105.1 Myxococcales bacterium | reverse complement strand
AACACGTCCTTCGACGCGATGGCGGCGCTCGCCTGCCGCAAGGGCGTCACGTCGTCCAGGATCCAGAAGGATCGCCCGTGCGTCGCCACCACCAGGTCGTCGTCCTTGACGATCAGGTCGTGGACCGGGACGACCGGCAGGTTCAGCTTCAGCGGCTGCCAGTGCGCTCCCTCGTCGAAGGAGACGAACACGCCGGTTTCGGTCCCCGCGTACAACAGACCGGCCTTCTTCGGATCCTCGCGCACGGCGCGGACGAACGAACCCTCCGGGATGCCCGCGTCGATCCGCTTCCACGACGCTCCGAAATCGTTGGTCCGGAAAATGTACGCGTGGAGGTCATCCATCCGATGGCGATCCACCGCCACGGTCGCCGCGCCCGGGTTGAACGGCGACGCGTCGATGATCGAGACGGTCCCCCATTCCGGCAGCGCCCTGGGCGTCACGTTCTGCCACTTGCCGCCGCCGTCGCGCGACACGTGGATGAGGCCGTCGTCGGTGCCCGCCCAGAGGACGCCCTTCTTCACCGGCGATTCGGCGAGCGCGAAGACGGTGTCGAAATACTCGACGCTGGTGATGTCGAGCGTGAGCGGGCCGCCCGAAGCCTTCTGCCGCGACTTGTCGTTGCGCGTGAGATCGCCGCTGATCGCGGTCCACGTCATCCCGGCATCCTCGCTCCTGAAGACCACCTCGCCGCCCGCGTAGAGTGTTTTTGGCTCGTGCGGCGACATCATCAGCGGCGAAAGCCACTGGAAGCGGTGCTTCAACTCGCCCGCCCCGCGCCCGGCGGTTTCCACCGGCCAGGGGCCGAGGATCTGCGACTGCTCGGTGCGATGATCGTAGCGGACCATCGCGCCGGTGCTCGTCGATCCGAACGCGACGTCGGGATCGCGCGGATCGGGAACGATGTACGCCGCCTCGCCGATTCCGATCGGGTACCATTGCTGGTCGCCGATCACGCCCGTGTCGGACCGGCTCTGCACCGAGACGCTGGAGTTGTCCTGCTGCGCGCCGTAGACGCGATAGGGGAAACGGTCGTCCGCCGCCACGTGATAGAACTGCGCCGTGGGCTGGTTGTTCGGCCGCGACCATGTCTGGCCGCCGTCGAGGGAGATCGCCGCCCCGCCGTCGCTCGATTCGATGATGTGCCGCGGATCCTGCGGGTCGATCCACAGGCCGTGATGGTCGCCGTGGCGCGCGGGCAGGAGCGTCAGCGTCTTGCCGCCGTCCGTCGAGCGATAGAGGCCGGTGTTCGCGAGATAGATGGTGTCGCGCGCCTTCGGGTCGGCCCAGACGTGGCTGAAGTACCAGGCCCGCTGGCGAATGCGCTCGTCGTCGTTCTGCCGCGTCCAGGAATCGCCGCCGTCGTCCGAGACGAAGAGGCCACCCTCCTTCGCTTCGACGACGGCATAGACACGGCGGCCGTCGGCAGGCGAGACCGCGAGTCCGATGCGGCCGAGATCCCCCGCCGGCAATCCGTGCCCGGAGAGCTTCATCCAGTGGGTGCCGCCGTCGCGCGACCGGTAGATGCCGCTGCCGGGCCCGCCGCTGACCAGGTTCCACGGAGACCGCCGCACCTGCCACAGAGCGGCGAAGACAACTTGCGGGTCCTGCGGATCGAGGACCACGTCGATGGCGCCCGTGTCGTTGTCCTTGAAGAGCACCTTCTCCCAACTCTTGCCGCCATCGCGGGTCCGGAACACCCCTCGCTCCGGGTTGGGGCCGAACGCATGGCCGAGCGCCGCGACGAAGGCGACGTCCGCGTTTCGCGGGTGGACGGCGATGCGGCCGATCTGCCGCGTGTCGGGCAGCCCGAGGAATCGCCAGGTGCGTCCGCCGTCGTCGGTCCGGTACACGCCCTTGCCGTAGGTGACGTTGCCGCGGATGCACGCCTCGCCGGTGCCGACATAGAGGACGTTGGGATCCGATTCGGCCACGGCGATGGCGCCGATGGAGAGGTTGGCCTGGTCGTCGAAGATCGGCGTCCAGGTGCCTCCGCCGTCATCCGTGCGGAAGACGCCGCCCGCCACCGCGCCGAAGTAGAAGGTGAGCGGCTTGCCGGGGACGCCGGTGACGGCGAGCGCGCGCCCGCCGCGGAAAGGGCCGATGGGCCGGTACTTCATCGCGCCGAAGACGGATTCGGGCACCTGCGCAAGGAGGATCGCGACGAGGGCGAGGATGGGCATGGCGCGGGAGTCTGCCCCAATCAGGGCACGGGCGTCACCGTCCGCCACAAGCATGGGGAGGTGCCGGTCGAGGCGGCCGGCTGGCGAGCGGGCCCGGGCGAGATCGTCCCAGGCCTGAGAGTCCCTGTCCCCGACGCGGACGTCGCGCTGCGTGCCCTGCCAGAGTCGGTCGGCGCAGGTCACACATGGGCGCACCAGGGAGGTGCAGCGCGCCCGTTTTTCTCTCGTTCATTCGCGGACATCTGGTGGATTTACCGTGACCGCGCCCTCGCGGGTCCAGTCCTGTATCCAGACCCTGGGAGGCAAACCGATGAAGACTTCAATTGCCGTCGCTCTTGCTGCAGTGCTCGCTGGCTGTGGTGGGTCGAACCTCTCCTTCAGCGCGAAGGCCGGCTCGTCCGCGACCACGACCGCCGCGTCGAACGCGCTCACCGTCTCCAACGGCGCCGTCGTGAACCGCATCCGGATCGTGATCCGCGACCTCAAGCTGGAGAAGGCGAGCGGGAACCTGTCGGACGACAGCGATGACGACGAGATCAAGGCGGGCCCGTTCCTGCTCGACCTGCAGGGGACGACGCTGGAGAACGGCGCCGTCGAGAAGGTGGTCGACGCCCCGTTCACGCCCGGCCAGTACAAGGAGATCAAGCTGAAGGTCCACAAGCCGTCGGGCAGCGAGGACGGCAACGTCGTGTCGTCGGATCCGGGCATCGCCGAGATGGCGAGCAAGAACGCGTCGATCATCGTCGACGGCACGTTCAACAGCTCGGCCTTCAGCTACGTGACCGACATCGAGGCGCAGCAGAAGTTCGAGGGGAACGTCACGCTGAACGCGGGCAGCAACATCACGCTGAACGTCGACCCGACCAACTGGTTCGGGACGGCGGCCGCTCCGCTCGACCCGACGGTGGCGGCGAACAAGTCGGCCATCGACAACAACATCCGCAGCTCGTTCCGCGCCTTCCACGACGACAACCACGACGGGCACGACGACGAGAGCGGCCACTGAGCCGTCACCGCCTCGCGCGATTCGCGCTTCGCTCGTTCGTGACGCGGCGCTCGCTCCGGCGGCGCCGCGTCGCTTTTTGTCTCCCCGTCGACTCGACGTCGCCTTGCTGCCAAGCGCTCGCCGGGCTGGTATGGTGCGATGCGCCTGAGGGGCGCTTCCTTCGCTCCCTCTCAATCCGACGGAGGAGACATGAAGATGTGCAAAACCTGGATTGCGCTGTTGACGGTCATTGCGCTGGGGACGAGCGCCGCCGCCGCGGACAAGCAGGGCAGCACCGAAAGCGCCATCCGCGGGACCAAGGGCCGCTACGGCGACGCAGGGTGCGGTCTCGGATCGATGGCGTTCGGGGAGCAGCAGGGGTTCGTCCAGATCCTCGCCGCCACCACCAACGGCTTGTTCGGCACCCAGACCTTCGGCATCAGCACGGGCACCTCGAACTGCAGCGGCCTCTCCAGCGCGCAGGCCACCCGCGTCTTCATCGAGGCCAACCGCGAGGCGCTGGCGAAGGACATCTCGCGCGGCTCGGGCGAGACCATCGGGACCTTGACCTGGATCAGCGGCTGCGCCGATTCGCGCGCGGTCGGCGCCAGGCTGCAGAAGAGCTTCCGCGCCATCTTCCCCAACGAGAGCGTCTCCAACGACGCCGTGACCGCCACCGTCCTCTCCACGCTCAAGAGCGACGCCTCGCTGGCCTGCCAGAACCTCGGGTAGTGATACGCTGTAGAGGTGGCGAGCCACACTGGAACGCATCTCATAACGCCGAGGTCCAACACTACAGGCGTGGTCCCTGAGCCGCCTTCGGCGGCCGGGACTGGCTGCGCGCGCGGCGCGCCGAGGGGGAGGCGGCCCGGGGTCGCCTCCCGTCGCCGGCCCTGATCCACGCCGTCCTCGCGATCGCCGCGCTCGCCCTGGGCGGCGCCGCCGATCCCGCCGGCCGGGATCGGGCCGATCTCGCCGCGCTGGTCGCGGCCGCGAGGGCGCGCCATCTGGCCTCCGATCGCGCCTGGCTGCGGCTCGTCCACTATCGGCCGCGCCTCCTCGGCGGCGTCGAGAGCGATGCGGACGGCCCCGCGTTCTTCCTCGCGCCGGGCGGCAAGAACGACCCGGAAGCGGAGCTGGAGGCGACGCTCGCCGGCTTCTTCGCCCCGCTGCCCGGGGATGAGAAGATCCAGCACCCGCAGTGCCAGTTCCCCGCGCGGCTGGCGTGGCTCAGCGAGCGGCTCGGCATCGATCCGGCGCGCCTGCCGCAACCAAGCTGCACGCGGCTCGCCGAGTTCCGCGCACGCGTCGCCGCGCGCTCGGTGACGCTGGTCTTCTCCTCCTATTACCTGAACAACCCGGCCTCCGCCTTCGGCCACACCTTCCTGCGGCTGAACAAGGCCGCCGCGGCGCAGTCCGGCCGCCGCTTCGAGCTGGTCGACTCGGGCATCGACTACGCCGCCACCGCCGATACCCACAATGCAATTCTCTACGCCTTCAAAGGCCTGACCGGACTCTTCCAGGGGCATTGGAACAACTACCCCTACTTCTACAAGGTGCGCGAGTACGCCGATTACGAGTCGCGCGATCTCTGGGAGTACGACCTCGACCTCTCGCCTGCGGAGACGGCGCTGCTCGCGTCGCACCTCTGGGAGCTCGGGTCGACCTGGTTCGACTACTATTACCTGACCGAGAACTGCTCGCAGGGCATCCTCGCGGCGCTGGAGGCGGCCGCGCCACGCCTCGAGCTGCTCCGCCACGTGGGACCCATCGTGATCCCGGCCGACACGGTGAAGGCGCTCTACGCCAACCCCGGGCTGGTGCGCGCCGTCCACTTCCGGCCGTCGATCCGGACGCAGTTCCGGACGCGGCTCGCGGCGCTCGCCCCCGACGAGCGCAAGGCGCTGGAGACGGTCCTGGATCGCCCGGAGGCGCCATTGCCCGGGCTCACGCCGCTGGGCGAGGCGCATGTCCTCGACGCGGCGCTCGACTACGTCGACTTCGCGCACGCGCGCGAGCTGCTCGACAACGTGGTGACGCCCGCAGCCGGGCTGAAGCAGCGGCTGATGGACCGGCGCAGCGATGTCGGCGTGCAGAGCGACGAGATCGAGTTCGTTCCGCCTGCGACCGCGCCGCAGCTCGGTCACGGCTCGATGAGGACGGGCGCCGGGGCAGGCGCCTCCACGCTCGCGGGTCCCCTCGCGGTGTACGACTTCCGCCTGGCGCTGCACGACCTCGCCGATCCGCCGGCCGGCTACCCGGCGCTGGCGCAGATCGAGTTCCTGCCCGTGCGCGTGAGCTACGCGCCGCGAGCCCACGCTGCGGCGCTCGAACAGGCGCTGCTCGTGGACATCGTCTCGCTCACCGATTTCGGTGCCTTCGATCGCCACCCGTCCTGGAAGGCGCAGCTCGGCGCCACCAGGCTGCGCGACGCGGGCTGCCGCGGCTGCCTCGCCGGAATCGCGAGCATTGCCGGCGGGCTTTCGACGAGCATCGCCGGCGACCGGCTCACGCTTTACGCGCTCGCCGATGCCGCGCTGGCCGGCGCGCCCGCCCTGGACGGTCTCGCCGGGAGCGCGATGCGCCTGGGGATCGGGCCGGTGGGCGGGGCGCGCCTCGCGCTCGGCGACCGCCTCTCGGTCCTCGGCGAGGGCGGTTGGCATGCCCTGCCCTGGGCAGCCTCGCACTCGGCCTTCGACCTGAAGCTCACGCTGCGCGTGCACCTCGGCCGCATCTCGCTGTGGGCGGAGGCCGCGCGCTGGCCGGTCGAATCTCAGGTGCTCGCGGGCGCGTCGCTGTTCCTTTGAGGGGACAGCGTGCGGATCGGGTTTCGGGATCTCGGCCGTCGAGCCGGCGACCTTGCCTGACCAGCCGACCGGGAGCGTCGGCTTCTCGTTCGACGAGCGGCCCGGAGCTTCCGTGCTGCTTCAACGCGGTGCCTGGCATGCGCTTGCATTCGCGCGGCGGAAGATCCGATAGTCGCCTCCATGGCGGCGACGCGTCGAGCGGACAGACGAGCCAGTGCGGAGTCGCAGCGCCAGCACAGTGAACGGCGTCGGCGGGCCGCAGAGGTGTCGCGCGTCGCTGCGGAGGAGAGCCGCGCTTCTGCGGAACAGCTGCGCATCTCGGGCGAAGACCTGCGGCGCCTGGCGGAAACGGCAAGAGGAAGCGCGGAAGTTGCTCGCCGTGCGGCGGAAGAGGCGCGCCACCATCGCGATGAGGTCTTCATGCTCGCGGAGACGCTTCGACGGCAGGCGGAGGGGCTCCGCGCAACCGCGGAGAAGCAACGTCTTGCTGCGACCGCGCAATTCGACACGGTGACCCGGAAGGCCATTCGGGAAGAGCTCGAGGTCTCGGCCGAGATGCAAAAGTCCGCGAACGCCATCCGCCGCGACCGTCACCGGAAGCATCGGCGGCGGTGACCGGAGAGCTTGCGAGCCGTTCCGGGGCGTTGTGGGTGCGTTCCCGATCGGCACCGGATCATCGCGCGCCGGCGGGGCAGTCCGTTCGCGCGGACGCGAAGCACACCGTCACCGAGCCATTGCAGGAGAAGTCGCCGCCCTGGAAGAGCCCCAGCGTCGCGCACTCCGGCGCGGATGCAGGGCACTGGCAGTTCGCGCTGCAGCGGAAGTAGGTCTTGCCGTCGCCCGCCTCGGTGCAGGTCGCCGCTCCGCCGTCGGGAAGCGGCGCGCTGCAGCGCTGGTCATTCCAGGTGAACGAATCCGGACCGCAGGCCGGCTTGGCGATTCCGCGCCCGCATCCCAGTGCGACGAGGAGCGCGAGCGCGAAACAGGCCAGCCCGCCCAGGCCGCGCCTCAAGCCTTCCCTTTGCCCGGCTGGTTGGGCTTGACCTCTTCCTTTCCCATCTCCGCCGCCCTCTGCGCCAGCACCTTCTGCGCCTCGTGCGTCGGCACCTCCTCGTATCCGAGCAGCTCCATGGTGAAGTACCCGAGCCCCTTGGTCAGCGAGCGCAGCTCCGGCGCGTAGGTCCGCAGCTCCGCGTGCGGCGCCTGGGCGTGGATGAGCGTGCCCTTGGAGGTGGGCTCCATCCCGAAGATCTTCCCGCGCCGCGAGGTGAGGTCGGCGATCACCTCGCCCAGCATCTCGTCGGGCACCACCACCTCGAGGCGCATCATCGGCTCGAGCAGCACCGGCCTGGCGGTGGCCAGCGCGTTCTTGAGCGCCATCGAGCCGGCGATGCGGAAGGCCATGTCGGAGGAGTCCACGGTGTGGAACGACCCGTCCACCAGCCGCGCGCGGAAATCCACCAGCGGAAACCCGCCCAGCGGCCCCTGCTTGGCCGCGTCGCGGATGCCGTGCTCCACCGAGGGAATGAAGTTGCGCGGGATCACGCCCCCCACGATGGCGTCCTCGAACTCGATGCCGGTTCCGCGCGGCAGGGGCTCGAGCTCGATGTGGCAGTCGCCGTACTGGCCGCGCCCGCCGCTCTGCCGCTTGTACTTGCCCTGCGCCTTGGCCTTTCCGTTGATGGTCTCGTGGTAGGCGGGATGGGGCAGCTCGAGGTGCACGTCCACCTCGAACTTGCGCTTGAGCTTCTCCACCGCCACCTCGATGTGCACCTGGCCCATGCCCTTGAGCAGCGTCTCGTTGGTCTCCGGGTCGCGCACCATCTCCAACGAGGGGTCCTCCTCGAGCAGGCGGTGCAGCGCCACCCCGACCTTCTCCTCCTGCTCGCGGTCGATCTTGAGCGCGTAGGCGATCACCCGCCGGGGCTCGGGGATGAAGTCCAGCCGCACCGGCGGCGCGTCGGCCGCGCAGAGCGTGTCGCCGACGTGGACGTCCTTCAGCTTCATGAAGCCGACGATCTCGCCCGCCACCGCCTCGGGGATCTCGACGGTATGGTTGCCGTCGATCCGGTAGACGTGCTGCACGGTCTCGCTGCTTCCGGTGCGCGGGTTGGTGATGATCGACCCGTGCTTCACCGCGCCCGAGTAGATGCGGCATGCGGTGAGCCGGCCGACGAAGTGATCGACGGTGTTGCGGAACGCCAGCATGGTCAGCGGCGCGTCGCGCTGCGCGGGCCGGACCACTTCGCCGTTCTTCGGATCCTTGCCCTTCACCTCGCGGCGCACGGTGGGCGGGGGCAGGTAGCGCACCAGCGCCGCAGCCACGTCGTCCACGCCGATGCCCGGCCGCGCCGCGCAGGCCAGCACGGGGAGGAAGCGCCGTCCCAGCACCGCGTGCGCGATGCCGTCCACCAGCGCCGCCTCCGACGGTTCCTTCCCGTCGAGGTACGCCTCCAGCATGGCGTCGTCGGTCTCCGCCACCGCTTCCATCAGCCGCGTGCGCAGGCGGGCCGCCTCGGCCATGAGCTGCTCGGGGATGTCCTCCTCCACGAAGCCGCCGAACCTGCCGTCGGTCTTCTTGGTGTAGGCGTGGGCGCGCATGGTGACGAGGTCGATGACGCCGCTGAAGCTGTCGCCCAGGCCGATGGGAAGCTGCAGCGCGACCGGCTTGGCGTTGAGCGTCTTCTCCATGTCGTCCAGGGCGCGCAGGAACGAGGCGCGGTCCTTGTCGAGCTTGTTCACGCAGGCGAGAAGTGGCAGAGAGCGTTCCGCCGCCATCTCCCAGTGCGCCTCCGTCTGGTGCTTGACACCGGAGACGGCGGAGACGAGCAGGAGGCCGCCTTCGCAAACCGCCATCGACCGGTCGGCATCGGTGAGGAAGTCGGAGAATCCCGGGGCATCGAGCAGGTTGAGGAGCGTTCCGTCGTGCTCGGCGAAGGTGACGTGCGTCGCGACGGTGAAGTTGCGCTTGGCCTCCTCCGGGTCCACGTCGAGGTGGCTGGTGGAGCCATCCTTCGAGGCGCGCGCCGGGGCGTCGTGACGCAGGAGCGCCTCGGTGAGGGCGGTCTTCCCCGCCCCATCGTGGGCGATCACGGCGATGTTGCGGATGGTCTTGGGATCGAGCATGCGTTGGTCTCCCCGGATGCAGCTGCCCGCTTCAGGCGGACATTAGTCCATTCGAAGCCGCTTGTCAGAGGAGGACTCATGCGTGCTGGCTCGGTCTGTTCCCTAGCTGTCTGGCTGGGCGCTTTTGCCGCAACCGCGCAGGTCGCCACCCAGGGGGCGGTGACCCCGGGACAGTCGTTCTCGCTGCAGGACGACGGCACCTCCCTGGGCGGCAACCCGGCGGGTCTGGGGTACGTCCGCGGCTTCGAGGCCGACTTCCTCCACAACGGCTTCTACGCGGCGGGCCATCCGCGCATCGAGGCGCTCTACCTCACCGGCGGCGGCGGTCCGCTCTCGCTCGGCCTGGGGTTCGACTGGTTCGAGCCCTCCTCGGTCCGGCGCACCAGCGTCGGAGCGGCGCTGCGGCTCGGCTTGCTGAGCCTGGGCGCCGTGCACCATGGGTTCTCCGGCCTGGAGCTGTCTTCCTGGGATTTCGGCGCCCTGCTCCGCCCCTTCCGCTTCCTCTCTCTCGGGGCGGCGCTCCTCGACGCCAACCGGCCCGGCCCGCTGCCGCGCCGCTGGCAGCTCTCCGCGGCGGTCCGGCCCATCGGCGAGCGGCTCGATCTCGCCGCCGACCTGCGCTGGAGCGAGTGCACCAACGCGCCGGGCCCGGCGTGCGGGCTCGATCACAAGGAGTGGTTCGTCACCGCCCAGGCGCGGGTCGTCCGCGGCCTCACGCTGATCGGCCAGCTCGCCCTGCTCGACGGGTCACAGACCACCGGACTCGTCGGCCTCCAGCTCGATCTGGCGCACGCCGGGGTCGCCTACGCGCCGGGATTCGGCGCCGGCGATGCGCGCGACTCGTGGAGGGTCCGGGCCTCTACGGAAAGGTGGCCGGCCGCCTCCTTTCCCATCTCCCGCGCCGCGGAGATCGACCTCAAGACGGCGCTCGAGCGCCCCCATCCCGGACCGGCCGCCCTGGTGCTCGGCGCCACCACCCGCGATCCGCTCCAGCGGACCCTGGAGACCATGCGCCGCCTCGCGAAGGACTCCTCCACCAGGGCCGTGGTGCTGCGCAGCGGAGGCCTGCCGCTGGGGCTCGAGCGGGCGGGCGAACTGCGGGCAGGTATCGAGAATCTCAAGGCTTCGGGAAAGAAAGTGCTTTTCTATCTGGAAAGCGGCGGGGACCTCGAATATAGTGTCGCTCTTCGGGCCGACCGGGTCTACGCGGCCCCGCAGTCGGTCCTGCTGATCAACGGTTTCTCCGCGACGGCGCTGTTTGCCGCCGCGGGCCTCGACAAGCTCGGAGTGAAGGCGGAATTCTTCCGCGTCGGCGCCTACAAGAACGCGCCGGACCTCTTCACCCGCAGCGGGATGTCGGGCGAGCAGCGCGAGGTGGAGACGTCGATCCTCGAGGACTTCTACGGCAGGTACGTGCAGGACATCGCACAGGCACGACACCTCGATGAAGGGAAGGTCAAGTCCCTCCTGGACGAGGGCATCCTGAAGCCCCGGGAGGCGGTGCAGGCGGGGCTGATCGACGGGCTGATCTATCCCGATCAGCTCGAAGAGGAGGCAGGGAAGATCCTGGGCGGCAGCGTCCACCTCACGAAGGTCGAATCCGGACGGTCCACCGGGCGCGAGCTGCGCTGGGGCAGGCGGCCGAAGATCGGCGTGGTGCGCGTGGTCGGCGACATCGTCCGCGGGGAGGGTGCGCGCGATCCCTTCGGGGCCGTGGAGGTGGCCGGCTCCGATCCGATCTCGCGCCGCATCCACCGGCTGGCGGACGATCCGGAGGTTGCGGCCATCGTGGTGCGCATCGATTCACCAGGGGGCGACGGCAACGCCTCCGACCTGATCTGGCGCGAGCTGGTCCGCGCGCGGAAGGAAAAGAAGAAGAAGGTGGTGGCGAGCATGGGAGACGTGGCCGCGTCGGGCGGCTACTACGTGGCCGCGGGGGCGGACGAGATCTTCGCCGGCGCGGGGACGATCACGGGCTCCATCGGCGTGTTCATCGGCCACTTCGACGCCTCCGAGCTGTTCGGGAAGCTGGGGCTCAACCTGGTCACGCTCAAGCGCGGCGAGAGCGCCGATCTCTTCAACCCCGGCCGCGGCGTCACCGACGCCGAGCGCCGCACGCTGCAGGCCTGGGTGGACGACTTCTACGCCACCTTCGTGGACCGGGTTGCCGAGGCGCGCGGGCTCTCCCGCGAGCAGGTGGATGCGCTGGCCCGGGGCAGGGTATGGACCGGCGCCCAGGCCCTGGAGCGCAAGCTGGTCGATCGCCTGGGCGGGTTCGAGGACGCGCTGGCGGAGGCCAGGCGCCTCGCGGGCCTCGCGCCCGACGCCGAGGTGGACCTGGAAGACGAGATCCCCCTCGAGGTGGGCTTTTCCGACTTCGCCGGGGTCTCCGCTCTGGATGCGCTGCCGATGAACCTGGGGCCGCGCGCCGTGCGCGCGCTGCGGCTCCTGGGCGAACCGGGCACGATGCGCGCGGCGCTGCCCTTCGATCTGGAGGTCCAGTAGATGGCGCTGACGGTCCTCATCGTCGAGGACGAGCAGAGCGCCTCGCGGCTGCTCTCGGCCATCGCCGTCGAAGTCGGGCTGTCTGCGCGGGCCACCGCCTCCGCGCGCGAGGCGCAGGAGATGTGCGCGCAGGCCGCCGCCTCCGGCCAGCCCTTCTCCGCGGTGGTGCTGGACCTGGTGCTGGCGGAGCAGGACGGCTTCCAGTTCGCCACCGCCGCGCGCAGCGCCGCCTGGGGGGAGAAGCTGCCGCTCATCATCGTCAGCGGCATCTACAAGCAGTTGCCGGCCGAGTTCGCCGCCCGGATCAAGCCCGAGGCGTTCCTTGCCAAGCCCTTCGAGCCGGCAGCGCTGCGCGCCGCGCTCTCCAGGCACACCGGCGCCGCGGGCGCGCAGCCGGCGCAGGAACGGCCGCTCTCGGAGAAGCCGGTGGCCGCCATCTTCGTCCAGCTCCTGCGCGAGCGCGCCACCGGAGTGCTGACGGTCGCGCAGGACTCGGTGCGCCGCGCCGTCACCTTCCAGCAGGGCATGGTGCGCTTCGCCCAGTCCAACGTGCGCGCCGAATCGGTGGGAGCGGCGCAGATCGCCTCCGGCGTCATCAAGCAGACCTCGTTCGACCGCGCCGTCGCGCTGGCGAAGCAGCAGAACATCCCGCTCCACGAGGCGCTCGCCAGCGCGCGGGTGATGACTCCCGAGCAGCTCAAGGTGGGCCTGCGCCAGCAGACCAGCGACGTGTGCGTGGGCGCGCTCGGGGTGGTGGAGGGCACCTACAAGTTCGAGCAGAAGCCGCTCGAGGCGGTCAGCGGCGTGCCCGACATGCGCGCAAGCCCGGTCGCGCTGGTGCTCGAGGCGGCGCGGAGGCTGGGGAAGCCGGCGGCGGCGCGGCCCTGGCTGGAAGCGCATGCGCACGAGCACGTCAGCCGCAGCCCCGAGCTGGACCGCGAGGTGTTCGCGCTCAAGACCTTCTGGCCGGGCGAGGCGGTGACGCCGCAGGCGGGCCCGGGCCGGACCGTGGGCGAGGCGCTTTCCTGGATCAAGGCGCCGGAGCTGCCCCTCTTCCAGTGGCTGTGCATGAGCGGCCTGCTCCTGCTCTCGGGGTCCGCCGCCAGGGCGCCGGCGAAGCCGGAGCCGCAGTCGGTGGCGGCTGCCGTGGACGAGGACCGGGGCAAGGTCTTTTCCCCCGAGTCGCAGGCGGCCCGCAGGATGCTCTTCGGCGAGCGCGACCATCTCCGCGACGCGTCCCACTACGAGGTGCTGGGCGTCCAGCAGAACGCCTCGGTCGACGAGATCAAGCGCGCCTACTTCGACGCCGCGAAGCGCTTCCATTCCGACTCGTTCAGCGGCCTCGACCTGGGGTCGGCCCGCCGCGCCGCGGAGGAGCTGTTCGCCAGGGTCAACGAGGCGTATTCGGTGCTCTCGGACAAGAACCGGCGCGCCGACCACGACGTCTACCTCGACCGCAAGGCGAAGGGCCTCCCCACCGACGTGGGCGTGATCCTGAAGGCGGAGGCGTTCTTCCAGAAGGGCGAGGCGCTCTTCAGGGCCGGCCGCTGGGAGGAGGCGGAGGCGCAGTTCCGCCAGGCCATCGCCCTCAACGACACCGAGGCGGAGTTCCATGCCTATCTGGGCATGGCCATGTTCCGCCGGAGCGGAAGGCCGGAGGACGGGCTCCAGCACGCGGAGAAGGCGCTGGAGATGGACGGCCGGCTGCACAGCGCGACGTTGTTCCTCGCGCAGATGTACGAGGCGCAAGGCGACCCGGAGCGCGCGAGGGCGCAGCTCCGCAAGGCGATCGAGAAGGATCCCGACTTCGCCCAGGCGAAGGACGAGCTCCGGCGGTTGCGAAACCAGCCTGCCGGGCAGGCGAAAGGCGGCTTTCTCAGCCGCCTGCTGAAAAAGTGATGGAGTCACGGATGAACGGAGAAGGACAGCGACCCCCCGCCCCGACTGGACCC
Source organism: Myxococcales bacterium (assembly GCA_035702105.1). GTDB lineage: Bacteria > Myxococcota > Myxococcia > Myxococcales > 40CM-4-68-19 > 40CM-4-68-19. The sequence continues at coordinate 24,724 of DASSQZ010000145.1, read as the reverse complement.
CAGGCCTCCGGGAGCGATGCACCCGAGCCGGGGAACGCGCGCTACCCGCAGCCGGGGGGGGGCAGCAACGGCGGCAATCCCCAGTTCGGCCAGGCCCAGGGGCAGCAGCAGGAGGGCCAGGGCCGGCGGAAGTTCCGGCGCAATCGCAGGGGCGGCCGCGGGCGCCGCGGCAAGGGCGGCCACGGACAGGGGCAGACGCCGCCGCCTCTCGACGCGCAGGGCCGCATCGTCGACGTGGAGAACGACGCCGCTGGCGACGAAGGCCCCGCCGAGAACGCCGGCGAGGGCGCGGCGCCGGCGCAGGGGCAGGAAGGCCCGCCGCCGCAGGCCGCCACCGCCGGAGAAGGCGCGCCCGCTCCGCAGAACCTGGACGGCATGCCCCAGCCGCAGCAGCCCCCGCAGCAACAGCAGCAGCAGCGCCAGCAGCAACAGCAACAGCGCCAGCAGCAGCGCCATCCCCAGCAGCAACAGCAGCAGCAGCGCCAGGAGCCGGCGGTGCCTTGCGAAGGCGTGCTCGACGTCGATCACCGCGGCAACGGGAGGCTGCGCACCCCGAAGTACAACTTCCTGCCCCAGCAGGACGACGTGGACGTGCCGCGGCACATCATCGACCGCGACCGGTTGCGTCCCGGCGTGCAGGTCACCGGGCAGGCGGTGCGGCGCAACGGGCGCCTGCAGCTGGTGAAGACGGAGAGCGTGGAGGGCCTGCCGCCCCTGGAGGCGGCGCGGCGCACCGCGTTCCAGAACCTGACCGTGATCGATCCCGACGACCGCGTGGTGCTGGAGACCAACGGCAAGGAGCTCCTCACCCGCGTCATCGACATCGTCTCGCCGGTGGGTCTCGGGCAGCGCATGCTCATCGTCGCGCCGCCCAAGACCGGCAAGACCATCATGCTGCAGAAGATCTCGCACGCCATCACCGTGAACCGGCCCGAGGTGGTGCAGTTCGTGGTGCTGGTGGACGAGCGGCCCGAGGAAGTGACCGACTTCCGCCGCACGGTGAAGGCAGACGTCTTCGCCTCCTCCTCGGACCGGCCCACCGACGAGCACCTGCACGTGGCCGAGATGGCGCTGGAGCGCGCCAAGCGGCTGGTCGAGGCCGGCAAGGACGTGGTCATCCTGCTCGACTCCATCACCCGCCTCTCGCGCGCCTACAACAAGGAGGTCGAGTCCTCGGGGCGCACGCTCTCGGGCGGCGTCGACTCGCGCGCGCTGGAGCGCCCCAAGCGGCTCTTCGGCGCGGCCCGCAACGCCGAGGAGGGCGGCTCCTTGACCATCATCGCCACCGCGCTCATCGACACCGGCTCGCGCATGGACGAGGTGATCTTCGAGGAGTTCAAGGGCACCGGCAACTCCGAGATCAACCTCGACCGCCAGCTCGCCGAGAAGCGCATCTTCCCGGCCATCAACATCCAGACCTCCGGCACCCGCAAGGAGGAGAAGCTCTTCTCGCAGCACGAGTACGAGAAGGTGAAGAAGCTCCGCGGCGCGCTCTTCGCGCTCAAGCCCGTCGAGGCGATGGAGCGGCTGCTCAAGTCGCTGGCCGAGTACAACTCCAACGCGGAGTTCCTCGAAGCCATCTGAGGCGCGTCGCGCCCCGACCGATCAGGTCGCGCCCTGACGCCGGGCGCGGCGGCTGCAACTCCGTCCGCGCCCGGCTCGATCCGCTAGTTCTCCACGTCGACCCATGGACGCACCACGACCATCTGGTGCACGCTGGCGTCCAGCCGCACGATGGTGGCGCCGGAGGTGCCGAGCCTGCGCCCGGGCCCGAACCGCACCGGCGCGGCGGTCCCTGCCTCGAAGTCGTAGAGCCCCTCCAGCGAGGTGATCAGCTTCTCCCGGTCGAGGCGCCGCCCGGCGGTGCGAAGCGCCTCCAGCAGGATGCGCCCTCCGGCGTACGCCCAGAGCTGGAACGCCTGCATGCCCGGTTGCGCCTGCTTCCCCAGGAGCGCGTGAAAGTCCTGCTCCGCTTCGGTGCCGCGCGCCAGGGGCAGCCCCGGGAAGGCGAGAAAGAGGCGGTCCTGGAAGGCGGGAGGGGCGGCCGAGAGCTCGCGGCCCGCCTGCAGCCCCTCGAGGAAGACCGAAGGAGTGAACGACCGCTTCGCGGCCTCGGAGAGCAGCGAGGCCGCCTCGGCGGGGCTGCCGAGGAAGAAGAGCGCCGACGCGGACGCCTTCCTGCCCGCTGCCACCGCGGCTTCCGCATCGGAGGCCCCCTCGCGGTAACCGATTTCCTTCACACCCGCCCACCCGGCGTCCCTGGCGTGCTCCTCGATCGCCTGGGCCAGGCCGGTTGCGCGCGGGGTCCGCGGGTACACCACGATGGCGCGCAAGGCCTTCTTCTCCACCTGCTCCTCGGCAAACGCGGCGAGCGCCAGCGCCTGCTCGCGCATGCCGGGAAACAGGTAGAACGAATAGCGGCGGGCAGGCGATCCCGGGTCGGGATCGGTCACCACCGGAGCAATCAGCGGGATCTCCTTCTCCTCGGCCAGTGCGGCGACGTCGAGGCCGGTCACCCCGCTCAATCCGCCCAGGAGCGCGAACACCTGCCCGCCTGCGAGGGCGCTTGCGCCGTCTTCGGAGCGGAGCACGCGCAATTCCAGCTTGCGCCCGTAGAGGCCTCCGTGGGCGTTGGCGCGATCGAAGAGCGCGCTGACCACCTGCCGCATCGCCTCGCCGATCTTCTGCTGGGGACCCGAGGAGGGCACGAACATGCCCACCGCGAGGCTCTGGTCGGTGAGCCCCGGCTCGCGGGTCCTGCCGAGGATCTTGAGATACGCGACCAGGTCGTGAAGCTGCTCGCCCGACATCCGGAAGCGCGGCATGGTGGATTGCAGCGGCCGGCCGGCGGAGTCGAGGCCGGTCATGACCGCGCGCGCCAGCGTACTCTCGGTGTACGGCGGGCGCGACCTGCCGCCCGCCTCCTCCACCGCGTACGGCTTGGTGAGCTGGTCCCAGGTGAGCGGGCTGGGCGTCACGCCGCCTTCGGGCCGGCCCTCGCCGTCGGCGCCGTGGCAGGAGGCGCAGGCGAGCAGCGAGGCCGGCACCTGGCTCTGCCAGCCGTCGATGGAGGCGGCGATGGCGGGCCCCTTGCCGCCCTGGCCCCGCAGGTAGATCTGCCTGCCGCGGGAAGCGCTGGGCGCCGCCGCCGGGAGGACCGCCGCTCCCGCCAGGAGCGACGCGAGCAGGCCGATCACGGCCTGCCCACCACGCTCTCGATCACCGTGCGCAGGTCGCCCGAGCCGGCGAGTCCCTGCGCCTTCTTCCACAGCTCGGTGCGATCGTTTCCCACCAGCAGCACCGCGTTGTGGTCGTCGGTGGTCTCCACCCACTGGCCGAGCTTCTTGAGGATGGTGCCGACGTTCTCTTTGCTCCCGGAGAGGAAGTACCAGCCGGGCTTCGCCTTGAGCTGCCTCGCCAGCTCCGCCATCCGCGGCGGCGTGTCGTATTCCGGGTCCAGGGTGATGGAGAGCAGCACCACGTCCTTGCCCAGCCGGTTCCCCAGCCACCGCTGGATGCCGGCCATCTTGAGGTTCAGCGTGGGGCAGATGCCCTTGCAGCGGGTGAAGACGGTGCTGATCACCACCGAGCGGCCCTTGATCAGGTCGCTGTAGAAGCGCATCGGCTTGCCGTCCTGGTTCACCAGCTCGGTGTCGGTGAAGTACTTCTGCGCCTCGCTGGGCCTGGCCGACGCCGAGGCCAGGTGCCGGCCGTCCGGGCGGGCGCGCCCCTGCGCAGGGTGCGCGCCGGCGCCCTTCGGGGCGGCGGTCTTCTGCGCCGTGGCGGCGATCATCTCGTTCACCGAGCGGGCCAACGCCGCCGCGGGGCCGAGGCCGTAGGTCCAGGTCCACCGGTTGGCCGCGTCGTTGCCGACCAGCACCATCGGCGTGTGGTCCGCCGGGTTGGGATTGAAGGCGTTGAGGGCGCGCAGGATCTCGTTGATGTCCTGCTTCCTGCCGGTGACCAGCGTCCAGCCCGCCTTGCGATGGAACTTGTCGCTCCAGGCCTTGAGCCGCTCCGGAGTGTCGTTGTGCGGATCGATGCTCACCGAGATCAGGTACGCGTCCTTGTTGAGGCGATCGCCCAGGTTTCGCTGCAGGGCGGAGAACTTCACGCCCAGGGGCGGGCAGATGGTGGTGCACCGGGTGAAGATGAAGTTGATGGCCACCACCCGGCCCTTCACCAGGTCGCTGTAGAACCTCAACTGCTTTCCGTCCTGCGTGGTCACCGGCAGGTCCGGCAGCACCAGCTTGTGGTCCTCCGCGCGCGCCGCGGTGGCGATCAGGCAGGCCAGCAGGGTCGGCACCAGCAGATCAGCGCTGCGCATGATTGTTCTCCTCGCTCGAGACTTCCAGGATGAGCGGCTGGGATTCCTGATAGCGGATGCCGAGCGCCTGGCTCTGCCAGTGCACGTAGTAGAGGCCCTTCCTGGGCGGATGGACGGTGATCGAGTAGGTGTCGTCGGGGTTGCGGGTGGCGTGGTGGGCGTCGCGCCAGATGCCCGGGGCGAGCATGGCCATCACCTCCAGATCGGGCGGTGCTCCCTTCTGCGGCGGGCCGGAGATGCGAAACTTCAGCTCCATCGGCGAACCGAGGGCGAACTTGCGCCGCGAGAAGACCGGCCTGACCACGTACTTCGCCGCCTTGCGCGACTTGCCGGAAGAGGCCACCGCGGCGCTGAAGCACTGCGCGATGCGCGGCGTGTCGACGAAGAGGCTCACGCCCAGGGTCCCCGAGGCGGGCATCTGCACGGTGGCGCCGTAGGTGCCGGGCTTCACCTCGCGCAGGCCGCGATCGGCCACCAGCACGGCGCGGGGAACGCGACCGTAGTTGGAGAAGCTCCCCATCGGCGCCCCCATGCCCTCGGTGTAGTAGTAGACGAGCTTGTCGGCGGGGTTCGCGATCAGGACCGAGCCCGTCTCCGGCGTGGGCACGATGGCGGCCGGGCTCTCCCCGTGGGCAAGCCCCGGCGCGAGCTGGCCGCTGGGGAACTCGCTCAAGGTCGGAGCCTTGCCCTTGTCGAGCTGGTCCAGCGAGATGAAGATCACGTCCTCGCTCTCCAGCGAGCGCACGAAGGCGTTCCCGTCGGTGAACGAGACCTGATCGGGCGACTTGCCCATGTCCACCGTGTAGGCGAGCCGGCCGGCGCTGGCGTCGAAGATGTGGAGCTTGCCCTTGCCGCGGTTGATGGCGAAGCCCCAGCGCCCGTCGGGGGTGAGCTCGAGCCCGGTGAGGCCGGCGCTGGACTCGAAGCGGCCGGTGACGGTGTGGCGGCGCGGATCGATGGACACCACCTGCCCGCCCTGGTGCGCCGCGTAGACGACGTCGCCGAGCTTCGAGTAGGCGAGCGCGATCGGCTCCGCGGCGGTCTGCAGATCGCGCACCTTCTTCAGCGTGCGCACGTCGATGACCGAGACGCCGCCGGCCCCGCGGTTGGCGACGAAGGCGAAGCGGTCGTCGCGCGAGAAGGCCATCTGGTGCGGACCCGGCCCGGTCTCGATCCGCGCCGCCCGGGTGAGCCGCGCGGTGTCGATCACCGTCACCGAGCCGTCGCCCGCGTCGGCCCACAGGTAGTGGCCGTCAGGCTGCAGCGCGAGCCGGGTGGGCCGTTTGCCCGCGTCGATGCTCTTCTCCACCTTCCAGGTCCCCGTCGAGATCACCGCCACCTTGCCGATCGACGGCTCGCTGACGAAGACCCGGTCCTGGTCGCGGCTCTTGACCCAGTCGCTGCCCGGCGCGTCGAGCATCACCAGGGTGAGCAGCTTGCTCGAGCCGAAGCCGCGGATGGGATCGAGCACCGAGATCGACGGCTCCTCGTTGAGCACCAGCACGTACCAGCTGCTCAGGTCGACCAGCGGCTGCGCGCCCATGCTGGGCTGCAGGTACGACTCGATCTCCTTCTCGCACTCCTTCTTGCCTTCTGCCTTCTTGCCCTGGCGCACGTCCATCCACACCGCGGGGCGCAGCCCGGTGAGCGGGCTGCCCGACGCGTCGCTGACGTGGAAGCGCACCGCCGCGGGCTTGCCCTCGGTCACCGCGCCGCCCTTCTCCGCCGGCGCGATCTCGAAGCGCACCTTGACCCCGCTCTCGGCGCGGTCCTGCACCTGCGCGCCCGCCATCGCCGCGATCAGGAAGATGGCGATCATTTCAGCTCTCCCGCGTCGCGCCGGGTGATTCCCCTCAGGTCGCGCAGCGCGCTGCAGAACGAGCGCACGCCGATGGCGCCGTCGTTGGCGAAGTCCAGCACCGCGCGCCGCAGCTCGGGCGCGTCGGCGAAGACGAACACCGCGCGGCCGCTCTCGCGGCGCAGCGCCTGGATGATGAAACCGCGGCAGCGAAGGAAGGATGCGAGGTTCAAATCGGAAGTGTCGAACGGCCCTGGGGCCGCTCCCATCTGCTCGGTCATGATACCGCCTTCATCGGGTTTTCATTGAAATGCTTCATTGAATGCTTCATCGGGTACTGCGGCGGCGGGCAGCCGGATCCGGGTCGCCCCGGCTGCCCGCCGCGTGCGCTGTGAATCAGGCGCCTGGGTTACGGGCACCCCCCCGCCGCGCAGACGCGGAGGATCCCCCACAATCCCTGGTTGAAGTCGAACGAGGGCTGATCGCGGAAGAGGAAGTCGCCCACCACCCCGGCGCGGCCTCCTGCGGGCCCGAGCAGGAAGTTGTGGCTGGCGGAGGGCCCGATGCCGTACTGCGAGCCCTTGTACTCGGACTGCGGGTTGAACCCGAGCGAGGTGGACCCGTTCGTCCACGGCTGCTCCTGGAACCCGTGTCCGTGCACCTGGAACACGTTGTCGCGGCCCAGACCGCCCGGGTGGGCGACCAGCAGGCGGACCTGCTCACCGACGGTGGCGGTGAAGACCGGCGTCTGCGGATCGCCGCCCACCTTCGCGTTCGAGAGCACGTCGCTGTAGTCGAACGTCTCGGTGCCGCCCGGCCCGGTGAGGGGCAGATCGGGCTCGTACCCCATGCGCTTCCAGATCGGCTCGGTGCGGTAGTTGAACGCGGTGTTCGCCGAGTCCTCGGGGTCCTCCGCCTGGGCCACCTGGGGCAGCGCCGGGTCGGTGGCCGTACCGGTGCCGCGGCGCAGGTTCACCGCGTTCTGGTACATGAGCACGAACTCGCGGTACTTCCCCGGGAACCGGGCCTGCGCGCGCGAGGCCGCGTCCTCGCCGCAGGCGTCGTTGGCGCCCTTGGTCGGCGCCGGGCAGGTGCCCGGAGGCTCGATCACCAGCGCCCCGATGGCGCCCTTCGAGGGCTGCTTGATCGGATCGGCCGGCATCAGGTTCACGATGCCGAACTCGACGGGCGTGGCGGTCCGGCTGGTGTCGGGATTGATCCGGATGTCGCCCGCGTACCAGGTGTACTTGGCGACCGTACCCGGAGCCGCGGTCTGCACCGGGTTGAAGCCCACGTTGGTCCCGTCGGCCTTCTGCACGTCGTAGGTGACGAGCTGCGGGTGCAGGCCCACGCTGTTCGACGGGGCCACCTGGTTGGCGTTGAAGTCCACCTCGCCCGGCGCTCCCGCGATCAGCATCGGCATCGTGTAGTAGCCCGGCAGATCCGGCAGCGCGGCGGGCAGCTTGTTGGAGAGGCTGACGTTGATGCAGTCGCCCGCGTTGGCGCGCAGCACCAGCGGCTCCACCGGCACGCCCGGCTTCAGCTTCAGGCCGGTCGAGTCGAGATCGGTCGAGCGGACGTAGAGGATGGCGGTGGGATCGTGCAGCATACCGCCCTGGTTCGTCCTCGAGTTGTAGACCAGCGTCCCGTTGGGCAGGAGCTGCTGCGCCGTGATGGCGGTGACGTCGAACTTGCGCACCGGCGCGCTGCTCGGGCAGACGCCGCTGAACGAGGCAGCGTTCACCTTGTTGGCGGGCGCCTTTCCGTCGGGGTTGCTGGGCAGCGCGGGCAACCCCGCGCCGTTGGCGGTGCCCGCGTAGCTGCGCATCAGGCCCCAGACGCCGTTCCACTGGTCGTTGGCGGAGGCGCCCACCTTGTAGAGGTAGTCGGAGAAGGGCGAGCCGCCCTTCGCCGCCGCGAGCGCCGGCATCACCATCTCGAAGTGCTCGGAGATGCCGATCATCTGCGAGTCGCGGTACCCCGAGTTGGGCTCCGACGGCTCGTGCAGCCACTTCTGGCCGTGGATGGTCATGTTGTGGCCTTCCTCGGTGGCGCCCACCTGCACGCGGACCTGCACCTTGTCGTTCTCGTAGGCGCGCAGCAGCGGGGTGAACGGATCGCCCGGCTGCACCTGGTCGATGAGCGGCGGGTAGAAGGCGGGCTGGACGTTGAACGCCGGATCGGCGCGGGTGACGTTGGAGGCGTACACCCTCGCCAGGTCGCCGGCGTCGCCCGCTGCCTGGGTGTTGGTGGCCGGGTCGCGCACGCGCAGCGGAATCGGCTCATTGCGGTAGTTGACGCTCATGGTGCCGATGTCGTCGGCGGAGATGGCCTCGGGGCAGGGCCGCGGCACGCCGCCCGGGCACTGCGGCGCGACGGCCTGCAGCGAGGGCGGGTTGGCGGTGAGCGGCACCTCGTTGCGGGCGGGCGGGTTCACCGGGTTGCCGCTGATGCTGCCGTCGGCGTTCTCGGTGGTGGGCCCGTGGTACGCCATCTGGAAGTCGGCGAACTGGAGCATGAACTCGCGGTAGCTCTGCGAGTTGTCGGCCGTGACGATGCGCGCTTCCCAGCTGGTGGGGCCGCCGTCGTCGCGGGTGCCGAACTGCACGTTCTGCTCGTTGTGCATCCAGGTGGACCCCTGCGGCTCGATCACCAGGCTCGCGTAGAGGCCGCCCTGCTGGTGCGTCGAGGGGCCGAAATGGTCGTGGGTGAAGACCGTGCGCAGGGTGCGATCCTTGCCGGTCAGGTTCATGGTGGCGTCGGCGTACCAGCGCTGGATGGTGGTGCGCGCGCAGGGCGTGCCCAGCGGGCCGCCGGGAGCGCAGGCCAGCGTCGTGGGCCCGCCCGCGATCGGCGTCCAGGCGCCGTTGTTGATGGCGTTGATGCGCTCCTGCACTTCCTCGTAGCTGAGGGTGCCGTCCTCGTAGTTGAACCCGTTGCCCGAACCGTCCGAGGCCTCCACGTCGAACTTCACCAGGTGGATGTGCTGGCCGAGGATGTCGGTGGGCGTGCGGATCTGGAAGTCGTCCTGCTTGTAGACGTTGGGGACGAGGTTCGTATGGTAGTAGGTGATGCAGTCGTTGGTGTTGGCGCGGAAGAAGAACGGCTCCGGCGGCTTGCTGCCGTCGAGGAACGCGCTGACGTCGCCCCACAACGAGAGCATGCGCGTCTGCGGGTGGTGCCAGCCGGCCTTGTTCAGCTTGGCGTCGATCTGGATCGCGGCCGCCTTGTAGACGCGGTCGGTTCCGGTGGCGTTGCCCGAGTCGTCCACGCAGGGATCGGCGAAGGGCGCGCCGTGGTGCCCCACGCTGAAGCCCGGGGGAGGCGGGCGGTTCGAGCCGTTGGTGACGAAGTTCGCCGGCGTGGCGCCGTCGGGCAGGAAGCTGGGATGGTTGCGCACGGCGTGATAGCGCATCGCGGCCTGCTCGTTGGCGGTGCCGCCCTCGGGCACCTGGATCGCGTCGATGGCCTTGAGCGTCTTGTCGAAGCTCAGGCGCGTCTCCTCGTGGGTGAAGCAGACCTTCCCTGGCTCGCAGCCGGTGATCACGTGGCGCGGCAGGCCGCCGTCCTCGGAGATGTCGAGGGGCGGAGTGGCCGGGCGGTGACCGGCGATGGCGGCGGCGAGGCCGTCGGCGCCCCGGGTCGAGGCGAAGAACGGATAGCCGAGGTTGCCCATGGTGCCGGGCATCGGGGCCATCGCGTCGGTGGGCAGCGGGATCAGCGCCGGCACCGGGGTGCCGCCGGCGATCTCGCCGTCGGGCAGCATGCGCGAGCCGTCCTCGAAGACGTCGTGGCTGCGCCACAGCTCCCACATGCCCTGGGCGAAGTGCGGGTAGAAGTGGCAGTGGAAGATGGAGTCGCCCACGGTCTTGTTGCGGTTGCCGCTGCCGCCGTGGGTGATCTCGTAGGTGAAGGAGGCGCCCGGGCCGATGGCCTGGCTGTCCAGGTAGGTGGAGTTGTCGCTGTCCGGCGTCTGCACCCACTGGTGCGCGTGCAGGTGGAAGACGTGGTGCTCCTTGGGACCCGCGTGGATGTTGCGGAACTTCACGTGGTCGTTGATGTAGCTGTGGTGCACGTTGGACGGGTCGTCCGGGAAGTACGCCTGGGTCGCCTTGAGGCCGAAGGGGTTATTGGCCGGGTTGTCCACCACCATGGCGGGGTCGCCCACCGCCCAGGAGGCGAGGAAGAACTCCTCGTACTTGCACTCGGTGCAGTTGGCCATCGGGCCCACGCCCTTGCGGTTGGCGAGGATCTCCGCGCCGATGCCGCCGGTGCCGTAGTTGATGGCGAAGCCGTCGCGGACGCTGTGCAGCGTGTACTGGAGCACCGGATCGCTGAACTCGGGGAACGCCTGCACCGCCACGATCTCGTCGTGGAAGATCACCGAGAACTCGCGGAAGGGCTCGTTGCGGTCCGGGTTGACCGGCGTGTCGTTGTAGTAGGTGTAGCCGTTCAGGGTGACGCCCTGGAAGCGGCCGCGGTTCGGGCCGGTGATGACGGCGTTCAGATCGGAGTGCACGATCTGGCCGTTGGCGTCGGTGATCTTGAGGATGGGCAGGCCGGCGCGCGGGCCCGACGCGTAGACGGCGTCGTAGTTGATGATCGGCTGGCCGCCCGAGGCGAGCACGCCGTTGGCGTCGAAGGTCTTGGGCGTGTAGCCCACCGTCGCCTGCCTGAGATCGTCGTTGGTGACCTGGCTGCGGTACCACTCCGCGCCGGGAGGCTCCACGTTCACCGCGCCGAAGAGGCCGGTCGAGAGCGTGCCGCCGTTGCCCTCGCCGCCGGTGGTGGCGCCGGTCGAGTAGAGGAGGAACCCGCCCTCGCGCTCGGCGTAGAGGGTATAGGTCTGGGTGCCGCCCACCGGGGTGAGGCTGCTCGGGTTCTTGCCGACGTTCGAGCCGTCCGAGGCGATGCTCCCGACCGCCTGCATGCCGATCACGTGGATGCCGGCAGCGCGGGTGGCGGACTCGTCGTTGCTGGTGTCGGCGGTGGGGTTGAGAAGGTTCTGGAAGGTGATGGAGAGGCAGTCGCCGGCGTTCACGCGCAGCACGATCGGGCGCGGGCGCTTGTACGACTTGAGCTGGACGTTGCCGGGCACCAGGCCCTGCGCCGCGTCGATGGGCTCGACGTCGTGGCGCAGCGCATAGATGGTCCCGACCGGGTTGTGGACGCCCAGGCGGTTGTAGAAGAAGGGCTGGTTCAGCGCCACGACGTCAGCGGTCACCGTGTGCGTACAGACCTGCGCCCGGGCGGAGCCCGAGAACGCGACTGCGGCGAGCAGGAACGTGGCGGAGAAGATTCCGGCGCGCGCGTGTCTCGCGCAGCCGGCTGGCCACGAACGGGTAGGTTGGCTGAACATTCTTGGTCTCCGGAGATTTGTGCTGCTGGGGGAACGGCGAGCCGGACCTCGTGCAGATCCCACGCCACACACAAGCCACCGGAATGACTGGACATACATCGATGTACGCCTGTTCCGGAACCTGCCAGGCCCCGGGGGCGACTCGAGTAGTAGAGACGTTCATCTTATAGAATTCACGCTGTTGTTTCGCTGGGTTCCAGGCCCGCAGCGGAGTGTGCAATTCCTGGAACCGGGGGTGTATGAAATTCCGACACCCGCAGAGAACGATTGAAATCGGTCGTGCGTGTGCGCCGGTATTCTTTGGAAACCCGCCAACCTGAACGCCCGGCCTGCGGCGGGCCGAGACGCTACGTGCCGGAGCCGGGCTGCGGCATCTGGATGTCGTACAGCTTCATCTTCGCGTAGAGCGTGGCCCGCGAGACGCCCAGCGCCTTGGCCGCCCGGCTCACGTTGCCCCCGAAGTGGCGCAGCGCCGCCTCGCACCCGCGGCGCTCCAGCTCGGTGAGCGGCAACACCTCGTTCGCCGCGCAGGGCGATGCTCCCGCCCGCGCGAGGCCCCGCGGCACCTCGGTCATCTCCGCGGCGCCCGCCGGCAGCAGCCCCAGCTCCCACTCGAGCAGGTTGACGAGCTCGCGCACGTTGCCCGGCCACTGGTGCGCCTCGAGCGCCTTCAGCACCGCGGGGCCCAGGCGCACGCGGACGCCGGTGCGCGCGGCATGCTTCTGAAGGTGGTCCTCGGCGATGCGGCGCACGTCTCCCGGGCGGGTGCGCAGCGGCGGCAAGGTCAGGTGCACCACCCGCAACCGGTGGAAGAGGTCGAGACGGAACTTGCCTTCGCGCACCAGCGCATCCAGGTCGCGGTGGGTGGTGGCGATGACCCGGGCGCGCACCGGAATGTCCTTGGACCCGCCCACCCGTTGCACGGTGCGCTCCTGCAGCACGCGCAGCAGCTTGCACTGCATCTCCGGCGGCATGTCGCCGATCTCGTCGAGCACGATGGTGCCGCGGCCAACCACCTCGAACTTGCCGGCCTGCCCGCCGGTGCGCGCGCCGGTGAAGGCGCCGCCCTCGTATCCGAACAGCTCGGTCTCGAGAAGGTCGCGAGGAATGGCGGTGACGTTGATGGCGAGGAAGGGCGACGAGGCGCGCGGCGAGGCATTGTGGATGGCCTGCGCGAGAAGCTCCTTGCCGGTGCCGCTCTCACCGCCGATGAGGACGGGCAGCTCGGTGGTGGCGGCGCGCCTCGCGTCGGCCATCGCCTCCATGAACGCCGGATCCCTGCCCACCAGGTCGTCGAAGGTGAAGCGCGGCACGCTGCCGATCACGCGCTTCGCGATCTGGCGCTCGGTCGAGGCTTCGCGGATGCTGACGATGACGCCGCCGTCGTAGGCGTAGGCGTGCACCACGAACTCGCCCCTGGCCAGCTCGATCACGTCGACGAGCTGCGTGTGCATCCGGTCGAGAACCAGCGCGAGCGGCGCCAGCGCCGGCACCTGCCGGAGGCGGCGACCCACCAGGTCCTCGCGCCGCATGCCCACCGCGTTGGCGGCGGCATGGTTGGCGGAGCGGATGATGCCGTCGTCACCCACCGCGAGCAGGCCGTCGGCGATGGCGCCCAGGGTGGCTGCGTCGCGGGCGGCGGTCTCGCGCAGCTCGGCGTCCGCCCGGGTGCGCGCCAGGGTGGAGGCGGCGAGCGATGCGAAGACGGTCAGCCGCTCGAGGTCGGCGCGGGCCAGGCCGGAGCCGGGAGTCGCCGCGGCGACGAGCAGCGCCAGGTCGTCTCCGGCCTCGCGCAGCGCCAGCGCGGCGCACGGCCTTTCCGCGCGCTCGCCGCCGGCGTCGGCGACGAAGCCGAGCGCCACCGCCACCTCGCGGATCACTTCGTTGTCGGCGAGCTGGAAGGGCGGTCCGTACCCGGCGACTGCCTCGACCGCGCCGCACCGGGAGGCCCGCACCACCTGCGCGGAGGCGCCGGCGCACACGCTCAACGCGATGCGCGGAATGGCTGCCATCACCTGTCGGGGATCGTGGAGAGCCGAGAGCGCCTGCGCCGCCGCGACCAGCTGGCCCACCCGGGCGCGATCGACGAGGCAACGCGCGAGCGGCAGGCCGGGCTGCTGCTCGGCGTGCGCCACCAGGGCCGCCAGATCGTCCACCGTCTCGAGGCGGCTGCAGGGGTGCGCCGCGCCACCCTTGCTCGAGTCCTGCGCCTCGCACGCCTCGACGAGCGTTTCGTGCACGCGGCGGCGGTGGATCTGAAGTCGCTCGGAAATACGCTCCCAGGGCGGGTCGGGCTCGCGCAACGACCAGACGGCCTGGTTCGAGGCGGCGCGAATCTGCGTCAGGTCCGCGGCTCCCCGGGTGCCGGTGAGCAGCCGATGGGCCTGGGCCACTGCCGCCCCCGGCTTTCCCTCGAGCTGTGCGGTGGCGCGGAAGAGGAGCGCGAGGCCCATGTCGCGCCTCGCGCCCAGCGTGGCCAGCCGCTGGAGCGCGCGCTTCAGGTCGGCCGATGCCTCTGCCCGATCGGCGCCGCTGGCCACGGCGACGCGCGCCTGCATCACGTCGCCGCGCGCTCCCAGCAGTCCGGCAGCCCGGGCAGCCGCCGCGATGCCAACCGCTCGCTTCGCGGCGGTGACGTTCCCCAGGTTGAGCGAGAGCGAGGCGACGGTGAGCGCCGCGTAGCTGCGCAGCCCGGGCCCGGTGCGCCCGGGCGGCAGCGCCTCCAGCACGCGCGAGGCGAGGTCGAGAGCCGCCTCGAAGCGTCCCTGTCCGGCAATCGCCTGTGCCAGCAGGAGCCGCGCCACCGACGCCTGCACCGGGTCCCTCTCGCCCGCCAGCTCGACGGCCGAGTGAGCGTGGGCGGCGGCACGCGCCGCCTCCCCGATCTCGACGAGAACGAATGCCCAGGCCGCCGCGAGGGACTGCTCGGACGGAGCCGGGGATGCGGAGCGGATGCAGAGCAGGGTCTGCTCCGCCTGCACACGGTTGCCGGCGAGGGCCGCGGCCATCGCGTACTCGACGCGCTGGATCCGGCTCGCCGCGTCCGGAGCGGCGGGACGTTCCCAGCGCTCGAGGCGGTCCGCGAGCGGCTCGTCCGATGCGAGGACCGCCACGCAGGGACCAGGATCTTCCAGCCGATCGTTCAACCGCGGTACCCCCGGGATCTCCCCCCCGGCGCCCTCGACCGTGTTGCCGCGCATGCGAATCAGGTACTCGAGCCTTCAGGCTCGCACAAGAACTTCGTGGGATCAAAAGGGTTCTGCGAAAAACGGCGGCGCGCATGTGCGCCCGTGCGCACAACGCGACGCGTCCGGTGCGCTGGCGGCGCAAAGCTTCGCATCGGTTCTCCGGGTCTGTTGCTTGGGACCCAACGGATCCGACCTGATGCGCGCTGGCGCTGGCCTGGACGGTTGCCGCGCCGCCAGGCCCCCTAGGCCCAGCGATATCTGCGGAGCGAAACGGCGCCTTCGGCCACCAGCGCGGCGCGGTACGGATCGCCGATCTCCAGCGGATGCACGGTGTACCGCTGCGCGGCGTCGGAAATGCCCGTGGCCCAGAGCACCCGCGAGGCATCCGCGGAGATCTCGTACGACCGCGTCGACCGCGAGAGCCCTTCGCCGGTGGCCTTGAGGAACGCCTCCTTGCAGGTCCAGAGGCGGAAGAAGGCGTCGGCGCGCGCGGCGGCGTCCTCGATGGCGAAGAGACGCTCGATCTCCCCGCGGGCATAGAACCGCCGGGCGATGGCGTCGGTGCGGCGCGCCCGCGGCAACTCCACGTCCACGCCCACCTCGACGTGCGCCACTGCAATCAGCGCCAGCGCGCCGGAGTGACTGATGTTGAAACGCAAGGACGAGCCAGCGAGCTGCGGCTTTCCGTGCGCGCCGTAGCGGAAAGCCACCTCGCGCGGAGCGCACCCCAGCGCTGCGCCCAGCACCTCGCGGAGAGCGCCGCGCGCCGTGCCCCAGCGCGAGCGCAGCGCTTCGGTGGCGAAGGCGCGGAAGCGCTGCTCCTCGCGCGGCGCGAAGGTGGCGCGCAGCCCGTCCAGTCGCGGGGACGGCACGTCGAGGTGCGCCAGCACGAGCAGCGCCTCGCCAGGCTCCGGCGCCGCTCGCCGCGGCAAGGGCGCCCAGTCCGGCGGAAGCTTCGCAAGCGCCGAGTGCTCCATGCCCCGCCGTCAGTAATCCTTCTCGACCAGGTCGTGGGCGCCGCCGACCAGCACGCGCAGGAGCTTGAGCGTTCCCACGCCGTCGCTCTCGCCCACCGCCAGCACGCGGCCCTCGGGATCCATCAGGCGCACCTTGCGCCCGCGCGAATAGGGCGGCGCGCGCAGGCGCGAGAGATCGGCCGGCCCCGGCGCGTGCCCGTGGGCCACGCGCCGCGCCAGATGGGCATCGAGCTGAAGCTCCGCCAGCTCGGCGAGCGCGCGGGAGATGGGAAAGAGGTAGCGGTCCAGGCTCTCGGGCCCGCCCTCCTTCGCGGCGGCCATGAGCGTGTCCAGGCCGACCGAATCCTCCAGGGCGAAAGGCCCCACCCGCACCCGCTTGAGCTCGCGCAGGTGGCCGCCGCAGCCCAGCTTCTGCCCCAGGTCGTGCGCGAGCGTGCGCAGGTAGGTGCCCTTCGAGCAGCGCACGAAGATGCCGGCATCGGGCGGGCGGAAGAAGACCAGCTTCGCCTCGTCGATGTGCACCTGCCGCGCCTCGCGCTCCACCTCCTCGCCGGCGCGCGCCATCTCGTAGAGGCGCCTGCCCTCGATCTTGCGCGCCGAGTACATGGGCGGCGTCTGCTCCACCAGGCCCACGAAGGCGTCCAGCGCCTCGCGCAGGCGCTCGACGGTGAGCCCGTCGGTGGGCCGGGTCTCCAGCGTGCGGCCGGCGGCGTCCTGGGTATCGGTGATCTGGCCGAAGCGGACGACGGCGTCGTACTCCTTCTCGCCGTCGCTGACGAAGCTCGCGATCTTGGTCGCGTCGCCGATGCAGATGGGCAGCACGCCGGTGGCGGTGGGATCGAGCGTGCCGGTGTGCCCGCAGCGCCGGGTCTTGAACAGGCCCTTCACCCTGCGGACCACGTCGAAGCTGGTGGGACCGCTCGGCTTGTCCACCACCACCACGCCGGAGACTTCACGCGCCATTCAGGGCTTTCTCGATCTCGTCGGCGATCCGGGTCCGCACCCCGGCCTCGTCGCCGGAGATGCTGCAGCCGGCCGCGTTGTGGTGTCCGCCTCCGCCGAACTTCTGCGCGATGGCCGCCACGTTGACGCGGCCGCGGCTGCGGAAGCTGACCCGCCAGGGGCCGCCCTCCTCGGGCTCCCGGAAGCTGGCCGCCACCTCGACGCCGTCGACGCTGCGGGCGTAGTTGATGAACCCGTCGGTCAGGTCCAGCTCGCTGCCCGTGCGCGCAACCATCGCATTGGTGATGGTGATGGTGGCGAGCTTGCCGTGGACCTCGAGCGTCCGCAGCACGTCGGCGAGCAGGCGCATCCGCGCCAGCGGCTGCTGCTCGTAGACCCGCACCGTCATCTCCCAGGGCTCGACCCCGGCCTCGATCAGCTCCGCGGCGATGCGCATGCACTCCGGATCGGTGCTGGAGTAGCGGAAGCAACCGGTGTCGGCGAGGATGCTGGCGTAGATGCACTCCGCCGCGCCGCGGGAAAGGGGCGCGCCCAGCCCCTTGATGATCTTGTAGGCGAGGATGCCCACCGAGGCGGCCTCGGGATCGACGTAGTTCACGTCCCCGAACGGCTCGGTGGTGATGTGATGGTCGAGGTTGAGCAGGAGGCCCCGCCTCGAAGGCGGCGGCACGTCCGGTCCCAGCCGGTCGAACGCTCCCGCGTCGGTCACCACCGTCACGTCGTACGCCGCGTCCGTGGGCAGCGCCTTCTGCACCTGTCCGGCGCCGCTGAGGAAACGGAAGTTGTAGGGCAGCTCGTCGGGGTTGTACACGGTCACCTCGCGGCCCAGGTCGCGCAGGGCGCCGGCGATGGCCAGGGCCGAGCCCAGCGCGTCGCCGTCGGGGCCGCGATGCATGGTGACGAGCACGCGGCTCGCGGAGCGCAGCGCCGCGACCGCCAGAGGCAGGTTCTCCGCCGGTCTCCAGTCGCGCGCGTTGGCGACGCCCCTGTTGATGGCCTTCAAGCTTATCCCCCGCGCCGCTTGTCGTCGTCGTGGACCTGCCGCAGGAGCTGCTCGATGCGCTCGCCGCGATCGATCGCCTCGTCGTAGGTGAAGTGCAGGTCGGGAGTGAGCCGCAACTTCAGCTCCAGGCCGATCTCGTGGCGCAGGTACCCGCGCGCCTTCTCCAGCGCCTTGGCGGTATGGGCGCGCTGGTCCTCGTCGCCGTGCACGGTCCAGTAGACCCGCGCCTCGCGCAGGTCGGGCGACATCTTCACCCCGGTGATGGTGACCAGCCCGATGCGCGGGTCGCGCATGCCCTTCGCGAACAGCTCGCCGAGGAGCTGCTGGATCATCTGCGCCACGCGCTCGGGCCGGTTGTGGGTGCTCATTTCTCCAGGTCCTCTTCGGTGAGCCAGCCCTCTTCGCCTTCCGGCTCCGGCTCCGCGCGCCGGTCCGGGGAGGAGAGGTCGTGGGCCTCGAAGTCGGGCTTCTGCGACCAGTCCGACGACATCTCCGAGTAGGTCTCGATCTCCATCTCCCGGTTCACGATCTCGGCGATGTTGCCCGCGTCGCGGGCGCACTTGTCCAGCACCTCGTTGACGAAGCTGTGGTCGTTGGACACCGCGCAGATGCCGATCACCGCGCGCTGCCAGATGTCGTTGTCGCCCACTTCCGCCACGCTGACGTTGAAGCGCGATCGCAGGCGGTCCACCACCTTGCGCACCACCTGCCGCTTGTCCTTCAGCGAGGCGGCGCCGTGGACGTAGAGCGTGAGCCTGAGGATGCCGACGACCATCTGAACGTCCCCGGGCCCGCGCTGCCGCTCAGGTCAGCGAGGGCCGGATCGTCTCCAGCTCGTAGGCCTCGATCACGTCGCCCGGCTGGAAATCGGTGAAGTTCTCGATGCCGATGCCGCACTCGAAGCCCTTGTCCACTTCCTTGACGTCGTCCTTGAAGCGGCGC
The DNA here is from genome assembly GCA_035702105.1 of Myxococcales bacterium. Taxonomy (GTDB): domain Bacteria; phylum Myxococcota; class Myxococcia; order Myxococcales; family 40CM-4-68-19; genus 40CM-4-68-19. The sequence goes on along the minus strand of DASSQZ010000145.1, from coordinate 6,167 downwards.
AGCGAGGCGATCTTGCTGGTGATGATGGGCTTCGCGTCGCGCATCAGGCGCACCATGCTGGTGCGGGTGATCTTGCCGTCGGTGACCGAGGAGCCGGCGATGGTGCCCAGCTTGGGCACGTTGAAGGTCTGCAGCACCTTGGCGTGGCCCACCACCTTCTCCTTGATGATCGACTCGAGCAGGCCCTCCATCGCCAGGCGCACGTCGTCGAGCGCCTCGTAGATGATGGTGTAGGTCTTGAGCGTCACACCCGAGGCCGCCGCGGTCTCCGCCGCCTTCGACTCCGGCTTGACGTTGAACCCCACCACCATGGCCTTGGAGGCGGCGCCGAGGTGCACGTTGCTCTCGGTGATGTTGCCCACGCCCCAGTCGATCACGTCCACCGACACCTTGGGCGTGGAGAGCTTGGTCAGCGCGTTGCGCAGCGCCTCCACCGAGCCCTGCACGTCGGCCTTGACGATCAGCTTCAGGACCTTGGCCTCGTCCTTCTTTCCCTTGGCGAGGATGTCGTCGATGGAGAGCTTGTTGTTCTTCGACAGCTCCTTCTGGCGCTGCTTCTTCAGGCGGTGCTCGGCCACCACCGCGGCGGCCTGCTCGTCCTCCACCACGTTGAAATCGTCGCCGGCCTCCGGCGCGCCGTCGAGGCCGAGGATCTCCACCGGGAAGCCCGGCGGCACGTCGTCGACCTGCTCGCCGTGCTCGTTCATCATCGCGCGCACGCGGCCGTAGTGGACTCCGGTGACCACCGCGTCGCCCACCCGCAGCGTGCCTTCCTGCACCAGCACGGTGGCGACGGGACCGCGGCCCTTCTCCAGCTTGGCCTCGATGATGGTGCCGCTCGCGGGCCGGTTGGGGTTGGCCTTCAGCTCCAGAACCTCCGCCTGCAGGAGGATGGCCTCGAGCAGCTTCTCGATGCCTTCGCCGGTGCGGGCCGAGACCGGGATCATCATCGTGTCGCCGCCCCAGTCCTCGGGGATGATGCCGTGCTCGTTGAGTTGCTGCTTGATGCGCTCGGGCTGGGCGCCCGGCTTGTCGATCTTGTTGATCGCCACCAGCAGCGTGACCTTGGCTGCCTTGGCGTGGTTGATCGATTCGACCGTCTGCGGCATCACGCCGTCGTCCGCCGCCACCACCAGCACGGCGATGTCGGTGACGTTGGCGCCGCGGGCGCGCATGGCGGTGAAGGCCTCGTGGCCGGGGGTGTCGAGGAAGGTGATGTTGGCCTCGCCGCCGTCGGACCCCACCACCTCCACCGAGTAGGCGCCGATGTGCTGGGTGATGCCGCCGGCCTCGCCTTCGGCCACGTGCGCCTTGCGGATGGCGTCGAGCAGCGAGGTCTTGCCGTGGTCGACATGGCCCATGATGGTGACCACCGGCGGCCGCGACGAGAGGTCTTCCGGCTTGTCCTCGGTCTCGGGGATGAACTCGTCAATCTCGAAGCCAACCTTCTCCACCTTCCAGCCGTAGTCGATGGCGAGCAGGCTGGCGGTGTCGAAGTCGATGGGCTGGTTCTGGGTCACCATCTTGCCGCCGGCGACCAGCTTGCGGATCAGGTCGGCGCTCTTCACGCCCATGGCCTGGGACATCTCCGAGGGGGTGATGGTCTCTTCCACCCGGAGCACCTTCTTGTGCTCCGCCATCTCGGTGATCTCGGTCTGCTTGCCCTTCTTCGCGGTCTTCTTCTTGTGCCCGCGGACCGGCACGTAGGCGCGCTGCCGTGCCAGCTCCACCAGGTCCTGCTTGGAGATGGACTCGGTCTTCTCGACCCGGGGGCCCTTCTTGCCGCGCTGGCCCGGGCCGGCCTTGTTGTCCTTGGTGACGTCGATGAACTCGCGCCCGCGGCCGGGGCCGCCCGAGACCACCGCCAGCTCGCGGACCTCACCCACCGGACGCGGTCGGAAGCCGCCGCCCGAGGGAGTGCGCGGCGCAGGCCGCGCGATGGGGATGAGCGGCCGCGAGAGCACCACCGCGCGGGTCGCGGACGGGCGCGCCTGGAGATTTTCGGTGACCTGCACCGACTGCACGCCGCCCGGTCCCTGGACGATGGGTCCGGTGGGTCGCGGAGGCGGCGGGCGCACCGGGGCGCGCGGCGGCGGAGGGGGCGCGGGGCGCGCGGCCACCTTGGCGACTCCCGCCGGTACGTTGCTGACCTGTGAGGCTGGCTTTTGCGCTTCAGCGGGACGGGCCGGAGGAGGCATCGGTGGCGGGGCCTGGTGCTGCGCTGCCGCCGGCTTCTGCTCGGCCTGGGCGGCGACGGGCGCGACTTCGGGGCGGGCGGGAGGTGCGGGAGGAGCGGGAGGAGCTTCTACGGGAGCGGCAACGGGTGCAGGGGCCGGGGCTTCCACCGCGGGCGGCGGCGCAGCCTCGACGGCGGGCGCGGGCGGGTGCGCCTCGGCGACGGCGGGCTTCGGTTCAGGCCGCGGGGCGGGCGCAGGTGGCGGCTCCGGCGGAGGAGGCGGAGGCGGCGGCGCTGCGCGCAGCGGCTCCGCCGGGGCATGGGCCACCGCGGCGGCGTGCTCGTGCTCGGCGGCGGTGTCCGCCTTCTTGCGGCGCAGCACCACACCGCTGCCGGACGCCTTGGGGGCCTCGGCCTTGGGGGTCTTCTCTCCCTTGAACTTCTCCAGCACCGCCAGCGCCTGGTCGTCCTCGAGCGACGAGGAGTGGCTCTTGACGTCGTACTCGTGAGCGCGCAGCCAATCGACCATCTCCTTGTTCGAGAGGCCCAGGTCCTTCGCGAGCTCGTACACGCGCTTCTTCGCCATCCGGTTTTGAATCCCTTCCAGAGCAACTCCCTTTTCGAGGGGCTAGGTGTTTAGTCTGCCCTCTCTGTCTCCGTCAAGCACACCCACTTCAGGAGGCGGTCGAGCGACGGCGCCGCCGCCTTTCCCTTGAGCGCCCGGGGGATTTGCCCCGTCCTGAGCGCCCCCTGTGCGCACTGCGGGTCGCGGCAGATCCAGCAGCCCCGGCCCGGCTTGCCGCGCCCGGGTACCGTCGCGCCCGCCTCCGCCACGAGCCGCAGCAACTCTGCCTGGGGACGGATCTTTCTGCATCCCACGCAGCGCCGCTGCGGAACGGCGGGCCGCACCCTGGAAGCCCGCCGGCCCCGCGCCATCTACGCCGTCTGCGGCTGGGCGCCTTCGGCCGCCTTGCGGGCGTCCAGGTCCGCCTTGAGCCGCGCCTCCTCCTGGAGGTAGTGCTCCACCGCCGCCTTCACCTGCTTGCCCTTCTTCACCCCGAGTCCGGTGGCCTCGCCGAACTTCACCACGTCGGGCTCGTTGTGGATGTCCTCCACCGTCTTGTACCCGGCGTTGGCCATCTGCTCGATGTTGCGCTCGCTGATGCCGCGCACGCGCAAGAGGCGCTCCGCCTGGGTGAGCTCGCTCGGGTGCCGGCGCGCCTCCGCCGCCCGCGCCTCCTCGCGCTCGCGCTCGATGCGGGAGAGCTCCTCCTCGTCCTTGCCGATCTGCGACCGCGCCGCGGCGAGGTAGCCTTCCACGTTCTCGGCCGTGATGCCCGGCATCTGCAGCAGCACCTCGGTGCTGGCGTTGGCGAAGTCCTTGGCGCTGCGGAACCCGTGCGCGTAGAGCAGCTCCACCGTGGCCTCGGGCAGGCCGATGGCGGTGAGGCTCTTGCTCGCGAACTCGCGCATCTCCTTCACCCGGCTCTCGCTGTTGATGTCCAGCTTCCAGCCGGTGAGCTGGGCGGCCAGGCGCACGTTCTGCCCGCGCCGGCCGATGGCGAGCGAGAGCTGGTCGTCGGGGACGATGATCTCCATCGCCTTGTTCTCGTCGTCGAGCAGCACGCGGCTGACCTCGGCCGGCTGCAGCGCGTTGCAGACGAAGCGGGCGGAGTCGTCGTCCCAGGGGACAATGTCGATCTTCTCGCCGCGCAGCTCCTGCACCACCGCCTGCACCCGGCTGCCCTTCATGCCCACGCAGGCGCCCACCGGATCCACGTCGCCGTCGCGCGAGGCCACTGCGATCTTGGTGCGGCCGCCCGGCTCGCGCGCCACCGCCTCGATCACCACCACGCCTTCCGCGATCTCCGGCACCTCCATCTCGAAGAGCTTGCGCACCAATTCGGGAGAGGCGCGGGAGAGGATGATCTGCGGCCCCTTGCTCTCGCGCAGCACGTCGAGCACGAAGGCCTGCACCCGGTCGCCGGCGCGGTAGCTCTCGCGCGGGGTCTGCTCGCGCACCGGCAGCACCGCCTCGGCGCGGCCCAGGTTGACGATGATGTTGCCGCGCTCGAAGCGCAGGGCGATGCCGGAGACGATCTCGCCCTTGCGATCCTTGTAGTCGTTGAAGACGTTCTCGCGCTCGGCGTCGCGGGTGCGCTGGATGATCACCTGCTTGGCGGTCTGCGCGGCGATGCGGCCGAACCCCTTGCGGTAGGTCTTGAGCTTGAGGATGTCGCCGTAGCGGTCGTCCTGAACGCGCGCCTCCTCCTCGTCCTCCGGCCGGTAGAAGATCTGGAAGAGCAGCTCGTCGCCCACCTCCGCCTCGATGCCCTTGCGGCCCGCCTCCTCGAGCGAGATCTGGTTCACGGCCTTGATCGGGTCCTCCACCTCGACCCGGTCGACCACGGTGAGCGTCTGGAAGACCTCCACCACCTGCTTCTCGTCGTTGTAGGTGGCCTCGATGGCGCGGTCCTGGCCGAAGTGCTTCTTCGCCGCCTGGGTGATGGCGTTCTGCAGCGTGTCGACGAGGACGGAGCGCTCGATGCCCTTGTCCTTCGCCACCTGGTCGAGAACCATGTTGAGGTTGACGATGGGCGCCTGCGGTGCGGGGGAAGCCATTTCTTCTTCTCTCTTTTTCGATTCAGTTGTGGGTGCTACTCGAACACCGGCTCTACGTTGGCCTTGCTCACTTGCAGGTGGGGCACGTGGAAGATCCTGCCGTCCACGTCCACCACCACCTTCCCGTCCTCGAACCCTTTGAGGATCCCTACAAAAGTCTTGCGGTTCTCGCACTCCGTGAGCGGCCCGTACGTCTTCACGCGGACCTTCTGCCCGGCGAACTTCTGGAAGTGCTCCGGCGTGCGCAGGGGGCGGTCGAGCCCCGGGCTGCTGACCTCCAGATCGTAAGCGCCCTGGATCGGATCCTCCACGTCGAGTGCGGCGGAGACCGCCCGGGACACCGCCGTGCAATCGTCCAGCGAGACGCCGCCAGGCCGGTCGATGAACAGGCGCAGCGCCTGCCTGCCCCCGGCGCCGCCCATCTCCACGTCCACCAGCTCCAGCCCTTCCTGGGCGGCCAGCGGCGCGGCGATGCTGCGCACCTTCTCCAGGATCTCTTCCTTGCGGCCCAAGGCGTTGGCTTTCGCTCCAGAAAAACGAAAAAGTGGGCCCACCCCGGACCCACTTTCGGAAAACTGCCCGAAAATGTGGGAGCCGGGATTAACACCCGGACCCGTGGTAGTCAAACAGGGGTGGAGGCCCACGTGTTCCTTGCAGCAGCCATCCAGATGCGGTCCGGCGCCGACCGGGCGGCCAACGAAGCGCGCGCCCTGTCGTTGCTCGGCCACGCGGTCGAACGCGGAGCCAGACTCGCCGGGTTGCCGGAGATGTGGGAGCACATCGGGCCCGCCCGCGAGAAGGCGGCGTTCGCCGGCGCCCTCGAAGGCGCGCAGCTCGCCCGGATCCGCGAGCTCTGCGCGAAGCGCTCCTTCTGGTGCCTGGCGGGCTCCATCGCCGAGCTCGCGCAGGAGGAGGAAGGAGGCCGCGTCTACAACACCAGCGCGCTGATCTCGCCGTCCGGCGCCATCGCGGCGGTCTATCGCAAGCTGCACCTCTTCGACGTCGACATCCCCGACGGAGCCCACTACCGGGAATCGGAGACGGTGGCGCCGGGACCCGCGGTGACGCCGCCGGTGGAGTTGCCGGACCTCGGCATCAAGCTCGGCCTCTCCGTCTGCTACGACCTGCGCTTCCCCGAGCTGTTCCGCAAGCTCGCGGGCGCCGATCTGCTCTGCGTTCCCGCGGCCTTTACCGCGTACACGGGGCGCGCACACTGGGAAGTGCTGCTGCGGGCGCGCGCCATCGAGAACCAGGCCTTCGTGCTCGCGCCGGCGCAGGTGGGCCGCATCGGGCCTTCCAGCGAGAACCGGTTCGCCTGGGGCCACGCCTGCGTCATCGATCCCTGGGGCGAGGTGCTGGCGGACGCGGG
>DASSQZ010000144.1:0-8346 GCA_035702105.1 Myxococcales bacterium | reverse complement strand
TACCGATTCCTGGTCTTCAATCTCCCGGTCCTGGCCCACGAGCCGGCGCCGGCGGGGAGGACGTAGATGGCTACCGGCCGCAGATCCTTTCTCAAGCTCTCTTCCGGCGTGGTGGGCACCGGGCTCGCCCTGGGCGAGCTGGGCTTCGACGTCAAGGCCGTGCAGGCCGCGGGCCGCGCCGCGCGCCTGAAGGACGCGAAGGAGTACACCTCGGTGTGCACCTTCTGCTCCTGCGGCTGCGGGCTGGTCGGCTACGTCAAGGACGGCAAGCTCGTCCACCTCGAGGGCGACCCCGACCACGTCATCAACGAAGGCGCGCTCTGCAGCAAGGGCGCCTCGCTGGGCACGGTGCCCAACTCGGCCCAGCGGGTGAAGACGCCGCTCTACCGGGCCCCCGGCAGCGACCGGTGGCAGGAGATCTCCTGGGACGAGGCGGTGGACAAGCTCGCCCGCAAGATCAAGACGGTGCGCGACGCCAACTGGATCGCCACCGAGAAGGACGGAGACAAGGAGGTGGCGGTCAACCGGACCGATGCCATCGCCTTCCTCGGCGGCGGGCAGAACACCAACGAGGAGTGCTACCTGATCACCAAGATGGCGCGCGTCTTCGGCACGCCATTCGTCGAACATCAAGCCAGACTTTGACACAGCCCCACGGTCTCCAGTCTGGGGGCCTCCTTCGGTCGCGGCGCGATGACCAACCACTGGCTCGATCTCAAGAACGCGAAGGTGTTCCTGATCGAGGGCAGCAACGCAGCCGAGAACCATTCCATGTCGATGAAGTGGCTGATGCGCGCCAAGGAGAACGGCGCGGTCGTCATCCACGTGGATCCGCGCTTCAACCGCACCTCGTCGGTGTCGGACATCTACGCGCGCATCCGGCCCGGCACCGACATCGCGTTCCTCAACGCGGTGATCAACTACGTGCTGGAGAACAAGGCGTACGACGAGGAGTACGTCAAGCTGCACACCAACGCGCTCCTGGTGGTGAAGGACGAGTTCGCCTTCGAGGACGGCGTGTTCTCCGGCTTCCAGCCGGCGAACTTCAAGTACGACAACTCCACCTGGGGCTACGTCCTCGACAAGGACGGCAAGCCCCTCAGGGCCGAGAGCCTGGACGACCCGCGCTGCGCCTTCGCCAGGCTGAAGACCTTCTTCAGCCGCTACACGCTGCCGATGGCATCGCGCATCACCGGCATTCCCGCAGTCACCATCCAGAAGATCGCCGACACGCTGATCAAGAACCGCCCCGGCACCATCCTCTACGCGCTGGGGATGACGCAGCACACGGTGGGCGTGCAGAACATCCGCAGCTTCGGCATCCTCCAGATGCTGCTCGGCAACATCGGCAAGCCGGGAGGCGGCGTCAACGCGCTCCGCGGCGAGCCCAACGTGCAGGGCGCCTCCGACATGGCGCTGCTCTTCAACTACGTGCCCGGCTACCTGGCCTCGCCCAGCCACACCGAGCCCACGCTCGAGGACTGGACCAAGAAGTACGGCACCTTCCGCGCCAAGTTCCTCGTCAACCTCACCAAGGCCTGGTTCGGGGAGAACGCCACCGCGGAGAACCAGTTCGGGTATGCCTGGCTGCCGAAGAAGAACGGCGGAAAGAACTACTCCATCTTCCGCATCTTCGAGACGGCGCTCGAAGGCAAGACCAGGCTGCTCTACGTCATGGGCCAGAACCCCATGGTGACGAACCCCAACCTGAACCTGGTGCACGACGCGCTCGGCAAGCTCGAGACGCTGGTGGTGGCCGACCTCTTCATGACCGAGACGGCGGCGTTCTGGGAGCGGCCGGGGACGGATCCGAAGTCGATCCAGACCGAGGTCATCTTCCTGCCGGCCGCGTCGTCGCTGGAGAAGGACGGCACCATCACCAACTCGGGCCGCATGGTGCAGTGGCGGTACGCGGGAATCCAGCCGGTCGGGCAGGCGAAGGGAGATCTGGAGATCGCCGACCGGATCTTCCGCCGCGTGCGCGAGCTCTATGCCGGCTCCACCGAAGAGAAGGACGCCATCTTCCGCCGCACCGCCTGGAACTACCAGCCCAGGGACATGGCCGAGCAGGTGCTCAAGGAGATCGGCGGCTACAATCTCAGGACCGGCGAGCCGGTGAAAGGCATCGGCGAGCTGCAGGCGGACGGCTCCACCTCGTCGGGCTGCTGGGTCTACGCGGGCGTCTACGGCGGCGGCAAGAACCTGAGCAAGCGCCGCGACAACAAGAACGACCCGAGCGGGCTGGGCATCTATCCCGGCTTCGCCTGGAGCTGGCCCGGCAACATGCACGTGCTCTACAACCGCGCCTCCTGCGACGCGGAGGGCAAGCCCTTCGATCCGAAGCACGCCGTGATCTGGTGGGACGAGGCGCAGGGCAAGTGGACCGGTCACGACACGCCCGACGTGCCGCTCGCCACCGACGGTCCGAAGACGCCGAACGGGCAGAAGCCGTTCCGCATGGCCGGCGAGGGCGTGGCACGCCTGCTCGCCGCGCCGTACAAGGATCCCGACGCCAAGGCGCCGGGACTTCCGCGGGATGCGTCGGGCGTGCCGGTGGACGGTCCCTTGCCGGAGTTCTACGAGCCGGTGGAGAGCCCCACCGAGAACGCGCTGCACGCGAAGGTGGCGGTGAACCCCTGCCTGAAGTACCCGCGCATCAAGGACCGCCAGCCCATCGGCGGCACGGACAAGTTCCCCTACGTGCTCTCCACCTCCAGCATCGCCGAGCACTGGTGCGCGGGAACCGTCACCCGCAACATTCCCTGGCTCAACGAGATGGTGCCGGAGCCCATCGTCGAGATGCCGGAGAAGCTCGCGCAGGAGCTTTCCATACACCCGGGCGACAAGGTCCGGGTCTCCACCGCGCGCGGCGAGGTGGTGGTGAAGGCGGTGGTCACCGGCCGCGTGCAGGCGCTGCGGGTCAACGGCAGGGACGTGCCGATGGTGTGGATGCCGTACAACTGGGGCTTCAAGGGCCTCAGCCGCGGACCGAGCACCAACGTCATCACCATCGACGCGGGCGATCCCAACACCTGGATCCAGGAGACCAAGGCCTGCCTCTGCAACGTGGAGAAGGTCGCGAAGGGCGTGGCGTGAACGCCTGGATCGAGCGCCACCCCTATCTCGAGGGCCTGGCCGCGTTGCACGGAGCGGTCGAAGGGCAGGGCGCCGCGCGGCCGCGGCACGACCCCCGCCCGGCGGAAGAGATCGGCCGCGGCGTCCCGCTGCTGAGATCGCCATCGCTCGATCCGGGCGTGTTCGTCGAGGCGGGCGCCATCCTCGCCGCCACCGCGCAGGCGCTTTTGGGCGCGGAGTTGCCGGCCAGGCTCCTGGAGCAGTGCGGGGCGCTCTGCGCGCAACTGGAGGACGACCCCGCCTTCGCCGTGCGCCTGGTCCGGACGGCCGCGGAGATGCAGGTCGTGCCCTCGTCGCTGGAGACGTTCCTCGCCTGGAAATCGCTCGGGCGCGCGCTGGGTCCGAGCGAGAGGACCGAGGGATGGACGCTGAATTGTTGCCCCACCTGCGGCGCCCTTCCCGCCATGGCGCATCTGCGGGCGTCGGACCGCGGGCGCGAGCGCGCCCTCGCCTGCGGTCTCTGCGGCACCCGCTGGACGTACGCCCGCATCGGCTGTCCGTACTGCAAGAGCGACGAGCTGCAGCACCTGGGCGTCCTCGAGCCCGAGGACGACGAGGGCTTCCGCATCGACGTGTGCAAGCAGTGCGGCTCCTATCTCAAGACCTACGTCGGCGAGGGCGGAGAAGCGCTGGCGCTCGCGGACTGGACCACGCTGCACCTCGACGCCGCCTGCAGGGAGCGCGGGCTGAGGCGGGCCGGGCCCTCGCTGTACGAGCTCTGAAAGGGCCTGGCCGGGTGTGGCGCGTTGGCTTCAGCCGACGCGACGCGATGCTACTTTGGATAGACGTGGTTCCACGCGCCGTCGTGCCCGCGCTCATACACGTCATTGTATCCATGAGAGGTATTGATCAGGCCTTTGCGTCCTTTGGGAGCATAGTCTGCGGTCACGATGATCTGGTCGGCGTGGCGATCGTTCGCCGCCTTGATCAGGGCGTTCATCAAATCGTCTGCGGCTTCACGTAACGCCTGCGGGTCTTCCGACGGCGCGTCGTACTTCACGAACACGCCTGTCCAGCCCTTTCCTTGCACCGGACCGCTCGCGAGCACGTGGTAGGACTTCCCCGAGGGCGAGTGCCAGATCTGCGTCGGCGCCTCGCGGTGGGTGCAGGCCGCGGTGGTTGCGAGGGCCAGACAGGCAAGCAGCCAGACGTGATCCGAGCCCATCCGAAGCGAGCGTTCATTCACCGCCCCTTTATACTCTAAAAGTTGTCTTCTGCGATTCACGAGAAGGAGCAGGCCCTCAGCGCACCAGCTGCTCCAGTTCACTGATGACAACCGGCCACGCATCGCTGAGCGGATCGATCAAAGCGAAGTGTCCGGCGGCGCGCAGCTTCACCAGCCGCACCTCCAGATGCGCAGCGACATGGGATTCCGACACGGCGACGGGTACCACTTCGTCGTCCTCGCCGTGAACGATGGTCGTGGCCAGCGCGGGCGGCGGCATCCGCCGGGGGTCGAGATCGGCTCGCTGCTCCGGATCCTCGCCGAGGAACGACAGCACCGCGCCGTCGCCGAGATTCAAGGCGTGCGCGAGCTCCAGGTCGGCCACCGGCGCCAGCGCCAGCGCCGCGTTGAGCTGGGGGATCGGCCGCACCGATGCGGCCCACAACGCGAGATGACCGCCCGCCGAATGCCCCATCACCAGCACGCGCCCGTCGTGCTGCGCGATCTTCGCGGGCAATGCCTCGAGCGCGAGCGCGACGTCGTTGGTGGTGGGGTCCGGGCGCTGCGGAATCCGCCGATACTCGATCGCCGCGACCGTCCAGCCGGCTCGCGCCAGCGCCTCCGCCATGGGCCCGGTGTGCGCGCGATCGTAGCTCGGCCTCCAGAACCCGCCGTGGATCAGCACCACCAGCGGGCGGCGGGAGGCGCGCTCGCCGCCGTGGCGCACGTCGGCGACCTGCTCTGCCTGGCCTCCGTAGGCCACGACCTCGTCCGGAGGTGTCGCGCCGCGCGCAAGAATCGAACGATCTTCGGACACCATCGTCTCCGTCCCGCGGCCGATTCTGCCATTCCTCGCCGCGCCCGCCACCATTCGCGGGCCGGATCGGGTAGACCCTTGCCCAGGGAGAACCCACGATGACGCCAGAAGCGCCGCTCCTTGCGAGCCAGGTGGTCGTTCGAATCTGCCTGCTCCTCGTCGCTGCCATCGCCATCTCTGGCGGCGCCCTGCAGATGTACCGCGGCCAGCCCGAGAGCGATCCTCGCCTCGACAACGTCCATCGCTTCATGGCGGGCGTGTACCTGTCCACCGGCGCGATCAACCTCTGGGCGGCGATCACCATCCGCCGGCAGGGAGCGCTCGTCTATCTGCTCGCCCTCGGCGTGCTCCTCGCCGGCGTGGGGAGGCTCGTCTCCATCCGGAAGGTCGGGCTGCCCCGGCCGGGCGCCGTCTGGCTCGGGTATCTGGTTCCCGAGCTGATCCTTCCTTTCGTCATCGCGCTGGCGCACCACGCAGCGCCGTGATCCGTCGCGGCGTGCCCCTGCGCTGCGAGGGCCGCTGCGGCGCGCCGAGGAGCGAGGCGGAGAGCACCGCCACCCAGAGCAGGAAGGCTCCGATGTCGACCCGCTCCAGCAGGCCCAGCCACGGGGTCGGCTCTCCGGCGGCGAGGCCGCGGCTCGCGAACGAGATCAGGGCGCCGAAGACGACGAAGATCAGCAGCGTGGCCAGCGAATAGAGGCGGAAGCGCCGCCCCCAGGTCGCGGCGCCGGCCATCACCGCCGCCACGATCAGGAGCGTCAACGCTCCGGTCAAGGCAATGTGCAGGACGTCCGACTTCGGCCCCGCGGCGCCGCGCACGTTCATCTCGAACAGCGTGGGCCCGAAAAGACCGACGGCGGCATAGGCGAAGAGCAGGCCTCCGGTGACGTGCACGCGAAGGCGATCGCTCGAGCTCCAGATGCCCGCCGCGAACGCCATCATCAGCGCGCCGTAGAGCAGGAAGAGCGGATCGACCAGCCGCTCCGTCGGAGCGCCGCGAGCCATCAGCTCACTGACCACGCGCGAAGTGAAGCTGTGGTAGCCGGGATATCGAATCGCCGCGAGAACGTCGATTCCGACGTAGAGCAAGGACGCCAGGACGCCGCAGGCGAGCAGGAGTTTTCGTGGCATTGTCGAGTCCTCCTCGCCTGCAGAGGATTGCATCGGGCATGCCCAGGGCGAGCCGCAATCGCGGCGGCGGCCGTGCCCGCGCGCGCACGCCCTGCGCGGAATTTCTGAACGATCGCGCCGCCTCTCCTCGTGGGCCGCCCGGGTGCCCCTCTTGCAGCGCCGAGGGCCTGGAGGAGGCTGTCATGGGCAGAGCTGCAATCGGCGGGAGGGTCGCCCCGGGGTTCGAAGCGGTCCGTGCGGAGTTCGAGCGCAACTTCGCCGAGCGGGGCGAGATCGGCGCCGCGGTGGCTGCATACTGGCGCGGCGAGAAGGTGGTGGACCTGTGGGGCGGCCGCCGCAACCCCGAAGGCGACGCGCCCTGGAACGAGGACACCATGGTGGTGGTGATGTCCACCACCAAGGGCCTCTCCGCCCTGACGCTGGCGGTGGCCAATGCGCGCGGCTGGCTGGACTACGACGCCACGGTTGCGCGCTATTGGCCCGAGTTTGCGCAGAACGGCAAGGAAGCCGTCACCGTGCGCCAGCTCCTCGGCCACGAGGCGGGCCTGGTCCTTCTCGACGAGGAGCTGACCTTCGCCAGGCTGCGCGATCTCGACTCGGTGGCGCGCGTGCTGGCGCGGCAGAAGCCGGCCTGGCCGCCGGGGACGCGCCACGGCTACCACACCATGACGATCGGCCTCTACATGCAGGAGCTCATCCGCCGCACCGACCCTTCGCACCGCACGCTGGGCCTCGTCTTCCACGACGAGATCGCAACGCCGCTGCACCTCGACTTCTACATCGGCTTGCCCAGGGAGATCCCCGAGGAGCGCCTCGCCAGGGTCAAGCCGATGTCGAGGTGGCGCGCGCTCCTGGCCCTGCGCACCACGCCGCCGGCGATGATCAAGAAGATCCTGCTGCCGGGCTCGCTCCTGCGCAGGTCGTTTGCGGGATTGGCGGAAGCCCGCTGGGGCGATCGAACCACGCTCGAGGTGGAGGTGCCCGCCGGCAACGGCGTGGGCACGGCGCGCGCCATCGCGCGGGCCTATTCCGCTCTCGCCGAGGGTGGCGCGGAGATCGGGCTCACGCCGGAGACGTTCGCCCGCGTCACCGCCCCTCCCGTGGTGTCGCGGCCCATCGACGAGGTGCTGGGCATCCCCAGCTTCTTCTCGCTGGGCTTCCTGCGCCCCGGCCCGCAGGTTTCCTTCGCCTCGAGCCCGCGCGCGCTCGGCTCGCCCGGCGCGGGCGGCTCGTTCGCTTTCGCCGATCCCGACGCACGGCTGGGCTATGCCTACGTGATGAACAAGCTGGACTTCTATCTTTCCGACGACCCGCGCGAGAAGGCGCTGCGCGACGCGGTGTACGCGGGAATCGCGCGAGGCAGGGACCGCGCTGCCCGCGCCGCGGCGCCGGACCTGGCGATGAGCGCGGCGGAGCACCACGCCCCGGTCCAGCCCGCTGCGCCGCAGTGAACGGGATTGCTCGCTGCGGCGATTTGCCTGATTGCATTTTCCTTCATCCGGTCCAGTGGGTGCCGGTGCGCGGAGGCACCCTGCCGCGCATCACGGAGGAAATCATGATCGTCTCACGTGAAGTGGCAAAGTACAGCGTGCTCATGTTGACGGGGTATTCGGGCGGAAACCAGATCGGGTTCGTTTACCTCTATGACCCGGCGGGCGCTTACATCGGGTATGTCGGAATCATTCGCGAAAGCGCTGCCTTGCCCGCGAACGTGCAGTGGCCCAACGGAATCCTCAACATCTACTTCCACGAAGCGGAGCTGGTGGCGCTGCTCGACACCCTGCGCAACGAGAGGCCCATCACCGTCCAGTTCAACACCGATCTGAAGTGGGGCTCCATCGGCACCGGCCAGGAGCCGGTGGGCGAGCAGGAAGCGCCCTCCATGCCGTCGGCGCAGTTGATGTCCACGGTGGGAGCCCGCCAGGAGCTGCTCGCAGGCCAGCAGGCCGCGAGACATTAGGCACAGCCCGCCACCGCCGCGAGCGGGACGACGCCGTCGCCGGACTGGCCGCCACGCGCCTTGCGACTCACCTCTTCGCGCTCACCTTCGTGTCGGCCAGCCCGCGGTACTTGAGCAGCGGTCCGATCTCGGGCGGTC
>DASSQZ010000143.1:0-3031 GCA_035702105.1 Myxococcales bacterium | reverse complement strand
GAGGACCTGGGCGTCGCCGCGGGGTCCTTCTCCGAGCGCATCGATTACGTGCTCACGCGCGGTCCGCTGGAGGTGCGGAGGGTTCTCGTCACCGGGCAGGATCCCTCGGCGCGCCGCGGCGGGCTCTGGCCGAGCGACCATGCCGGCGTGTTCGCCGAGCTGCGGATCGGCTGATCGCCGCGAAGCTTCAGTCCATCGGCGGCCCGAACAGGCCCGCGTGGTAGTCGCGGATGGCCTGGGCGATCTCCTCCCGCGTGTTCATCACGAACGGGCCCTGCGCCACCACCGGCTCCCCGAGCGGCGCGGCGTGCCCGAAGAGCACCGTGGCTCCCTCGTTCGTGCGCAGCTCCAGGTCGTCCGCGTCGTCGTTCAGCTCCACCAGGTGGAAGGCGGGAATGCCCGCGAGCGCTCCGCGAGCCACGTAGAGGAACACGGTGCGGCCGCGCGGCGCGGGCAGCCGCACCGAACCGCCCGGCTCGATGGCGACCGTGCTCATCCAGACGCCGGTGAGCGACTCCACCGGCCCCTTGCGTCCCGCGAGCTCGCCGGAGATCAGGTTCACGCCCGCGCGGTCCAGCGAGAGGCGCGGCACCTCGTCCCTCTGCACCCCCACGTACCGCGGCGCGGTCATCTTGAGCCGCGCCGGCAGGTTGACCCAGAGCTGCAGGATCTCCAGCGGCCCGCCGCGCTCCATGAACTCCGGCGAGGAGAGCTCCGCGTGGACGAGCCCGCGCCCGGCGGTCATCCACTGCGCCCCTCCCGCGGAGATCACGCTCTCGTGCCCGCCCGAGTCGCGGTGCAGCACATCCCCTTCGAGGATGAAGGTGACCGTCTCGAAGCCGCGGTGCGGATGCGGCCCGAAGGGCAGCCCGTGGTTCCGGGGCGGGTAGGTCTGCGGGCCGTGGTGGTTGAGGAAGAGGAAGGGGTCCAGGTCGCCGATGGAGCGGCTGGGCAGCGGCCTGCGCGTGGTGAGGTCTCCGATGTCGTCTCGCTCCGCGCGATGGATGTTGCGGACGGTTCGCGGCATGGCTCAGTTCGCCCCCTGCGCCTTGAGGTGCGCGTCGAACCACCCGACGATGCGCTGCGTCCGGTCGCGCACGTGCGCGGGGTTGCGGATGTGGTGCCCCTCGTCGGCGTAGACCACGAGCTGGGTCTCCACGCCCAGGCTCTTGAGCGCATGCCAGAACTCGAACGCCTGCGGCGCCGGCACCTCCGCGTCGCGCTCCCCCTGCAGCACCAGCGTGGGCGTCTTCACCTTCTTGATGAAGGTGATGGGGCTGGAGCGGGCGTACACCTCGGGGTCGTCGTAGACGGTCTTGCCGAAGTAGGGGAGCATCCACTGGTCGATGCGGTTCTGCCCGTAGTAGCTCTGCCAGCTGGCGATGCCTGCGCTGGCCACCGCGGCGCGGAAGCGGTCGGTCTGGGTCACCGCCCACATGGTCATGTAGCCGCCGTAGCTGTGGCCGTAGATGCCGATGCGGGCGGGGTCCACCGGCGCGCTGGCGAGAACGGCGTCGACGCCGCGCAGGACGTCGCGCAGGTCGCCGTAGCCGAAGTCCTTCACGTTGGCGCGGGTGAAGGCCTCGCCCTGGCCGAAGGAGCCGCGCGGGTTGGGCAGGAAGACGAAATATCCCTGGCTGGCGAGGAGGAGCGCCTGGTCGTTCCAGGAAGGCCGCACCGCGCTGGCCGGGCCGCCGTGGACGATCACCACCATCGGCGCCTTCGCGCCCGCCGGAGCCGACGGAGCGAGGAGCCACCCCTGCACGTCGAAGTCGTCGCTCTTCCAGCGGATGCTGCGGGCCTCGCCGGCGCTGACCCGCACCCTGGAATTGCGCTGCGTGACCTTGCGAAAGCTCCCCAGCGCGCCCGCGACGATCTCCTGCGGCTCCGAGAACGACTCGTGGATGGCCGCGAAGGTCGCGCCGTCCGCCGAGAACGACGCGCCGACCGCCCAGTGCGCGTGGATGGATTCGCTGCCCCGCCAGAGGATGCGCGGGGCGGCGGCGGAGTCCACGGGAACGGTGGCGAAGGCGCTGTCGCCCTCGATCTGCAGGCCGAAGAGGATCTCGGACGGCTTGATCCAGTGCAGCGTCGCGGGCGTGCCGTGGAAGGCGATGGTGAGGTCCCGCGGCTCCCCGCCCTCCGCCGGGACCACGAAGATGTCGCCGCCGTTCGCGCCCGCGTCGCTCATCAGCCCTTCGATGAAGGCGATGCGCTTGCCGTCGGGGCTGAAAGTGGGCTCGCAGATCTGGAAGGCGGGCTTGTGCAGAAGGCGCAGGGCGCCGCTCTTCGCGTCCAGCGTGTAGAGCTGGGCGAACCACCAGTTGTCCTCGCCCGAGCCGTGCGCCGCCGTCAGCGCGAAGCCGCCGCCGTCCGGGCGCCAGTCGTACTCGTAGACGAAGAGGTCCGAAGGCGAAAGCGGCCGGAGCGGCGCGCTGCCGTCGGCGGGCAGGAGCGACAGGCGCTGCTCCTTGATCTGCTCCTGCACCACGCCGGTCTGGCGCGAGGCGGGCATCAGCGGCCCGCGCTCGTCGGCGCCCCCTTCGATGTAGAGCACCGAGATGGTCCTGCCGTCCGGGCTGAAGCGCGGCTGCTCCAGGTGGCCGGTCACGCGGGTGAGCTGGCGCACCTTCCCCGTGCGCAGGTCCGCCACGTAGAGCTGCGGCTGGTGGGGACGGGCTGCGTCGGAGAGGAAGGCCAGCGACTGGCCGTCCGGGCTGAAGGCGGGCTCGTCCTCGTCGTGCGCCTTGCCGTCGCGCGAGGCGGTGATCCTCCTCGGCTGCGCTGCGCCGAGGTCCTGCACGTAGAGCAGCGATTCGTCGGCCGCGGGCCCGTCGGGCGTCTTCACCTTCTCCATCCACGCCACCCGCCTGCCGTCGCGGGAGAGGGTGACCGCCCGGAAGGAGACGGCGGACTGGAGCGAGCGGAGCACGTCGGCGGCAGGCACGGGCACGGCGGTCAACAGCGCGAGGGCGAGGATCATCTCCCCAGTCTACGTCAGAGCACCTTGCGCGAGAGCAGCAGAAGCGTG
>DASSQZ010000142.1:0-28598 GCA_035702105.1 Myxococcales bacterium | reverse complement strand
AGCCCGCGCGGCAGCGTGGCGATGTGGCGCAACGCCGTCTCCAGCTGGTCTCGGCAGTCGCAGCGCAACGAGCCCATCACGTCGCCGGTCAGGCACTCCGAGTGCAGGCGGGTGGGGACGTCGCTTTCGCCCATCACGTCGCCGTGCACCATCGCCACGTGCTCCTTGCCGTCGCGGTTGTTCCAGAACGCCACGATCCGGAAGCGGCCGAACCGGCTGGGCAGGTCGGCCACCCCCGCCACCCGGACGCAGATGCGCGCGGCGCCGAATCCGCCGCAGTCGTGCGCCTTGTCGCGCTCCACCAGGTCGTCCAGGGTCGCTACCCGCCGCAGTCCGCCGCAGGGAGGATTGGGTTCCATGGCCGCGAGGATAGCCCCCCATCGCCGCCAAGTCGCGCGCCCCAGCGCGGGCCGGGCGAAAGGGAGCGCTCCCTCTTCCGCCATGAACAGGACGATCGCGCCGCGCTTCGCCTCGCTTCGTTGACGGCGGACGGTATGATTCAGTACGACGGGGTATCGAGGAGAGGTGCGTCCGGTCACACAATCAATCACCGGGCAAGGAGCCGCATGGGATACAGGGTGGTGGTGGTCGATGACCACGCGGTCTTCCGCGAGTGTCTGGCGGTGCTGCTGAAACCGCAGCCCGACATCGAGGTGGTGGGGGAAGCCTCGCACCTCGACGAGGCGCTCGAGGTGGTGGCGCGCACGGCGCCGGACGTGATCATCGTCGACATCAAGCTGGGACACCTGGACGGCATCGCGGTCGTTCGCGAGTTCCTGCGCCGCGATCCGCAGGCGCGCATCCTCATGCTCACCATGGTGGACGAGCCCGCATTCGCCGCCGGCGCGTTCGCCGCAGGCGCGCTCGGATATGCCACCAAGAGCGACTCGAGCGAGGAGGTGGCCCATGCCGTCCGCTGCGTGGCGGAACGCCGGCGCTACCTGTCGCGCGTGCTTTCGCCCGCGGCGGTGGAGAGCGAGCGCGAGATCCCCGGGCAGGCGGGCGCCGATCCGCTCGCCGCGTTGACCCGCCGCGAGCGCGAGGTGTTCGACCTCACCTTGACCGGCGCGACCTCCGGGGAGATCGGCAGGAAGCTCTCCATCAGCGCGCGGACCGTGGAGACCCACCGCGGGCGCATCCTGCACAAGCTGCACGCCCGCACCACGCTCGACCTCGTCCGTCTCGCCGCGAAGCTCGGCCTGCTGGAGGCGCCTGCCGCGGCGGCCGGAGCACCCGGCCCGTCGCGTTCGCGCATCTCCTGAGCGCAGCGGAACTCGGGCGCAGGGGACGTCGCCGCAACCCTGAACCGCTGCCCGGCCGCGCGGCAGGAGCGCGCCGGGCCGCTCCCCTCCGGCCGCGGAGACGCAGGGGCCGCTGCTGCAGGATTTGCGGGAGATCGCGGCTCCGCGCCGGGAGCCGCCAGGGGCCGACGCTCCTTTCCTTCGCATTTCATTGATCATTCGCCGCCAACGAGCATGAATGATTGCGGGGATTCGGGGATGACGCAGCGCCGCCTCCCCCGGAACCGCCCCCGGCCCTACAGTGTCGACACGAATTTCCCGCAGGGATCGCTTCGCATTGCCCGGCGCCTGTCGCAACTCTTTCGCTGATGAATTGATCGCCCGTTCCGCCGCGCGGCGCAGGCCTAGCGCGTGCGATTCCGGCGTCGAAACCCGCCGGCAGGCGGATTCGGCATTCATCCCCGGCATGTTGCACCTCGCTCTCATCCGCCGGCAGGACGCGAAAAAAGCGGTCCGTATCCACACGCAACCGCAGATTTCGCGGGGGCCATCCCGGGAGGGCTCGGGCATGTCGGCTGCAAGCGTCATCCCTCCGTCAAGGCCGAGGGGTTCGCATGAAGGGCAGCAGCGGGTACGAGTTGGGACTGGATCTGGTCCTCGTCATTGGTTCAGTCCTCGTGCTGGCTTCCGCCCCGGCTGCGCAGCCGCACCTGCACGACGTGGCGTGGTTCGTGGCCGCGGCGGTCGTGGTCTGGATCGCGGGCGCGGGGCTGCTCCGCCCCTACGACCGCGAGCCGCAGCGAAGCCTGCTGGAAGAGAGCGCGGTCGCGGCGCTGATGACGCTTCCGGTGATCGCGCTTGCCTGGCTGGTGGTCCCCCGCATGGGAGGATTCGCGGCGGCGGCGGTTCAGGGTGCCATCCTCTTGCCTGCGCTGATCGGCGCGCGCCTGGGAATGCGGGCGCGCGAGCCGCGGCGCGAGGACGTGGTCATCGCCGGCAACGGACCGCTTGCGTCCGCGACCGCGCGTATGCTGGAGGCGAGCCCCCACCATGCCGTCCGCGCCCACGTCGATTCCGCCGGCCTGGAGCAATGCCTGCGGACCACGCCGGTGGACGAGGTCTTCGTGGTCGGCGACGAGATGCAGGCGGCGGTGCGCGTCTGCGAGCAGCTCGGCGTCGCCTTCGCGCTGCCGGCGTGGCTCTTGCGCATCGAGCATGCGCGGCCGGCCCGGCGCCACGGGGTCGGAGACGGCTACCTGCATTTCCTCCAGGTCGAGCCCTCGCTGCAGTTCGACCTCAAGCACATCGCCGATCGCGCGCTGGCGGCCCTTGCGCTCGGCTTCCTTTCGCTGCCGCTGCTCGCGGTGGCGGCGCTGATCAAGCTCGATTCGCGCGGCCCCGTCTTCTTCAGGCAGGAGCGGGTGGGCGCGCGCGGGCGCACCTTCAAGATGCTCAAGTTCCGCTCCATGGTCGCGGGGGCGGAGAGCCTGCGCGCCGCCATCGAGGCGCAGAACGAGCAGAGCGGGCCGGTGTTCAAGATGCGGCGCGACCCGCGCATCACCCGCATCGGCCGCGTGCTGCGCAAGTACTCGGTGGACGAGCTGCCCCAGCTCCTCAACGTGCTGCGCGGCGAGATGAGCCTGGTCGGTCCGCGGCCTCCCCTTCCCTCCGAGGTGGCGAAGTACGAGCCCTGGCAACTGCGGCGGCTCTCGGTGCGGCCGGGGCTCACCTGCATCTGGCAGGTGGCGGGCCGCAACCAGATCGAATTCGCAGACTGGATGCTGCTCGACCTCCGCTACATCGACACCTGGTCCCTTCGCCAGGACCTGCGCCTGATCCTCCAGACGGTGCCCGCGGTGGTCAACGGACGCGGAGCGAGCTGATGGCCGAGCCTGCAAACGTCCTCGTCATCGACGACGATCCCGAGTACCGGTTCGCGCTCTGCGCGATGCTCTCGCACCACAAGCTCTCGGTCCGCCAGGCGGGCGACGGCTGGAAGGCGATGCACGCCTTGCGCAGCGATCCCGCGCCCGACCTGATCTGCGTCGATCTCATGCTGCCGGGGATCTCCGGGTTCGAGATCTGCGAGATCATCCGGCGCGACGAGCGCCTGCGCGACGTTCCCATCCTGGTGATCAGCGCGCGCGCGCATCCCCAGGACGTCGCCCTCGCCAAGATGGCGGGCGCCACCGCGTACCTGCCCAAGACGCTGCGCCTGAGCGAGCTCGCCGAGCACGCCGTGGCCGTCGTCCGCGGCGAGACACCCGCCGCCGGGATGCTGCCCGGCGCCCGCTGAGTCGCCCGCTCTGAAAACGGCGCGCCGCGGCGCTAGCTTGGGCGATGGAATCCGCCACGTCCCCCGCCCGGCTGCTCGAGACCCTGCAGCGCTTCCTGGAGATGCCCTCGGGCGAGCTGCAGACGGCGCTCCAGCACACCTGCGACGTGGTGGCGTCCGAGCTGGGCGCCGACAAGGTGGACGCCTTCCTCTACGAGCCCGCCCGCGAGACGCTCTTCGCGCTGGGGACGAGCAACCAGCCGCTCTCCGCCCTGCAGCGGAAGGTGGGCCTCGACACGCTGGCCATCGCCAACGGCGGCCGGGTGGCGCACGTGTTCCTCACCGGCAAGACCTTCGTCACCGGCCGGCTCGACGCCGACTCCGAGGAGCTGCGCGGCATCACGGAGACGCTGAAGATCAAGTCCAAGCTCGGCGTGCCCATCGTGATCGCCGGCCACAAGCGCGGCGTGCTCATGGTCGCCTCCCAGAAGCCGGACTACTTCACGCCCGAGCACGTGCGCTGGGTGGAGTCGATCGCGCGCTGGATCGGCATCGTCGCGCACCGCGCCGAGCTGGTGGAGCAGATCGCGCGCAACGCCGCCGAGCAGGGAAGGCGGGCGGCCGCAGAGGAGCTGGTGACGGTGCTCGCCCATGACCTGCGCAACATGCTCGCGCCCATCGTCGCCCGGGTGGAGATCCTGCGCAGGCGCTGCGCGCGCCGCAGCGACGAGGACGCCCGCGACGTCGATGCGGCGCTCAAGGGCCTGGCCCGCCTCGGGCGCGTCATCTCCGACATGCTCGACGTGGCCCGCATCGACCAGGGCCTCTTCGCCATCAGCCTGCAGCCCCTCGATCTGGTGGCGCTGGTCCGGGAGGAGGCGAGGACCCTCTCCACGCCCGACCATCCCATCCACGTGCAGGCGCCCGAGGAGATCGTCGTCGCCGCCGACCCGGAGCGCATCCGCCAGTGCCTGCAGAACCTCCTCTCCAACGCCGTGACCCACTCTCCCGATCAGTCGCCGGTGGAGGTCCTGATCGAGCAGAAGAAGGTCGAGCGCGGCGCGCTGGCGCAGGTGCAGGTCATCGACCAGGGGCCGGGGATTCCTCCCGAGGTGCTGCCGGGCATCTTCGAGCGCTTCACCAAGGGCAAGTCGTCGGCGGGGCTGGGGCTGGGGCTCTTCCTCGCCAGGCAGATCGCCGCCGCCCACGGCGGTGAGCTGACGGTCGACTCGCGGCCCGGCCATGGCACGCGGTTCCGCCTGCTGATTCCCTGCGAGCGGAAGGAAGGCTGACCTCCGGCAGGGACCGCTCCCCGAGACGTTCCCGGCGCTTTCGCGCTAAGGTCCGGAGCGTCCGCCGCGGGGAGGAGCTCCCTGTCGATCCGGCGGGGCTTCGTTCGTCGTTCACGTGAACCCGGCAAGGAAAGGACTCACGACGATGACCCGGACCCACAAGCTGCTCTGGACCCTGCAGTTCCTGCTCGCGGCGCTGTTCCTCTTCGCCGGCGGGATGAAGCTGATCCTGCCGGTCGAGGAGCTGACGAAGCAGTCGACGCTGCCCGGCTCGCTGCTCCGCTTCATCGGCGTCGTCGAGGTGCTCGGCGCCATCGGGCTGGTCGTGCCCGGGCTCACCCGCATCCGTCCGGCCCTCACGGTGGCGGCCGCGGCGGGGCTCCTCATCGTCATGGCCGGAGCGGTCGTGCTGACGCTGCAGTCGGGTCCGGCCACGGCGGCGCTCTTCCCCTTCCTGGTGGGGGTGCTGCTGGCCTTCGTCGCCTGGGGACGCTCGCGCCTCGCGCCGCTCTCCGCCACCTCGCGGAAGACGCGCCAGCCCGCGCTCTGAGCGGGGCCGGGCGACCCGCGATCATTGCGCGTTGGCGATGAGCAGATCGACGATGCGCCGGTACTCCTCGGGCGAGAGCACGCCCTGGTCGCGAAGCTGCTGCATGCTCTGCAGCTTGCGGGTGAGCGTGTTGGCGGGGCGGTCGGTGATGGGCGCCACCGCCGGAGCCGCCGTCTCGCGCGCGGGCTTCGTCCCGGGCTCCTGGGGGGCCGTCGCGGTGAAGGTGAACTTCGCCGGGGTGCCGGTGGCGGCCGATCCTTCCATCGCCCCGAGCACCTCGTGCCAGATGCGCAGCTGGTACCGGCCGGGCGGCACGTCGAGCGAGAAGTGGCCGTCGGCGTCGGTCACCGCGTAGTAGGGGTGCTTCATCACCACCGCCCACGCGGACATCCAGGGGTGCAGGTCGCAGCGAACGGGGTACTCGCCCGCGATGGTGAAGCGCCGGGTGGTCAGGGTGTTGCGCGTCTGGATGGCGTTCTGGGCCATGTCCGCGCCGGCGAGGCGGACCTGGTGCGCCACCGGGTCGGCATTGGTGAAACGGATCGCGGAGCCCGGCGCGAGCAGGACGACGTGCGGCTTGTAGGTGCAGCCGGACTGGGTGATCTCCATCTCCGCCGCCGCCGGCAGCGCTCCCGCGGGCGGGTTCTCCAGGGAGACGACCGCGTTGGCGAGGCCGCCCGAGGACGAGACCTCCAGCTCCGCGGCCGCGCGCTCGATGCCGCAGAACTTCCGGTCGACGTTGACGCGCACGATCCGCGGCGGCGCGGGATTGCTCACCAGGACACGGCCGGAGAGCGTCTCTGCGGATGCGGCGGTCGCGGCCAGGAGCGCCATCGCGGCGCAGGGCGCTGCCTTGGGAATCATTGAATACGCCCCCTCTTGAACGGCGGAGAATCCATCTTCTTCCGCTCCAGGCCGCGGTTCAAGACTGCCCGCGTCGAATCGCACCGGCGGGCCTCAGCGAGCTGCGGCGATGCGCACCAGTTGCTTGCCCCGGTTCTCGCCCTTGAACAGCCTCAGCAGGGCCGCGGGCGCGTTCTCCAGCCCCTGCTGCACGTCGACGCGATCCTTGAGCCGCCCCTCCCTGAGCCAGCCCGAGAGCGCGGCCACCGCCTCGCCCGCGCGCGGCATGAAGTCGAGCACGATGAACCCTTCCATGCGCCCGCGCTGGACGAGCAGGTTGAGGTAGTTCTTGGGGCCGGGAGCGAGCGCGCCGTCGTTGTAGCGGGAGATGGCCCCGCAGAGGACCACCCGCCCGCGCAGCGCCAGCCGGGCCAGCGCCGCGTCGAGCACCTCGCCACCCACGTTGTCGAAGAAGACGTCCACGCCGCGGGGGCACAACTCGCGCAGCCGCTTGCCCACGTCCTCGCTCTTGTAGTCGATGGCCGCGTCGAATCCGTAGTCCTTCAGCAGCCAGCCGCACTTCTCCGCCCCGCCGGCGACGCCGATGGCGCGGCAGCCGTGGATCTTCGCGAGCTGGCCCACCACCGAGCCGGTCGCGCCGGCGGCGCCGGAGACCAGCACCGTCTCTCCCGCCCTGGGCTTGCCGACTTCCAGCAGACCGAAATAGGCGGTGATGCCGGTCATGCCGAGCACGCTCATGGCGGTCTCCACCGGCACTCCCGGGACCACCGGAGAGGGCGCCGACGCCGTGCCCGGCCTCGCGCAGGCGTAGTCCTGCCAGCCGAAGAGGCCCTGCACCAGCTGGCCGGGCTTGAACTTCGGGTGCCTGGACTCCACCACCTCGCCCACCGCGAACGACCGCACCACCTCGCCGATCTTCACCGCCGGCAGGTAGGTGTCGCCGGCCATCCAGCCGCGCTGGGTCGGATCGCAGGAAAGCCACTGGTTGCGCACCAGCACCTCGCCGTCCTGCGGCGCGGGCGCCTCGGCCTCCACCCACTGGAAGTCCTGCGGACCCGGCAGCCCTTCGGGCCGCCGCGCGAGGAGCCATTGCCTGTTCTTCATCGCCTATGCCCTCGTGACGGTGACCGGCGTGCCGCTGAATGCGGCGTTGCCGCAAAGCGCGTCCACCGACGCCTCGTCGGTGAGATCGTTGAGGCTGGCCCCGGCGTGTTGCGCCGCGACCGAGAGCGCGGCGCCCTCGCGGCCGTGTCCCCAGCCATGGGGGAGGCTCACCACGCCGCGCGCCAACTCGTCGCTGAGGCCCACCGGGACCTCGACGCTGCCCACCCGCGACGCGACCCTGGCGCGCCCGCCCGCCTCGAGGCCCCGCTCGGCGGCGTCTTGGGGATGGATGAGCAGCACGCAGCCCGGCGGGCCCTTCACCAGCCGCAGGCTGTTGTGCATCCAGGAGTTGTTGCTGCGCAGCGCGCGCCGTCCGATCAGCACCAGGCCGGGGGAGCCGCGGCCCAGGCTCTCTTCCAGCCGGGAGAGGTCGCGCAGGAAGATGGCCGGCGCAAGCTGCAGCCGCCTGCGGCCGGCGGCGAGCCGCGCCGCGAGCTGCGGGCGCAGCGGCCCGAGATCGACGCCGTGCGGTCTCTCCTCGAGCTTGCGCAGCGAGAGCCGGTGCGGGCCGAAGCGGAGCATCAGGTCGAGCAGCCTGCGCTCGCCGAGAAGCCGCGCCGCGCGCAGCGCCAGGTCCTGGACTCGCCCCCGCCTTCCCCCGCCGTGCCGGCGGACGGCCTGCGCGAGATCCAGCAGCACCTCGAAGTCGCCGCGCACTCCGGGCGGAGGCGGCACCAGCGCCTTCACGTAGCGCGCGGCGTTGCGCACCGAGAGCAGGTAGAAGAGCAGGTCGTAGTGGTCGCGCTCGAAGCCGAAGCTGGTGGGCAGGATGAGGTCGGCGTGCCGGGTGGTCTCGTTGCGATAGAGATCGACCGAGACCATGAACTCGAGCCGCGAGAGCGCGCGATCGAGCCGCGCGCCGTTGGGCGTGGAGAGCACGGGGTTGCCGGCGAAGGTGACCAGCGCGCGGATGCGACCCTCGCCCTCGGTCTCGATCTCTTCCGCCAGCGTGGCCGCCGGCAGCTCGCCGCCGAACTCCGGCAACCCGCGCACCCGGCTCTTCCACACGCCGAAGTGGCCGCGGTCGCCCATCCGCGCGGTGAGGCCGACCATGTCGGCGGCGGGGGTGGCGAACATGAACCCGCCCTCGCGATCGAGGTTGCCGGTGACCGCGTCGAGCGCGATGCAGAGCCAGGCGCAGAGGCCGCCGAACTCCTGCGTGCTGGCGCCCACCCTGCCGTAAGCCACCGCCGCGGGAGCGGAAGAAAAGGCGCGGGCGAGATCCCGGAGCGTCTGCGCCGCGATGCCGGTGCGCTCCGCCACCCGCTCGGGCGGGAAGCGCTCCGCCGCCTTGCGCAGCTCCTCCAGGCCGTCGGCGCCGGGCACGGGGCAATCGCGCTTCTCCGCGAAGACGACGTGGAGGAGCGCGAGCAGGAGCAGGGCGTCGGTGCCCGGGCGGATCTGTAGGTATTGGTCCGCGGCGGCCGCCGTCTCCGTCCGCCGCGGGTCCACCACCACCAGCCTGCCCCCGCGCTTGCGCAGGTCCCGCAGCCGCCGCCCGATTCCACCCGCGGTCATCAGGCTGCCGTTGGAGGCGAGCGGGTTGGCGCCGAGCATGAGGAAGAAGCCGGTCCGATCGACGTCGGGCACCGGCATCATCAGCTGGTGGCCGAACATCTCCAGCGCGGCCAGCATGTGGGGGAGCTGATCGACCGAGGTGGCGGAGAAGCGGGCGCGCGTTCCCAGCGCGCGGGCGAAGAGCTGCATGCCGAGCACGGCCGAGTAGGAGTGGACGGTGGGGTTGCCGACGTAGAGCGCCACCGCGCTGCGGCCGTGCTCGCGCTGCACCCGCGCGATGCGCTCGCCCGCCTCGTCGAGGGCGGCCTTCCACGGGACGGCGCGGAAGCTTCCACCCTCGCGCCGCTGCGGCTGGCGGATCCGATCGGGATCGTCCTGCACGTCGGCGATGGCGGCCGCCTTCGGGCAGACGTGTCCCCGGCTGAAGGGGTCGTCCGGGTCGCCGCGCACGCCTCGGATCGAGCCCGCTTCCACCTCGACCGCGAGGCCGCACACCGCCTCACAGAGCATGCAGGTGTGGAGCGCTTGCGCCATCGGCGGACTTCTAGCACGCGCAGCGTCGGTGGAGCAGGGTGACGCAAATCCTGCGCGATGCGGGGCCCCACGGGGCGTCCGCGCAAAAACCGCGTCGAGCTGCGGCGGTTTGCCTCTGCCAGGGGTGACATGGCCGTGGCACGGCGCACGCAACGTGGCCGCAGGAGGCTTCATGTCACACCGCTTTCACGTGCCGGTGATGGGCATCGGGTTCACCGTGGACTCCGCCTTGCGGGTCGCGCGCTTCGGCATCGGCACCGTCATCTCGCTCGCCGACGACCGGCTGATCGAGCGCGTCCGCCGCCACTACTGCGGCGTCTACGGCCTGCCCTGCGAAGCCATCGGCGCCCACGACCCGGACGCCCGCGCGAGGCGGATCACGGCCTGGCTGGATCTCGTCGACCAGGTGACCGCGCGGCAGATGGAAGAGCTGCGCGCGCAGCCGTACCATCCGGGGACGGACAAGTGGCGCTACGTCTCCATGCTCCCCGACGATTCGGAGGTGAAGCGGCGGTTCCTGCGCGGCGAGGACGCGACCGCGGACCTGCGCCGGGGCGCCATCGACGTGAACATCATGACCAAGGTGGACGGCGCCACCTACGGCAAGGACGGCGAGCCCCGCGAGGCCGAGTACAGCCTGGCCAAGGCGGCGCTGCGCGGATTCGCCCGCTCCACCCTGCGGGGAAGCGTGGTGCTCTCCGCGGGAGTGAATCCCTCGCTCTTCGGCTACCTCGAGCAGTTCGAGGAGTTCCACCGCGACGCGCAGGGGGATCTGAAGAAGCCCGTCATCCTCAAGGTCTCGGACCTCCGTTCCGCGCTCATCCAGGGGAAGTTCCTGGCGAAGAAGGGCGTGGAGGTGGCGGAGTTCCGCATCGAGTCCGGTCTCAACTGCGGCGGCCACGTCTTTCCCACCGACGGCGAGCTGATGGGCCCCATCCTCGCCGCCTTCCAGGCGGAACGCGCCTCGTTCCCGGCGCAGTTCGATCCGCTGCTCGCGTCGTGGTATGCCGCGCGCTCGCGGCCGCTGCATCCGGCTGCCCTGGGCCGGCGCATCC
This sequence comes from Myxococcales bacterium, assembly GCA_035702105.1. Lineage (GTDB taxonomy): Bacteria > Myxococcota > Myxococcia > Myxococcales > 40CM-4-68-19 > 40CM-4-68-19. The sequence goes on along the minus strand of DASSQZ010000142.1, from coordinate 18,105 downwards.
TGGTGACGGCGCAGGGCGGGGTGGGCACCCAGGGCGAGATGCGCCGCCTCGGCGAATTCTACGGCGTCGACCTGGTGGGCTGGGCCAGTCCGTTCCTGCTCGTCCCCGAGGTGACGCTGATGGACGAGGCCACCCGCGGCCAGCTCGCCGCTGCAGGCGAGGACGACCTCTACGTGAGCAACGCGTCGCCGCTGGGCGTGCAGTTCAACAACCTGCGCGGCTCGTCGTCGGAACAGTGGCATCGCAAGCGCGTCGAGGAGGGGACGCCGGGATCACCCTGCCCGAATCGGCTGCTGGCCATGAACACCGAGTTCGGCGGCAAGCCCATCTGCACCGCGTCGAGCGAGTACCAGGAGAAGAAGCTCGCCACCCTGGGGTTTGGCGAGGCGCCGCCGGAGTGGGAAGGCGCGCCCGCCGTCTACGAGAAGGCCTGCATCTGCGACCACCTCGGCAACCCGGCGCTGCTCGGGCTGGGCATCGAGAAGCGGGCCCTGCCCGTGGCGGTCTGCCCGGGCCCGAACATCGCCTGGTTCGACCGGACCTACACGCTCGAGGAGATGGTCGATCACATCTACGGCAGGGGCGAGAGCCTGGTGCCCGCGGACCGGCCGCACATGTTCGCCAAGGAGCTTGCCCTCTACGTGGATCACTGGCAGGGGCTCACCGGCAAGAAGGCGGATGCCTTCGCGGAGCGGCTGCTCGAGAGCATGGCCCACTACCGCGCCCTCTGCGCGCGGCCGGGCTTTCCCGGAGAGAACCTCGAGTCGTTGCGGGCAGCGCTGGACGAACAGGCGGCGAGGCTCGGCGCCGCCGTTCCGCGCGCGGCGGCTGTCGCCTGATCACCCACATCGGCGGCCGATAAATCCGCATCGCGGCGGGGCATTTCGGCTAGCATGCGGCGCGTGATCGCAGTCTCTGCATCCGGCGTCTACCGCCGGTACGGGCGCCGCTGGGCGCTGGTGGACGTCGGCTTCGAGCTGATGCAGGGCGCCATCACCATGGTCACCGGCCGCAACGGCTCGGGCAAGTCCACCCTGTTGCGCGTCCTCGCCACCGCGCTGCGGCCGGATCGGGGAACGGTGCGGGTCGCGGGCCATGACGTGCGCACCGACCGGGAAGGGGTCCGCCGCTCCATCGCGCTCCTCGGGCACCGCACCCACCTCTACGAACCGCTCACCGCGGCCGAGAACCTCTCCGTCTGCGCGCGCTTTCTCGGCCGCAGCGCGAGCCGCGCCGCCATCCTCGAGCGCCTCGAGGAGGTGGGCCTGGCGGCGCGCGCGGACGATGCGGTCCAGACCTTCTCCGCGGGGATGCGCCAGCGGCTGGCGCTCGCGAACGTCATGCTGCAGGAGGCCCCGGTGGTGCTGCTCGACGAGCCCTACGGCCACCTCGACCCGCAGGGCTTCCTGCTGGTGGACGGGCTGCTCGAATCTCTGCGCCGCCGCGGCGCGACGGTGCTGATGGCCACCCACCTGATCGAGCGGGGACGCGCGCTCTGCGACCACGCCCTGGTCCTCGAGGAAGGTCGCCTGCTCTTCGCCGGCGCCTCGGGGCAGATGCCGCAGTCGGGCGCCCTGGCCATCGCGGAGGGCGGATGAACGGGCTCCTCGCCGCCATCCGCAAGGACGTCCTCCTCCAGTGGCGGGGCAGGACGCAGGCGGTGGCCATCTTCGCCTTCGGCGCCGCCACGCTGCTCCTCTTCAGCTTCGCCATCGGACCGGACTCGCTGGCCCTGCGCCAGCACGCGGCCGGGTTCCTCTGGCTGGGTCTGCTCCTCGCTTCCACGCTCTCGCTCGCGGAGAGCTTCGAGCGCGAGATGGAGGAGCAGGCGCTCGAAGGCCTGCTCCTGCTTCCCGCCGATGCGCGTTCGCTCTACTACGCCAAGGCGCTGGCAAACTGGGGTCTGCTCGCGCTCCTGGGCGTGGCGCTGGTCCCGGTCATGCTGGTGCTCTACGACGCCGGCACGGAGCGGCTGCTCTCCCTGCTCGGCATCATCCTGCTCGGGAGCGCGGGACTTTCTGCGCCCGGGACACTCTATGCTGCCATGACCGCGCAGACGCGGAGCCGCCAGACGCTGCTTCCGCTGTTACTCTTCCCCCTGGTCGTGCCGGTGCTGCTGGCCGCGGTGAAGGCCACGTCGCTCCTGGTGCTGGGTGATCCGATGGGGCAGCTGCGCCCCTGGGCGACGCTGCTCTTCCTGTTCGATGCAATACACTGGTCTTTGGGCGGCCTGCTGTTCGGCCTTGTCGTAGAGGACTGATGATGAAGTCGACGACGCAAGCGAAGCAGAGCAAGACCCCGCTCGCCCTGGTGGCGTTCGGGGTGGCGCTCCTGTGCGTGGGCTCCTTCTGGGGCCTCGCCAAGGCCCCTTCCGAAGTCTACATGGGCGACGTGCAGCGGATCATGTACGTGCACGTGCCCACCGCCTGGAACGCGATGCTCACGCTGGTCTTCGCGTTCGGCTGTGCGCTCATGTTCCTCTTCACCAACTCCTGGGAATGGGACAACCGTCTCGAGGCTTCCATGGAGATGGGAGTGGTGCTCTCGATGCTCCTCTGCACCCAGGGAGCCATCTGGGCCAAGCCGACCTGGGGCGTCTGGTGGGACTGGGATCCGCGTCTGACCACCACCGCGGTGATGGTCTTCGCCTTCGGCGCCATCCTCGCCTTGCGCGCCTTCGTGGAGGACCCGGTCCGGCGCGCGGTCTGGTCGGCGGTGGCCTGCATCGTGGCCTTCGCCGACGTGCCCATCGTCTACTACTCGGTGAAGTGGTGGAACTCGCTCCACCAGGCGCAGTCCTCGCCGGCGACGGTCTCGAGCGCGTTCTACGCGCCGCTGCGCATCAATGCCTTCGGCATCCTCTTCCTCTGGATCGGCCTCGTCTGGCTGCGCTCGCGCATGGCCGCGCTGCGCCTGCGCGCGGAGCTGGCGCCTCCGCCGCCGGCCAAGAGCCGTCCGGTGGGCGCCGCGGTGGGAGAAGCGTCATGAGCGGCGTCGTCCAGGGTGGATGGGGGTTCGTGGTGGCAGCTTACACGGTGACCGGCGCCGTCCTCGCGGCCTACGGAGCGTCCGTCTTCCTGCGGCTCCGCGCCGAGCGTCAGCGGGCGGCGCGCGCGGAGAAGAATCCATGAGCGGCGAGACGGAGCTTGCGGCGCGTCCAGGGCTGAGCGCGCGGACCAAGTGGTTCGCAGTCGGCGCGCTGGTGGTGGCGGTGGGCGCGTTCACCGCCATCGCCGCCGGAGGCATCGGCAACAACCTCGTCTACTACTGGGGCCCCAAGGAGCTTCGCAACGCCGGGGACAAGGCGGTGGGCGCCACCATCCGGCTGGGCGGCCAGGTCGCGCCCGGCTCGGTGAAGCTCGGCGAGGGCGTCTCCAACCTCGAGTTCGACGTCACCGACGGCACCGCCAGGGTGCACGTGGTCTCGACCGGCGTGCCTCCCCAGCTCTTCCGCGATCGCATCGGCGTCGTGGTCGAGGGGACCATGACCAAAGCGGGCACCTTCGAGGGGCACCGGCTGATGGTCTCGCACGACAACAAGTATCGCGCTCCCGGCGACCGGAACGTGGACATCAAGACCCTGATGCGTTCCACCGAAGGCCTCGACGTCCCCGGGACCGACGCGGTGGCGGCCACGCCGCGGCAATGATCAGGCAAGGATAAAATCGAATGGTAGCCACGCTCGGACGGATCCTCATCCTCTCTGCCCTGCTCGCCGCGACCGCGGGGGCATTGGTGGGGTTCACCAGCGGCAAGCGCCGCAGCGCCACCGGCTGGAGGTGGGCGCGAAGGCTCGCCTACGCCTTCTCCGCGTCGATGATCCTCGCCAATCTGGTGATGGAGTACGCGCTTCTGACCCACGACTTCGGCGTGAGCTACGTGGCGCACGTCGGCTCGCGGACGGTGCCCACCTGGGTTTCCATCGTCAGCCTCTGGTCCTCCCTGGAGGGGTCGATCCTCTTCTGGGGGCTGGTGATGGGCGCGTTCGTGGCCGCGGCCACCTGGCTCTACCGCGACAAGCATCCCGAGTACATGCCCTATGCCATCGGGGTCTGGCTCGCCTGCGGCGCCTTCTTCGCCTTCCTGCTGGCGGGACCGGCGCAGCCCTTCGGCAGCATCGCCTCGCCGGCCGCCGACGGGCCGGGGCCGAACCCGCTCCTGCAGAACCACTACCTCATGGCCATCCACCCGCCATTCCTCTATTCCGGCTATGTGGGAATGACCATTCCCTTCGGATTCGCCTGCGCCGCGCTCCTGGTGGGGCGGCTGGGCCACGACTTCATCCGGCCGCTGCGCAACTTCCTGCTCCTGCCCTGGATCTTCCTCACCTGCGCCATCGTTCTGGGCGGCTGGTGGGCCTACGAGGTGCTGGGCTGGGGCGGCTACTGGGCCTGGGACCCGGTGGAGAACGCGTCCTTCCTGCCCTGGCTCACCGCCACCGCGGCGCTCCATTCCGCCATCCTGGTCGAGCGCAAGGGCATCCTCAAGGGCTGGACCGCGACGCTGGTGATCGCCAGCTATCTCCTGACCATCCTCGGCACCTTCATGACCCGCTCGGGCGTGTTCAACTCGGTGCACTCCTTCACCCAGAGCGCGATCGGGCCCACCATCCTGGTGTTCCTGGCCGCGGCGCTGCTCTTCTCGGTGGTGCTCCTGGCGCTGCGCCTCGACGCGCTCGCGCCCGAAGGCCGGCTGGAGACCGGCGTGTCGCGCGACGCCATCTTCCTCGTCCAGAACCTGCTCCTCGTGCTCTTCACCTTCACCGTGCTCCTCGGCACCGCCTTCCCGCTGGTGGTGGAGGCGGTGAAGGGCGTGCAGATGAGCGTGGGGCGGCCGTACTTCGATCGCATGTCGGTGCCCATCGGCGTGGCGCTGCTCTTCGTCATGGGGGTGGGCCCGGCGCTGCCCTGGGGACGGGCCACCCGGGAGCAGCTGCGGCGGGCGCTCCTGCCGCCGCTGGTGGCGGCCGCGGCCCTCGCCTTCCTCGGCTTCGCCATGGACGTGCGCAACGCCTGGACGCTCCTGGCGCTCTTCTTCGGCGGCTTCACCGCCCACGTCACGGTGAGCGAGCTCTTCCTGCCGGTGCGCCAGCGCATGAAGACGCAGGGCGAGAGCTTCCTCGAGGCGCTTCGCCAGGCGCAGGGCCGCAGCCGCCGCCGCTTCGGCGCCTACATCGTCCACGCCGGCGCGCTGGTGGTGATCATCGCCATCGCCGTCTCCAGCACGGGCGGGATCTCCAGGGAGGTCCAGCTCAAGCAGGGCGAATCGATGAGCATCGGCGCCTACACGCTGCTCTTCGTGGGCGCGGACAACTATGCCGAGCCGAACCGCACCTCGATGCGCGCCCGCCTCGACGTGCAGCGCAACGGGCGCGACCTCGGCTCGCTCTATCCGCGCATGAGCTACTACGACACGCAGCGCGAGCCGATCGGGTCTCCGGCGGTCCACACCTCGCTCGGCGAGGACCTCTACCTCTCGGTGCACAACATCGACGTCGCCTCCAACACGGTGGGCCTTCTCGTCCTGGTGAACCCGATGGTGGGTTGGATCTGGATCGCCACAGGCGTGATGGCGCTGGGCGGCCTTCTCGCCCTCTTCCCCGCGCGCCGCGCCAGCGCCTCCGCGTGCGCGCCGCTGCCGGTGGCCGCAGCCGGCGTGGAGGGAGCGCCCTGATGGACGCCGCCACCACCGGACCTTCCGCGCGGCCTGCGCGGGTGAACCTCAAGGTGCTCGTCGTCGGCGCGCTCGTCGCCGCGCCGCTGCTCGCCATCCTCGTCCTCAACCTCGGACGCGATCCCCACTCCATCCGCTCGCCGCTGGTGGGAACCATGGCCCCGCCCTTCGCGCTCAGCCCGATTGGCGCCGGCGAGCCGGTGCGGCTGGACGCGCTTCGCGGCCGCGCGGTGGTGCTGAACTTCTGGGCCACCTGGTGCGTTCCCTGCCTCCAGGAACACGAGGCGCTGGCAGCGGGGGCCCGCGCCTTCCCCGACGTGCAGTTCGCGGGCGTGGTCTACGAGGACGACCCGGGCAGGACACGCGAGTTCCTCGCCCAGCGCGGCGCCTCCCCCTATCCCGCCCTCGCCGACCCGGGCGGGAAGACCGCCATCGCCTACGGCGTCTTCGGGGTGCCGGAGACGTTCTTCATCGACCGCACCGGGCGCATCGTCGAGAAGTACGTGGGGCCGCTCGATGCCAACACGCTGACCGCGCTGGTGCGCAAGGCCATGGCGGGCGGGCAATGAGGGGCGCGGCGCTCGTGGCACTGCTCGCGGTTCCCGGCCTGGCGCTGGCGCAGGGCACCGTCTCGCGCCCGCCGCCGGGCAGCACCCTAGGCGCGCCCAGGGGCCAGCCGCTCTCGGGCGCGGCGCTCGACGCCCGCACCGAAGACGTGGCGGGGCTGTTGCGCTGCCCGGTCTGCCAGGGCCTCTCGGTGGCCGATTCGCCGGCCACCATGGCGCGCGACATGAAGGCCAAGGTCCGCGAGGAGCTGGCGGCGGGCTACGACAAGGAGCAGATCCTGGCGGACTTCGAGCGCTCCTACGGGGAGTTCGTGCGCCTGCAGCCCACGCTCCACGGCGTGAACTGGCTGGTGTGGCTGGGACCCGTCGCGGCGCTCCTCCTCGGCGCCTTCCTGATCCAGAGGGCGCTGCGGACGTCAGGGGGCGCGAAGGCCGCCGCCCCGGCGCAGGCCGTGAGCGTCCCGTCGCGGGACGCGCTTCCCGACGACCCCCGCCTCGCCGCGGCGGTCCTTCGCGTGCGCGAGCTGGCCTATGGATGGCCCGGCGGAGTGCGCCCCGGCCCACAGGTGTCCCGATCATGAGCGGCATCGACGCGGTGGATTGGCTTCCGGGCTTCGGCGTTCTCGCCGTGGGCCTCGTCGTCGGCATCGTGCTCGCGTGGAGGTCGCTCGCAGCCGCCCGCAAGGCGCAACGGAGCGCCAGCCCGGCGACGCCGCTCGAGGTGCGCGATCTCGAAGGCAAGCGCGACGCGCTCCTGCGCCAGCTCGAGGAGCTGGACGACACCGCGGGAAAGCGCACCGAGGCGCAGCTCGCGCAGGAGCGCTACGCCCTCGAGCTGGAGGCGGCGCGGGCGCTGCTCGCGCTCGGCCAGGTCGGTCCCGGTGCGCCTGCGCCCGCCGCGGAGGCGGCTGCCGCGGCTGCGTCGAGCAAGGCGGCCGAGGCGGCGGCGGCGCAGCCCTCGTCGGTGCGCGGCTTTCTCTGGGGCATGGGCAGCACTGCCGCGGTCCTCGGGCTCGCCTTCTTCGTCTACGTCTCGGCGAAGCCCCGGGACTCGGGCGGCTCGGTCACCGGGAACCCGGGCCGCGAGACCGCGGCGCAGGACGACTCCGCCGCCGCCGACGAGGCGCGGGTCAAGGCCGAGCTGGCGCGCAATCCCGACAACCTCGAGGCCCGCGTCGCCCTGGCAGAGCTGGAGCTGGAGCGCCGCGACTTCATGGGGGCGTGGAACGACTCCGCCAAGGTGCTGGAGAAGCAGCCGAACCACCCGCGGGCCATCGCATGCCAGGCGATGGTGCGGCTTGCGATGGGGCAGGGGGCGCTCGCCGTCGACCTGCTCAAGAAGTCCATCGCAACCGATCCGGATTTCGTCATCTCTCGCGCCTACCTCGCCATGGCCTACGCCAGGACGGGGAAGATGTCCGCCGCCAGCGCGACCATCGCCGAGGCCTCGAAGCGGTTTCCCGACCGCGCCGCCGATCTGCAGCGGCTGCTCGCCGACCTCCAGAACGAGGGGCCGGCCCCGGCGATGGCGGCGTCGGCCGCGGGGGCCGATCCCCACGCGGGCCTCGCGCCGCCCGGAGGCGGAGCGGCGGCCGGCGCGGCCGATGCTCCCCCCGCCGGCGCTCCCTCCAAGGGAGGCCGCCGCGTGGCCGGCATCATCGATCTCGATCCGTCGCTGAAGGCGTCGGCCTCGCCCTCCGGCATCCTCTTCGTCTACGTGCGCAGCGCGCACTCGACCGGGGGGCCGCCGGTCGCGGTGAAGCGGCTGCCGGCGGTGTTCCCCGCGGCCTTCGAGCTGGGACAGTCGGACTCGATGATGGGGCAGGAGTTCCCCGAGCGCTTGCTGGTCGAGGCGCGGCTCGACGCCGACGGCGATCCCACCACGCGCGCGCCCACCGATCCCAAGGCCCGCCTCGACGACGTGAAGGCGGGCCGCACCGACCTTCGCCTGGTGCTCAAGGGGCCCTGAGGCCGGCTGTTTGTCGGCTGGGGCACGTTGACCGCCGCGCTTGCTTCTCAAGGCGCCGCTCGCCCATAAGTGTTCGCCGTGCGGAGGTCGGCATGGGCACGGCGAACGGACTTCACCGGGCAGAGAGCGTCTCCACCAGGGCAGGAAGCATCCTTCGCAGCCAGCTCGCTCTCGCCGCGCTGGCGATGGCCTGCGCAGGCCCGGTCGGCAAGCAGGGACCTCCCGGCCCGCCCGGTGCGTCCGGCGACGCGGGGACGCCCGCCGACGCGGGCACGCCGGGCCCCAGCGCGCTGACGGCGGAGACCTGCAGCCTCTGCCACGGCACCGGGCAGATCGCCGACGCCATCGCGCTGCACAAGGCGGTCTCCGCCACGCCGCTCTCGCGCAGCTTCGCCACCATCGACTCGATCACCATCCCCGCCTCGCCGCCGATCAAGCCGACGCTCGTGTTCACCGTGCGGACCTCGCCCGACCCTGCCTCGCCCAAGGTCACCGGCCTGGTCAGCTTCGGCTTCACCGTCGCGCAACTGGTCCCCGCCGCGACCGGCGGCATCAGCAACTGGCGGCCGGTGATCAACCGCAACTACAACACGGCCGCCGATCCCTCCATCGGCGGCCAGCCCGAGAGCTCGCTGCCCACCGCCAACTTCCCGGCGGCCCCGCAGGCCACCTGCAGCGAGTCCTCGGGGACGTACACCTGCACCCTCGGAGACGATCTCTCCTCGGTGCAGCCGCTCAACTCCAGCTTCGGGGTGGTGACCAACGCGTTCGATCCGGCGCTGACCACCCGGTTCGGCGTGCAGAGCAATGCGCCCACGCCGGGCAATCCGGCGACGGTGACCGCGGGAATCACCGTCCAGCCCACGCCGCCCTTCACCGCGACCAAGGACGTGCTCGCCGGCGGGACGCTCGCCGACGACGCGCGCGCGGAGGTGACTTCCGCCGCGTGCAACACCTGCCACCAGCGTCTGGCAGCGCACGGCGGTCGCAGGCTCGACGTGAACTACTGCGTCACCTGCCACAACTCCAGCAGCCTGGACAACCTCCTGCCGGCGGGCACCGCGCCGGGCCAGCGCAACGCGCCCGATCCCTACAACGGCACCGTCGATTTCAAGCGCGTGCTCCACAAGGTGCACATGGGCGAGCACCTGCCCAGCGTGGCGGCGGGCGTGCCCTTCACCTTCCACGGCGTGGATTTCAGCGACGTGGCCTTCCCGCAGATGACCTCCAACGGGACGTCCGATCCCGGCAATTGCACCGCCTGCCACACCTTGAGCAACGACGCGAACGCGTCCGATCCGGGCAACAACTGGCGCAACAAGCCGGGCATGGTGGCCTGCGCCTCCTGCCACGATCGGGTGAGCTTCGCGGCCACCGCTCCGGCCGGCTTCACGCTCCACACCGGCGGGCCGCAGGACGACGACAGCAACTGCTTCAGGTGCCACGCCTTCACTTCCGGCATCGCCCCCATCGACAAGGTCCACACCGGCCTGCGCGCGCTGCAGGATGCGGTGATCGGCAAGTACAAGTTCAACATCGTCAGCGTCACCAACACCGCGCCCGGCCAGGCTCCGGTGGTCACCTTCTCGGTGACCAATCCCGCCAACGGCAACGCCCCCTACGCGCTCACCGAGCCCGCCTTCACCCAGACGGCCAACGGAAACAGCCGGCTCGCGATCAACCTCGCCTGGAGCACCAATCCGGTGACCACGCCGGCCAACACCAACTACACCAACGACGGCAGCGGCCAGCCGGCGGGGCAGCCCGTCACCATCGACGCGCTCAAGAACAAGGCGGCCGGCGCGACGCCCGGCACCTTCACGGTGACGTCGCCGGTTCCCATTCCCGCCAACGCCGTGGGAGTGGGCGAGGCGGTGATGGAGGGCCATCCGGCCGACGCCATCATCACCGTCCCCGCGCCCGTGCCCGTGCGCGTCCCGGTCCCCAGCGTCACCCGGACCTTCGCCATCACCGGCACCGCCACCACCGCCCGACGGCAGGTGGTTGACGTCAACAAGTGCAACAAGTGCCACGGCAACCTCTCGCTGCACGGCAACAACCGCACCAGCAGCATCGAGACCTGCGTCGGCTGCCACAACGCCAACGCGACCGACGTCTCGCAGCGCCCGGCGAGCGGGGCCACCCTCGACAACAAGCCCGAGGAGAGCATCGACTTCAAGCGGCTCATCCACGGCATCCACGGCTCCGGCTTCAGCGGCACCGGTCCGGTCATCTACGGCTTCGGCGGCACGCCCAACGACTTCCGCAAGGCGGGCTTCCCCGGCAACGACGCCTGCAGGAGCAACCCGGGCAACTGCTTGCAGAGCTTCTGCGAGGTGTGCCACAACCCGGGCACCTACAGCGGCAACTTCGCGCCGGCCAACGGCACCACCACCTTGACCCGGGGATCGACCGACCCGTCCACCTACCTGCGCACCACACGGATCACGGCAACCTGCTCGGCGTGCCATGCGCAGAAGATCTTCACCGATCACATGCAGCAGAACGGTGGAGCGTTCGGAGTGACCCAGGCGCAGATCGACGCTGCACAGTAAGGCGAGGGCCACATGCGTTCGGGAAACCTGGCAGCAGCGGCATTGGCGCTCTGGGCGGCGGCAGCATGCTCGAAAGCGCGGCCCGTCCAGGGCGCACCGGCGGCGACGGATCGGACCAGCTGGGAAGAGGACGTAGCGCCGAAGTTCGCCGCGAGCTGCGATCCCTGCCACAGCGGACCGAATGCCCAGGCGGGATACCGCACCACCTCGTACCTGGAGGCGCTGGGGCCGCGCGACGCGCCGGTGGTGGTGGCCGGCGATCCGGGCTCGCGCCTGCTGCAGATCATCGATCCCGCCAAGGCCGACGCCGCGCATGCTCCGGTTTCGGGTCTCTTCGACCTGGCGCGGAGCTGGGTGGTGGACGGAAGGCTCTCCTTCTTCCATTCGCTGGTCCACGAGGGAGGCATCCTCAATCCGAACGATCCCGACGGCGAGTTCCACGGCCAGATCCTGCAGAACGCGACCTTCAACTTCGGCGTCTGCACGGAATGCCACGGTGCCGACTTCGCCGGGGGCAAGGCGCAGGTCTCGTGCCTCACCTGCCATCCCCAGGGACCGACCGCGTGCGACACCTGCCACGGGCAGCCGCCCCCCAGCGGCGCGCACCTCGCGCACGTGCTCGGGCCGGTGGGCCACCCCCTCGACTGCAGCGCCTGCCACGTAAAGCCGGTGAACTACAACGATCCCGGACACCTCACCACGGCGGACGGGAAGGTGAAGACGCGCGCCGTCGTCACCTTCGCCGCGACCTCGCAGGCGGCGCAGGGAAGCCCGCGCACCGGGCCGCCCACCTATGACGCCCCCACCTGCTCGAACGTCTACTGTCACGGGGTCACCCTCCAGGGCTCAGGCGCCACCCACACCGTGCCCAACTGGAACGGCGGCCCCGCGGAGGCCGCGTGCGGATCGTGCCACGGGCTGCCTCCGCCCGATCACCAGGCGAAGTACGCCGGCAACGACCAGTGCTCCGCCTGCCACCCGCTGACCGCTCCGAAAGCGGGAACGGTGGCCCCCACCTTCCACGTGGACGGGGTGGTGCAGGTGGGCGACAACACCAACTCCTGCTCGTCCTGCCACGGCAGCGCGCAGAATCCCGCGCCGCCGCGCGACCTTTCCGGCAACACCAGTCCGGCCGCGCTCGGCGTCGGCGCGCACCAGGCGCACCTCACCAATGCCCAGAACCTCACCGCCCCGATTCCCTGCGGCGCCTGCCACGTGGTCCCCACGGCGGTGGACAGCCCCGGCCACATCGATCACCCGCTGCCCGCCACCGTGACCTTCTCCGGGCTGGCCGTCGCGGACGGCGCGGTGGCCGCCTGGGATCGGGCGAGCGCCACCTGCACCAGCTACTGTCACGGCGGCGGCACGCAGATGGCCCAGGACGTGAACTTCAAGCTGCGCAGGCCGGTCTGGACGCTGGGCAGCTCGCAGGCCTTCTGCGGATCGTGCCACGGCGTTCCGCCCAGCACGCCGGCGCACGCGGGCGTGAGCCCCTTCGATTTCGGGGCCTGCGCCGGCTGCCATGCGAAGACGGTGACGAGCAACGGCACCATCATCGTCACCGGTCCGCCGGACGCCCGCACCAGCGCCCACATCAACGGAGTGGTCGATGTCACGCCGTGAGGCGGTCCTGCTCGCGCTGCTCCTCGCGGGCGGCGCGCGCGCCGACGGCAACTCCACCACGCTCTTCGATTCCCGCCCCTACGCGCGCGACGGCGGCAACCAGGACTCGTCCATCTACCAGAGCTTCGCACTGAGCGCGCGCGGCGACGGGAGCGACTGGCTGCAGGACGTGCGGGTGGTGGCGCGAGGCTGGGGCCGGCTGACGCTGGCGAACTCGTTCGACGAGCACACCACCGCGGGAGACGTGGACTCGCTCTTCTTCGAGGGCCGCGTGCTCAAGCGGCACCTGCTGCTCCGGGTGGGCCGACAACTGGCCATCGGCGGCGCGGTGCGCGCGACGCAGTTCGACGGGCTCGCCGCGGACGCGCTGCTGGGCCAGGGCTTCGGCGCGCAGGGCTGGGTGGGCGTGCCGGCGCAGGCGCGCTTCGCCGCCGCGGGCGGCGACTTCCTCACCGGCGCGCGGGTGTTCTGGCGCAAGGCCTTCGACACCGAGGTGGGCGCGTCGTTCGTCTACGCCCTGCGTCGCGGCTACATCGCCCGGCGCGACGTGGCGCTGGACGGAAGCTGGACGCCGCTGCGCGCGGTGACGGTGAGCGGCCTCTTCCAGTGGAGCCTGGAGGAAGAGCGGCTCGCCGAGGCGAGGCTGCAGGCGCTCTGGCAGCTCAGCCGGCAACTGCAGCTGGTGGGCGACGTGGGCCGCACCGCGCCCGACCTCTTCCTCGACCGCACCTCGATCTTCTCCGTCTTCTCCGAGGAGCGGCGCGACCAGGCCGGAGGCGAGGTGGTGTACCGCCTGATCCAGCCCGTCTCGCTCGAGGCCGACTGGCACTGGCTCAAGGTGGAAGGCGGTCACGGCCACCGCGCCGGCGCGCGCGGCACGTACCACACGCCGCGCGGCGACTCCTGGGGAGCCGAGGTGCGGTTGCTCACCGAACCCGACAACGGGTACAAGCTGGCGCGCATCTTCGGGATCCGCAGGCTGCCGCGGGAGGTGACGATGACCCTCGACCTCGATGCCTACTGGCTGGAGCGCGAGATCAACGCGGAGAAGAGGTCGTTCGTCGCCACGCTCACGGGCGGCTGGGCGTTCCGGCCCGGATGGGAGGCCATGCTCGCCGGGTCGCTCGGCACCACGCCGTACTTCGAGCGCCGGGCGGAGGTGGTGGCGCGGCTCACCTACCGCTTCGGGCTTCCGGCTGGGCTGCCCGGAGGGTTGCGATGAGGCGCCTTTCGCTGGTGGCGGCCGGCATCTTCGCCTGCGCCACCGCGGCCACGGTGCTGGGGACGGGCGATGGCGGCGACGAGATCCTCTTCCCCCACGGGCGGCACCAGAAGGCCAACGTGGAGTGCATCACCTGCCACGAGAGCGTCTGGGACGCGAAGACGCTGCAGGGCGACTTCCTGCCGGCGGAAGCGAAGTGCCTGGAGTGCCACAAGCAGAAGAAGGCCGACGGGCAGTGCAACTTCTGCCACAGCGACGTGCGCTATGCCGGGCCCTGGCCCAAGCGCACGCCGCGGCTGAAGTTCGACCACGCCGCCCACATCGAGCGGGTCAAGGAAGACTGCTCGGTCTGCCACTCGCGCAGGTCCGAGCCGCGGCAGCCCGTCCCCATCACCGACGGCCACGCCGCCTGCATGAAGTGCCACAACCACGCCCAGCAGTACGACGACGCCCAGTGCGTCACCTGCCACGTGGACCTCGCCTCGTATCCGCTCCGCCCCGTGACCCAGGTGTCGCACCAGGGCGACTTCCTGCGCCGGCACGCCAGCGTGGCGCGGTCGTCGGTCAATGCCTGCGGCACCTGCCACGACCAGAACTTCTGCCTCGACTGCCATGCGAAGACCGCGATGGTGCCGATCGAGACGAAGCTCATCGACCGCCCCGACCGCACCTTCATCCACCGTCAGGACTTCCTCGGGCGGCACTCGGTGGACGCGCGCTCCGATCCGGCGCAGTGCCAGCGCTGCCATTCCTCCAGCTTCTGCGAGGACTGCCACCAGCACGAGCGCGTCGGGGCCGGCGCTCCCGGCGCGCGCAATCCGCACCCGCCGGGCTGGGCGCTGCCCGGCTCGGGCGCCTTCCACGGCGATGCCGCCCGCCGCGACATCAACAGCTGCGCGGCCTGCCACGATCAGGGCGACAACTCGAACTGCGTGAGCTGCCACAAGGTCGGAGGCATCGGCGGCGATCCGCATCCGGCAGGGTTCCGCTCGCGCCACAACCTCGACGAGGCAAGGAGGGACGGGCGCTGCGTCGCCTGCCATTTTTGAGCCCACCGCTCAGCTCTGTTGATCCACATGCCCCCGGCGCGGCGCTCTTCGATCCGGCGCTCCGCGCCTCCACCAGGGTGGAGCTCGCTCCCCCCGGGACCCCCAACTTCACCGCTCAAATTCAGGCGAGCGGGGATTGATCGGCGCACGCACGACGGTGGGGAATTTTGCATGAGGCGGCTTGCCGCAGCCCGGCTGGCTGCGGGGCATTCGTCCCCTGCCTGAGGCGGCTCGCCGCGGGCAGGACGCGCTTGACAGGCCAGCGGAAGGATGGGCAAGAGGCACACGCCTTGCACCATCCCGAAGCGGTGTAGGCCATCGCGAGGAGAATCGAAACCATGCGCTTTTTCCCCAAAGCTGTGCTGCTCGGCCTGATCGTTGCCTTCTCGGCCCACGCCGAGGCGGACAAGAAGATCGTCCGTACCTGGAAGGCGAAGTGCGCCTCGTGCCACGGCGCCGAGGGCAAGGCGGACACCGAGACCGGTAAGAAGGGGAAGATCCCCGACTTCACCACCGCCCAGTGGCAGAAGAGCAAGACGGACGCCCAGATCAAGGGCGCCATCGAGAACGGCGCCAAGAAGGACAACGCCGAGATGGATCCGTTCAAGGACAAGCTCGACGCCGCCACCATCGACGGGCTGGTCCAGTACATCCGCTCGTTCAAGTAGGACGAGCGCCGTTCTTCAGGGGCCGCAGCCGCGCGCGGACGCTACTCTCCGCCGTGGCTGCGGCGCTTTTCGATCTCCCGCAGCTTGAACGCGATGCCGACGGCGATCAGGCTCATGAACGCGATCGCCGCGAGGAGGCCGGTGGTGCGGAAGCGCGCCTCGCGCCGCGACTCCGCGATCAGCTCGCGCCCCTTCGCCAGCGCCTCGGTGCCGGGCTGCGCCGCGCCCTGGAAGGTGGAGAGATCGAAGCTGTGGATCTTGGCCCGCGCCTGCAGCAGCGCCTCGTCCAGATCGCTCACGCTGCGCGAGAGCGGCTCGACGTCGAGCCCGCGCTCGGCCAGGCGCTCCACCTGGCTGCCGATCTCGGCGCGTCCGCTCGCGAGCGTGTCCAGCGACGAGCGGAAGGCCGCGGCGGTGATGCCGCATTGGCGGTTGTCCTTCGCGTAGACGGCGTGGCAGTCCTCGCAGAGCGTGCCCTTGGTGTCGCCGATCAGCGAGTCGGTGGGCTTCTGGATGCCGTGCTTGCCGTGGCACTGCTCGCACTCCGGCCACTTGTGCTGCTCGAAGGCCACCTTGTGGCGGCTGCCGTCGAAGAGCGTGCCGTTCTGGGAATGGCAGCGCCGGCAGACCTGGGCCACGCTCGCCACCGCGGGGGGCATGGCCGAGTGGCTGCCGTGACAGCCGGTGCAGGCGGGCGCGCCCAGGTCCCCCTTCTCGAGGAGGGCCTTGCCGTGCACGCTGCTCTTGTACTGCGCCACCTGCGTGGTGGGGTAGGGCGAGCCGTCGGCGAGCTTGTAGCCCTGCATGTGCGCGGGGTCGGCGTGGCAGGCGCCGCAGGTGTCCGGGATGCGCTGCGCGTAGATGGTCGACTTGCGGCTCTTGGCGTTGCGGATGCCGTGCACGCCGTGGCAGCTCACGCACTGCGCGGCGCGCGAGTCCTTTTCCTGCAGCAGACGGATGCCGTGGCGGCTGTCCTTGTACTTGGCGAACTGGTCGGTGGGCAGGGTGGGATTGAACCCGCGCATGAAGCCCGGATCGGAGTGGCAGCGCGCGCAGAACTCCGGGATCCAGGTCCGATCCTTGTGCCGCACCTCCTCCGCCGGCCAGCGCGCGTAGATCTCCTTGGTCATCATCTCGTCGGAGGGCTTGCCGCCGTGGCATCCCGAGCAGGAGAGCCCGCGGCGGAAGTGGACGTCGGAGAAGAACTCCCTCAGGTTGAGCAGCGGGTTCGAGTTGCGCGCCTGCGGGTCGGTGGCGAAGAGGGTCTTGCCCTTCTGGTTGCCGGGGTCGCTGTGGCAGAGGATGCAGTTGTCCTGCGCCACGATCTCCAGGGTGGAAGGCGCCGGGTCCACCGAGAGCAGGATCTTGAGGTGCTCGGCGCTCCCCAGGATCTGGCTCTCGGCGGCGTCGGCCAGGAGCTTGCGCGTGCGCTCCGGCAGCTCGGTGAGGATCTTGCGGTCGGCTTCGGAGAGCACCGGCGAGCCGTCCTTGTTCTTCGCCGCGAGGAATTCCTTGAGCGGCGCCGGCAACGCGTTCTCGTCCACCGGCGCGGTCGCCGGCGCAGCCGCGAGGAGCAGCGCGAAGAGGGCGATCATGGCCGGACCCCGGCCGCGGAGGGATCGCGGCGCGAACGCGTGGCCCGCACTGCGAGCGACACCGCGAGCGCCAGCACCGCGATGGCCCCGGCGACGATGTAGGAGAGCCCGAAGAAGCCGTGCAGCGCGATCTGGAGCACGGCGGCCGCGGTGAAGTCGAAGAACCGTCCGCTCCGCAGCCAGAGCCGGATCACCACCGTGGCCGCGGCGAGGGCGAGCCCCCAATAGGCGCAGTAGCGCGCCACCGCGCGCACGTCGGGCTCGGCGGCGCCGCCTCCGCCCAGGTCCCAGGCCTTGAGCATGAGGTACCCGATGAAGATCAGCGCGGCCATGGCCAGGTCGGTGAAGCCCGGCGAGGGGCGATCGAGGCGCGCCTTGCGGTCCAGCCAGGGCACCAGCGCCCAGATGCCGAAGAGCACCGTGACCACGGCGATGGTGGCCTGCGGCCCCTCGATGCCGAGCAGGTGCGGCGGGAACTCCTTGAGCAGCTGGTAGACCCAGAGGAAGTACCACTCCGGCTTGATCCCCGGATATGCCGGCGCGAGCGGGTTCGCCTTCTTGCCCAGCTCCCATTCTGCGCCGGGAATGCCCGGGCCATAGGGCAGGAACACCGCCAGCGCGGTGAGGGCGATCAGGCAGACCAGCCAGAGCAGGAGGTCGCGCAGGGCGAAGTCGGGAAAGAACTTCATCCCCCGGTCCGGCTTGTGCGGCTCCGCGGCGGGCGCCATGTGCGGCGCCATGCCCTGGCGCTGGATGAAGATCAGGTGGGCGCTGACGATGCCGACGATGACGAGCGGCAGCACCACCACGTGCAGGGCGAAGAAGCGGTAGAGCGTGTTGATGCTCACGTCCGGCCCGCCCCGCATCACCTGCACGAGCCAGTCGCCCACCGCAGGCACGGCCTTCATCGAGTCGGTGCCCACCGCGGTGGCGAAGAAGGCCAGCTCGTTCCAGGGGAGCAGGTATCCGGAGAACCCGAACCCGAGCGCCAGCGCGAAGAGGACGAAGCCGGTGATCCAGGTGAGCTCGCGCGGCGGCCGGTAGGCCTTCAGCACCATGGTGCTGAACATGTGCGTGATCAGCGAGAGGATCATGAGGTGGGCGCTCCAGCAGTGCATGGAACGCACCAGCCACCCGAAGGGCACCTTGGTGGTGAGGAAGCGGATGCTCTCGTAGGAGGTGGAT
>DASSQZ010000141.1:0-4252 GCA_035702105.1 Myxococcales bacterium | reverse complement strand
GAAGTCGTCAGGCGCGGGAAGGTCGCGGCACTTCTAGCGGAAGCTCATGGCAAAGAGCCATGCGGATGCGGAGGTGGCGATCAGCGCAACCCAGACGAGGGTCATTTCGCTTCGGGACGGGGTGTCGATCATCGGTCGGGCCTCCTGTCCCACCACACACCCCTACCCGAGACGGCGGGACAAGAAAGGTTCCCCGGCTGCCGGTCCGCGCGGGGCTCCGGGGCGCGCCGGGCCGGATTCCCTCCGCGACGGCGCGGCCTTGCGCCTCGCCGAATGTGCTGCTACGCCACGCGCAAATGTTCAAGCGGCACAACCAGCTCTTCACCGCCCTGCGCGTCGCCCTGGACATGCTGCTGGTCGCGGGGTCGTTCTGGGGCGCCTACGCGCTGCGGTTCGGTTCGCCGAAGACCTGGCCGTACCCGGAGCTGCCGCTCCCCGAAGAGACGGTCATCGTCGGGCTCCTGGCGCTGATCGTCTGGCCGCTGTCGCTGCGCGCCATGGGCCTCTACCGGCCGCAGCGGCAGAAGACGCCGCTCGACGAGGTCTTCGGGGTCTTCAAGGCCACCCTGGCCGCGGGCCTCCTGCTCGTGGCCCTGACCTACTTCGTCCGCGAGTCGCGCTACTCCCGCGGCACGCTCTCGCTCTTCACCGCGCTCAGCTTCGTCGGCATCTCGCTCGAGCGCGTCCTGCTCAAGGAGCTCCTCCAGGAGCTGCGGCGCCGCGGCTACAACCTGCGCTACGTGCTGGTGCTGGGGGCGGGAAGGCTGGCCCGGCAGGTGCTGGAGCAGATCGAGCTCCACCGCGAGTTGGGTTTCCGGCCGGTGGGGTGCCTGAGCGTCACCCGCAAGCGGGTGGGCACCCGGGTGGCGGGCGTGGAGGTGATCGGAACCATCCGCGAGCTGGCGCAGGCGCTGGAGGGCCGGGGCGTGGACCAGGTGCTGGTGGCCATGCCCTCGCGCTCGATGCACCACCTGCCCCGGATCATGGAGGTGTGCGCCGACACCACCGTGGACGTGAAGCTGGTGCCCGACGTCTACCAGTACGCCACGCTCTTCGGCGGCCTGGAGGAGTTCGGCGGGCTGCCCATCGTGAACCTCCAGAGCAGCGGCGTCCTCGGCATCAACGCCGTCGCCAAGCGCGCGTTCGACCTCTCCGTCTCCGCGCTGCTTCTCTTGCTGCTCTCGCCGCTGCTGCTGGCGCTGGCGCTCCTGGTCAAGCTGACCAGCGCGGGTCCTGTGCTGTACACGCAGGAGCGCGTGGGGCTCGACGGCAAGCCGTTCCGGATGCTGAAGTTCCGCACCATGCGCACGGACGCGGAGGAGCTCGGGCCGACCTTCGCCGCGGCCGGCGATCCGCGCGTCACCGGCCTCGGCGCCTTCCTTCGGCGGACCTCGCTCGACGAGCTGCCGCAGCTCTGGAACGTCCTCACCGGCGACATGAGCCTGGTGGGTCCGCGGCCGGAGCGCCCGGTGTTCATCGACCAGTTCCGCCGCCGCATCCCCCGCTACCAGCTCCGCCACATGGTCAAGGCGGGAATGACCGGCTGGGCGCAGATCCACGGGCTGCGCGGCAACACCAGCATCCAGAAGCGCGTCGAGTACGACCTCTACTACATCGAGCACTGGTCTCTCCTGCTCGACCTCAAGATCCTCGCCCGCACGGTGGCGTTCGGGGTCCTCTCGCGGAACGCCTACTGATGCTGGGCATCGCAGAGCTGCTCTCGCAGGTCCGCGGGCTGCGCGCAGGCGCCATCCTCAACCCCACCAGCGTGACGCCGTCGTTGAAACACATGGCCGACGTGCTGCACGAGGCGGGCACGCTCGCGGCGCTCTTCGGCCCCGAGCACGGCGTCCGCGGCGACGTGCAGTACCTGGAAGAGGTTGCCGACGCGCGCGACGCGCGCACCGGAGTTCCCGAGCACTCGCTCTACGGAAAGGACTTCGCCTCGCTCACGCCCCGCGACGAGCACCTGCGCGGCCTCGACGCCCTCATCTTCGACGTGCAGGACGTGGGCAGCCGCTACTACACGTACCTCGCCACCATGGGCCTCGCCATGCAGGCCGCGGCGAGGCACAAGCTGCCCTTCTTCGTGCTCGACCGGCCCAACCCCATCGGCGGCATCGCGGTGGAAGGCGGGGTGGTGCATCCGGGGTACGAATCGTTCGTGGGCCTCTGGCCGGTGTGCGCGCGGCACGGCCTGACCGCGGGCGAGTACGCCGGCTTCATCAACCAGCGCATCGGGGCCGATCTGCGCGTGGTTCCCCTTCTCGGCTACCGCCGCGACATGGACTTCCACGAGACGCGGCTGCCCTGGGTGCCGCCCTCGCCGAACATGCCCACCGTGGACACCGCGCTGGTCTACCCGGGCATGTGCCTGCTCGAAGGCACCAACCTGAGCGAGGGCAGGGGGACGACGCGTCCCTTCGAGCTGTTCGGCGCGCCCTGGCTGGACGCGGAGCGGCTCGCCCGCGACCTCACCGCCGAGCGCCTGGCCGGCGTCCGCTTCCGCCCTTGCGCGTTCACGCCCACCTGGGACAAGCACCGCGCCCAGCGCTGCCAGGGCGTGCAGATCCACGTCACCTACGCGCGCGGGGTCGACGCCGTGCGCCTGGGGGTGGCCGCCATCGTGCACGCCCGGGCGCAGGACCCGGCGAGGTTCCGCTGGCGCACCGAGAGGTACGAGTTCGTCGAGGACAAGCCGGCCATCGACCTGCTCACCGGCGACAAGGAGTTCCGCGAGCAGGCGGAGCAGGGCAAGGGCGTCGAAGAGCTCTGCGCGCTGTGGAGGGCGGAGCGCGCGGCGTTCCTCGAGCAGCGCGAGAGGTTTTTGCTCTATGCCTGAGGAGATCGCACTGTTCGGCGGGAGCTTCGATCCTCCCCACCTGGGCCACCTGCTCGCCGCGGCCTGGGTGCTCGCCACCGAGCCGGTGGGCGAGCTGTGGTTCGTTCCCGTCTTCCAGCATCCTTTCAACAAGCCCCTGGTCGGATCGTACGAGCACCGGCTCGCGCTCTGCGCCAGGGTCGCGGGGCTCCTCGCCGGGGCGCGCGTCTCGCGCGCGGAGGAGGAGTCGGGCCAGACCCGCACCGTCGATCTGCTGGAGTGGCTTCAGCGCAAGCATCCCGGCACCCGCTTCGCGCTGGTGCTCGGCACCGACCTCGACGCGGAGAAGGCGCAGTGGAAGCGCTTCGACCGCGTGGAGCAGCTGGCGCGCATCATCACCGTGCAGCGCGGCGGGTACCGCTCGCCGCAGGCAGGCGAGGATTCCCTCGCCATCCCCGAGATCTCCTCCAGCCACGTGCGTTCGCTGCTCAAGTCGGGTGGCGACGCCTCCCACCTCGTCCCCCGCGCCGTGCTGCAGGCCATCCGAGACGCGGGGACGTACCGCTGATAGGGTCCTTCCGTGCGCTCCCTCGCTCTCGCCGCCTGCCTGGCTCTCGCCGCACCTGCCGTCGCGCAGCAGGAGCCGCCCCGCGAGATTCCCATCAACGTGCCCTCGCCCGTGCCGGTGGGCTTCCTCCTCGCCTGGAAGCCGGCGCTCGTCTCGGTGCGGGTGGACAGCGGGGCGGGCGCGCAGTTCGGATCCGACAAGTTCGAGCCGGTGCGCTTCCTCGGCCGCTACACCACCACCGCCTTCGACCAGAAGCTCCTTGCGCGGGCGGAGCTGGAAGGGGGCCGGCTGCAGACCGACACCCAGGGGACGACGCTCGGCAGCAACGGCGCCGACCTGACCGCTCGCCTGCTCGGCGGCATCGTCCAGCGGATCTCGCCGGGGCTGACGGTCACCGCCGCCGCCGGCCTGATCACCCGCTACCAGTGGGGCACGGAGGCGCAGGGAGGAGCGCCGCGCATCGGCATCTTCGGCGCCACCTCCAACGTCGAGGTGGAGTACCGCATCGCGCCGCTCCTCACCATCGAGGCCTACCTCGAGGGTGCGCTGGCGCCGCTGCCCTATGCCGCGCAGCACAACCTGGGCGCCCTCTCCGACGCCAGCGAGCTGAAGGCGCGCCTGCAGCTCTCGGTCGACATCGCGCCGAGCGCGGCAGTGGACTTCGGGTACGACTTCACCCGCTGGCACGCAACTTTTGCAGAATCGAGCGTGCTCGACCCCGCGGGCAGCGCCGACAAGGCGCTCCTGGTGGAGAGCCGCGACCATGCCCTGACCATCGGCCTTCGCTGGAAGCCTTGAACGGGGCGCCCGCGGGGGTTACCGTGCGCCCGTCATGGCCTTCCCCATCGACCGACCCCGCCGAT
>DASSQZ010000140.1:0-59637 GCA_035702105.1 Myxococcales bacterium | reverse complement strand
GGCCTTCGTACAGTCCGCCGGGTTGACGCTCCTCTCCTTCGCGCTGGTCATCAGCGTGGTGGTCTTCTTCCACGAGCTCGGCCATCTCCTGGTGGGCAAGGCGGTCGGGGTCAAGGCCGTCCGCTTCTCCATCGGCTTCGGCCCCAAGCTGTTCGGGTTCCGCGGCAAGGAGACGGAGTACCGGATTTCGCTCCTGCCTCTCGGCGGTTACGTCAAGTTCGCCGGAGACAACCCCTACGAGGAGGTCCCGGCCGAGGACCGAGGCCGCGGCTTTCTCGAGCAGCCGCCCTGGAAGAGGGGCCTCATCGCCTTTGCCGGGCCGGCAGCGAACTTCGTCCTCGCGGTGGCGCTCTTCTTCCTCATCTTCGTCACCCCGCATTTCGACCTCGCCTCCAAGGTCGGTTACGTGAAGCCGGGCTCGCCCGCGGCCGCGGCGGGCCTGCGTCACGGCGACCGCATCGACGCCATCGACGGCGAGCCGGTGCAGGGCTGGACCTCGCTGCAGGAGAAGATCCGCGCCCGCGGCGGTGAGGCCATCAGCCTGCTCATCGACCGCAACGGGGAACGGAAGACGGTGCAGATCGTCCCGGCGATGCACGAGGAGTCCAACGTCATCGAGACGGTGAAGCGCGGCCGCATCGGCATCGCCGCGGTGCCGCGCACGGCGGAGGTCACGGTGATCACGCCGGACTCCCCGGCGGGCCGCGCCGGCGTGCAGACCTTCGACAAGGTGGTGAAGCTCGACGGCGCGAAGGTGGCCAACTGGGAGGAGCTGGAACAGGCTCTCGCCTCCCGCACCGACGCGGTGACGCTCGAGGTGCTTCGCCCCGAGCCGGTGCAGGCGCCCGGCGCAACGCTCTGGAGGGACAAGCCGCTCTCGCTCTCGCTGCCCGCGCCGGAGAGGGCGGGCGCCTACGGCCTGGAGGCCAGCGACCTGACGCTCTTCGCGGTGCAGCGCGGAGGCGCGGCCGAGGAGGCGGGTCTGCGCCGCGGCGATCGCGTGCTGGAGGTCAAGGGAACGCCGGCGCTCTCCTGGAGCGACGAGGTGGAGGGCGCGCTGAAGCAGGTCGGGACACAGCCGCTGCAGATGACCGTCCGCCGCGACGGCAAGCCGCTCACCGTCACCGTGAAGCAGCACCTGCGCAAGGGCCACGACGAGACCGGCGTGCTCGTCGACCTGCCCGACCTCGGCGCCGCCCCGGACCCGAACGCGTTCGGTGACCCCGACCGCATCGAGGTCAGCGACTCGCTGGGCGAGGGCCTCCGCCACGCCGTCGCCAACACGGTGGAGTCGGTGCGGGTGCAGGCGCTGGGCATCGCGCGCATCGTCACCGGCCACGTCTCCAGCCGCGCCATCGGCGGGCCCTTGATGATCGCCGACGTGGCGCGCAAGGCGGCGGAGGCGGGCTGGCGGGAGATGCTCGCCACCATGAGCCTCATCAGCATGGCCCTGGGCCTGATGAACCTCATCCCGGTGCCGGCGCTGGACGGGTTCCACGTGCTCACCTCGCTCGTGGAGGGCGTGCGCCGCAAGCCGCTCTCGCTGCGCTTCCGCGAGGTGGCCAACGTGGTGGGCATCGCGCTCCTGCTCACGCTCATGCTCTACGCCTTCCGCAACGACGCCATGCGCATGTGGTTCGAGTGAGGATCCTGGCGCTCGATACCTCGACCTCCACCACCTCCTGCGCGCTCCTCGACGGAGAGCGCGTCCTCTTCGAACGGCTCATCGGGCCGCCGGCCAAGGCGGGCGACGTCCTTCCCGGCGCGCTCGGCGACCTCGACGGCATCGACGCCATCGCCGTCGGAGTCGGGCCCGGATCGTTCACCGGCCTTCGCGTCGGGCTCGCCGCCGCCAAGGCCATCGCCTACGCCCGCAGGCTGCCGCTCGCGGGCGCCTCGTCCCTGCAGGCCATCGCGCTCGGGGAGCCGGGCCTCGTCTACGCGGCCACCGGCGCGCGCAAGGGCGAGCTCTTCGTCCAGCCCTTCCGCGACGGCGCGCCGCAGGGGTCGGTGCAGGTGGTGATGGCGGCGGAGCTGAGGCTGGCTCCCGGAGCGCGCCTGGTGGAGAAGCCGCCGCCGGCGGCGAGCGTCGGCAAACTCTGTCTACCGCGGCTGCGCGGGTCGGCGTACGATGCCGCGGTTTGTTTCGCCCTCGCACCCGATTACGTGCAGGGGTTTCCAGCCCGAGGCGGATGAGATGAGGAAGTACAAGGTGGCAATCGCGGGCGCGACGGGCGCCGTCGGCCGCGAGATGATGAAGGTGCTCGAGGAGCGCGACTTCCCGGTGGGCGAGCTGGTCCCGCTCGCCTCCGAGCGCAGTGAAGGGCACACCCTGGAGTTCCGGGGCGACGAGGTCACCGTCCGCCGGCTCAAGCCGGACTCGTTCGCGGGCGTGGACATCGCGCTCTTCTCTCCCGGCGCCACCGTTTCGCGCGAGTTCGCTCCGCACGCGGCGCGCGCGGGCGCGGTGGTGATCGACAACTCCAGCGCCTTCCGCATGGACGCGGACTGCCCGCTGGTGGTGCCGGAGGTGAATCCGCGCGACGTCGAGCTGGCGCTCCAGCCGGGCGGGCGCCGCATCATCGCCAACCCCAACTGCAGCACCATCCAGCTGGTGGTGGCGATGAAGCCGCTCCACGACGCGGCCGGGCTGGAAAAGGTGATCGTCGCCACCTACCAGTCGGTGTCGGGCGCGGGCCAGAAGGGCATCGACGAGCTGGAGACGCAGGCGCGCGCCCTCTTCAACATGGAGGAGGTCACCGCCTCCAAGTTTCCCCACCGCATCGCCTTCAACCTCCTGCCGGAGATCGGCAAGGACAGCGGCAACGGCTACACCGACGAGGAGATGAAGCTCGTCAACGAAAGCCGCAAGATCATGGGCCTGCCCGATCTCCTGGTGTCGCCGACCTGCGTGCGGGTGCCCGTCTTCTACTGCCACTCCGAGGCCGCGCACCTCTTCTTCAAGAGGCCGCTCTCGCCCGACCAGGCGCGCGAGATCCTGCGCACGGCGCCGGGAGTGAAGGTGGTGGACGACCTCAAGGAGCACATCTACCCGATGCCGCTGCTCGGCGTCGGCGACGACACCACGCTGGTGGGGCGCATCCGCCCCGATCTCAGCGCGCCCAACGGCCTCGCGCTCTTCGTGGTCAGCGACAACCTGCGCAAGGGCGCCGCCACCAACGCGGTCCAGATCGCCGAGCTGCTGGTCCGGGACCATGCTGACAAGCTGTCCGCCAGCGCCTGAGCGGCGTTGACATTTTGTCAGGGCGGCCGCTGTCCGACAGGCGGCGGCCGTGGGCCAGGCTGCTGGCCTGTACCTTGCTATGCTGCCATCCGGCATGCGCCTTTCACTGGTCCTCGCCGCCGCGCTCGCGCCGCTGGCCGCATCCGCGGTCACGCTCACCGTCAACGGCTCGGCAAACGACGTGCTGGTGGGCGCGGCCAACTGCAAGACGTTGCAGCTCGCTTCCACCTGGGACCTGCAGCAGACGCCCACCGGCAACGACCGGGTGCTGCTCATCGGCACCTCGAATTCGAGCACCTGCACCAACAGCGCCGCGACCACCGCACCCGATCAGACCTTCCTCAACTCCCCGCCGGCAGCGCAGACGCAGTCGTTCACGGTCACCGCCTCGCAGATGGTGCTGTCGGCCTCGGACGCGGGAGTCACTCCTTGCGACGATTCCGCCGTGACCAGCCGCACGTCGGCGAATCCGCTCATCAACGTGCTCTGCGTGCAGTACCAGGTCCCCTCCTTCTTCGGAGGGACGCCGCAGATCAGCTCGGCAGCGGTGAACATCAAGTTCGCGCTCGCCAACCCGCTTCCCCCGCGCGCCGTCTCCATCGCCCCGGGCGACAGCCACCTGCGCGTCGCCTGGTCCAAGGGCGACGACGCCGAGGACATCGCCAGCTTCGACGTCCACTGCGTGCCGGAAGGAACGGTCAGCGACGGCGGCGTCGCCGCCACCGTCACCAGCACCAACGCCGACGTCACCCAGACCGACGACAAGCAGGCGCTGCAGAACGACGCCGGCTACTCGGTCTACGTCGTTGCCCACGACCGCTACGGCAACGTCTCCGACGCCTCCGACTCGGTCTCGGGCGTGCCCATCGCCGTGTCGGACTTCTACAACCACTACCGCGAGGCCGGCGGCGACGCGACGGGCGGAGGGGGCTGCAGCACCGGCGGCGGCTCGCTCTGGATCGCGGGCGGCGCGCTGGCCATGGCGCTGCTCCTGCGCCGCCGGCGCAAGGCGCGCAACGGCGCGGCGCTGATCGTCCTCGTCGCTCTCGCCGCTCCCGGCGCCCGCGCCGCGGAGCCGCCCCCGAAGCGTCTGCTGGTGGGCTTCAAGATCGACCGCTACGACCCCAAGGTGGACTCGGAGCCGGGGCTCACCGGCACGCCGTACCACGACGTGTTCGGCCCCCGCGCGCCCCTGCGCTACCAGCTCGAGGTGGACTGGGAGATCGCCCATCCCTTCGGCAGCCTGCTGCTCGGCGCCACCGCGGGCTTCTGGCAGAACTACGGCAAGGCCATCCTGCGCGACACGCCGGCAGGCCAGCCCCCCCAGCGCTCCAGCGACACCACCACGCTGAACGTGATCCCCTTCGGCGTCATCGCCACCTATCGCTTCGACTGGCTCGCGGATCGCTGGCCGCGCTTCCCCTTCATCCCCTATGCGCAGGCCGGCCTGATGCGCGCGCTCTGGGCCTCGTACAACGGCACCGGCGGCGTCTCGAAGGACACCGCGCAGGGCGGACGCGGCTCGGGCTGGACCAACGGCTACACCACCGCGCTCGGGTTCGCGGTGAGCCTCAACGCCATCGACCTGGAGCTGGCGCGCGAGGCGTACATGGACACCGGCATCCAGCGCACCTCCTTCTTCGCCGAGTACGGCTGGACGTACCTGAACAACTTCCACAAGTCCGGCCAGCTCATCCTCAGCGACCGCGCCTGGCGGTTCGGAGTCGCGGTGGAGTTCTGAGAGGGGCGCTGTTCTTGCCGCCTCGGCGCGTCAGGCTTCCCTTTGGATTCGGCGCCGCTCAGGTCCGCCGGGGACGGGCGAAGCGCATCAGCGGCCCCAGATCGACCCGGCCCTGCTGGACCATGGCGATCAGGAGCCCGCGGCCGACCCGGGCCAGATCGGCCAGCTTGCCCAGCCGCTCCAGCATCTCCTCCAGCCGGTTGCGCTCGCTGCCGGTGGCCATCGCGCGCAGCTTCTCGCGCGCGCGGTCGAACACCTCCAGCACCCGGTCGATCTGCTGCAGCTCCCGCTCGCGCAGGACCCGGGAGATCATCTTCCAGATGTCGGTCTCCGCCTCGAAGTACTCGCGCCGGTCGCCCTGCCTGCGGATGCGCTTCACCACCGCCCAGTGCTCCAGATCGGAGAGCGCCATGGATGCGGCGCCGGAGGAGATGGAGAGCTGGTCGCAGAGCTCCGCCGCCGAGAGCGCGTCGCCGCGCAGGTAGAGCAGGGTCCACACCCGCCCCATCACGCGCTTGAAGCCCCAGAACTCCATCAGCGCGCCGACGCCGTCGGCCACCTCGTGGAGCACGTCCTGCTCCCGAGCTCCCGGTTCCATCGGAGCTGTCGGGGCGCTGGTCATGACTCAATTCTTCCGCGCGAGGAGCGCCCGCGCCACCTGCGCGAGAAGCTCGCGGGTCGGGCTGTCGGGCACCCGCTCGAGCGCTGCGAGGGCGGCGTCGCGCTCCTTCTCGGCGATGCGCCGCGCCGCCCCCAGCGCGCCGGTGCGCGAGAGCCGGCCGGCAAAGGCGCGCACCCGCGCCCGCACCTCGTCCTCGGTCGCCTCGCCGTCGAGCTTGAGCAGCGCCGCCATCTCCTCGCGCAAGGGCGGCAGCCGCTTCAGGGCAATGGCCAGCGGCAGGGACGGCTTGCCCTCGGTCACGTCGGCGAGCACCGCCTTGCCCAGCGTGGCCGCGTCCGACTCGAAGTCGAGCAGGTCGTCGGCGATCTGGAACGCCGAGCCGGCGCGGAGCCCGAAGTCGCGCAGCGCCGCCGCCACCCCTGCAGGCGCCCGCGCCACCAGCGCGCCTGCCTCGCCGCAAAAGGCGAAGAGGGAGCCCGTCTTGAGATGCGCGATCTGCAGCGCATCGTCGGCGGTGAAGTCGGTGCGCCCGCGCAGGGCGATCTGCCTCGACTCCCCCTCGACGAGCTGGCGCAGGGTGCGCACCAGCGCCTCCATCGCGCCGGGAGCGTCCGCGCGCAGCGCCAGGTCCAGCGACGCCGCCAGGAGCCAGTCGCCCGCGATCACCGACACGCCGTTGCCGTAGGCGACGCGCGGCGCAGGCAGCCCGCGGCGCGTGAGCCCGTCGTCGATCACGTCGTCGTGCAGGAGCGTGGCGGAGTGCACCATCTCGGCCACCAGCGCCAGCGCCACCCGTCCGCGCGACCGCCTGCCGGGAGCGGCGGCGCGGGCCGAGAGCAAGAGCAGCAGGGGCCGCACGCGCTTGCCCCCCGCGCGCACCAGATCCACCGCCGCGCCGGTCAGCTCGCGCGGAGCCTTCCGCGCCGCCGAGAGCAGGAGCCGCTCCAGGCGTGGGATGCCCTCGGCCGCCTGCGCTCCCGGCAGGAGCTGCGCGGCAGAGGGCCGCGCGAGCGGGCTGGACGCCGCTTCCTGGAGCTCCCGAAGTCCCGCCGATGAGACCGCCGCCATGCGCCCTCGCTGAACTTTCAAAACTTTCTGAAAGCTCTAACGACCCGCGCGCGCGCTGTCAACAGCGCCGGCCTCCGTCCGTCCTGCGCCGGCCGGCGATTGTGATACACCCCCCGCGCCATGAGAACTCGCCTGCTCGTCTGCGTCCTCGCTGCGCTCGCGGCTTCTTGCGTGAAGAGGATCTCCCCGTCGCCAGGAGACACCCGCACCACGCTCTCCGGCTTCGTGCTCCGCTTCGGCGAGCAGCAGGAGGTCCCGGAAGGCACGCAGGTCGTCTGGTCCTTCGGCGACGGCACGCCCGATCAGCAGGGCGCCACGGTGGACCACGTCTTCCCCCGCGCGGGCGTCTACACCGTGGTGGAGACCATCAAGGACAAGGACGGGCAGACCCGCTCCGCGCGCACCCACGTCACCGTCCTGCGCCGCACCGTGCAGATGGCGGTGCCCGCCGAGGTCCGCGCGGCGCTGATGGTGCCGACGCCATGGAAGCGGCTCTCCGTCCACCGCGAGATCGCGACCAAGCTCTCGCTCGGCGCCTTCTTCGACGAGGTCTCCGGCTCGGTCAGCCAGGGCACCGGCTTCGACGTGCTCGATTCCAGGGCCGCCGACGCCAACGGCTTCGATCCCGACGAGGGCGTGGCCTTCTTCACCGTGCCGCAGGATCCCGAGGCGCTGGTGTTCGCCATCGGCACCAACGACGATGCCAAGGCGCTGGCGGCGGCCCGGCGGCTGCTCGCCTCGGCGCGCACGCTCGCCAATTACGGAGGGGGACCGTTCCAGCTTCGCGACGGGCAGCTCGCCGACGGCACCCGCATCGTTCTCGGCCAGAACGCCGCGGGCGAGAAGGTGGGCGTGCTCCAGCGCGCGGGATATCTCTACCTGCGTCTCGCCGGCGGCACCGACCCGGCGCTGGCGCTCGCCGCGGTGGTCGCCGCCAATCCGGAGCAGGGCCTGAACGGCGATGCGGGATTCGTCACCGCGAGCCGCCACATCGGCGCCGGCGACGCCATCTTCTATTCCCGCGCGCCCGACGGCCACGGCGAGGCGCGCATCTCCAACGAGCTGCGCGTCTCCGCTTTCTCCCTCTACGACAAGCCCGAAAACCGCGAGCTCGTGCAGCTGCGGATGTTCTCCCAGCTCCGCAACCTCGCCGGCGACGAGCTGGTGGCGGCCTTCAAGCCGCTGATGCCGCCGCCCGACCTCGCCGCGCGCCTGCCCTCGGGCGCCGCCGCCTACCTGCGCATCTCCGCGGCGCCGCAGGCGCTCTGGCGCGAGTTGACGCGCGCCGCCGGAGCGGACGCGCAGCGCCTGCGCGAGCGGGTCCAGGAGAGCACCGGCCTCGATCTGGAGAAGGACCTGATCCCCTCCTTCTCCGGCAACGTCGGTATCGGGGTGTACCTCGACGCCGCCTCGCTGGTGGAGGCCATCCTCGGAGAGCAGGTGGGCTCGTTCGATCGCTCCGCGTTCCTGGTCGCGGCGCAGCTCAAGGATGCGAACACCGTGCAGGCGGTGCTCGACCGGGCGATGAAGTCGCGGCCCGCCTCCGACCGCGCGCAGGTGAACGGCGCCTCCTGGTTCCGCCTCGGCGACGGCGCCCAGGCGGCGATCAAGGATGGCATCCTCTTCCTCGCGCTGGGCGGGCAGCCGCCGGCGGAGCCGCCGCAGCCGCGGCGCAGGAAGGGAAGGGCGCCGCCGCCCCGGACGGCGCCCACGGAGAAGGACCTGGGCGTGCTCGCGCGCGTGCTCTCGCCCTCCGGCCAGACGCTGGGGCAGGAGTTCAAGCGCATCGGGGTGGCCGGCTTCGAGGTGCCCGGGCAGGAGAACTTCTGGGTGGACATCGCCGGCATCGTCCGCTCCATCGAGCGCGCGGGCGGAGAGCAGGGCGGCGTGGCAGGGCAGGGCGCGCGCCTCTTCGCCGATCGCGCCGGCGACCTGCGCGATGCGCTCTTCGAGGCGAGGCCGGGCAAGGACGGGATCGACGCGGATCTCTGGATCCGCTTCCGGCCGGAGAAGAAGAGCGCGGGAAGATGAGAGGAGCTCCATGCGCGACCACGCCTACGACCGGATCGCCTACCGCGCGCCGCAGATCGAGCACCGCTACGGCCCCAACGTGCACGTCATCGCCGACCCGCTCGCGCTCACCCAGCTGGCGAAGCTCTGCGCCAAGGGAACCTACCAGCCGGAGATCAACACGCTGGTGGCGGTGCTCTACCGCGACATCCTCCGCGTCGTCGTCAACGCGGAGTTCCCCCGCCGCAACAGCGCCACCGCCACGCGGATGATCGACTCCACCCCCAACGCCGTCTTCCACGGCGAGACCATCGACCCGGAAGTGCGCGCCGTCACCGTCAACATCGCCCGCGCCGGCACGCTGCCCTCGCAGATCACCTACGACTTCCTCAACACGCTGCTCGACCCGCGGGTGGTGCGGCAGGACCACTTCGTCATGGCCCGGGTGCTCGACGAGGCGGCACACGTCATCGGCGCGCGCATCTCGGGGAGCAAGATCGGCGGCGACGTCGACGACGCCATCCTGCTCTTCCCCGACCCGATGGGCGCCACCGGCGGCAGCATGTGCACCGCCATCGACGCCTACAAGAAGGACGTGGTGGGCAAGCCGCGCAAGATCATCGCCGCCAACCTGATCGTCACGCCCGAATACCTCAAGCGGGTCACCACCACGCACCCGGAGGTGATCGTCTACGCGCTGCGGCTCGACCGCGGGCTCTCGCCGGAGGACGTCTTCGACACCGTTCCCGGCACCCACTGGGACCGCGAGCGCGGCCTCGACGACAAGCAGTACATCGTGCCCGGTGGCGGCGGCTTCGGCGAAATCATGAACAACGCATATGTGTAATCGCGACACCGGGACAAGGAGAGCGAAGTGAAGCTGGGTGCGGATCTGGAGCCGATGTGCTCCACCGAGAAGATCGCCGCCCGGGTGAAGGACCTCGGGGCGGAGATCGAACGGGACGACCAGGGCAAGGAGCTGGTGCTCCTCGGCGTGCTCAAGGGCTCGTACATCTTCATCTCCGACCTGGCGCGCGCCATCGACCTGCCCCTCAGCGTCGACTTCATCGGGCTCTCCAGCTATGGCGAGGCCACCGAATCCAGCGGCGTGGTGAAGATCACGAGCGATCTCTCCAGGCCCATCGAGGACAAGCACGTGCTCATCGTCGAGGACATCGTCGATACCGGGTTGACCATGCGCTACCTGCTCGACAACCTGGCCACCCGCCGTCCCGCCTCGGTGAAGCTGGTCACGCTGCTGCACAAGGCTTCCCGGCTGCGGACCCGCATCCACATCGATTACCTGGGCTTCCAGATCGAGGATCGTTTCGTGGTGGGCTACGGCCTCGACGCCGCGGAGAAGTACCGCAACGTCCCGTTCATCGGGGTGCTCAAGCATGGCTGACTCCGAGCGCCCAGCCCGCGGCGGAGGCGGGTTCTCGCGGTTCATCCTCTGGCTGGTGATCATCGCCTTGCTCGCCGGCGTCTGGTGGCTCGCCTCCGAACGCAACGAGCGCCACTTCCGCGTCGCGGTGGAAGGCAACCAGCTCGTCATCGAGAAGGGCCGCTTCTTTCCCATGGGCACAGGTCCGGTGGCCGCCGGCGACAAGATGTACGCGCCGGTGCCGCTGCCTGCCGGCGCCAAGCCGCCCGCCGAGATGGAGTTCGCCGACCAGAACAGCCTCGACCGCTGGCTCTTCGACACGCTCTCGGGTTGGGCGAGGGACGCGGCCCAGAAGGGCGACACGCGCACGGCGGCCGGGCTGGTCGATCGCGCCAGCGCCCTGCCCGGCCTGACCGGCGCGCAGATGTCGGCGCTTTCCGGGCTGCGCGCCGACCTCGCCTGGGACGACGCCCTCACCGACCTCGCCAACGCGACCAACGCTGTCGACGCGGCGCGCCGCAAACTGGAGCAGGTGCGCCAGGGCGGCGGCGCCCATGCCGCGGACGCGGCCAGCCTTTCCGGCAAGTTGGAACCGATCCAGGGCGCCCTCAAGGACGCGGTCAAGCGCTGACCGTCTGGCTCCCGTGCACCGCGTCGAGCAGGCCGCAGCGGAGAATTCTTCGGCCGCGTAAGGCCGAGGAGTTGACAAGCGCCTCGCGAAAAGTCTTATTTTACGCGCCACCGACGAACGCAGCGTCTGACCTGTCGCACAATCGAGGGGAAACGGATGCGCAAGAGCCTGGTGCTTGTAGCCGGAATGTTCTTCTGCCTCTTTCCCGCCACTTCCCAGGCGGTCAACGTCGTGCTCCCCACCAAGGATGCCACGCTGAACATCCAGTTCTACGCGCAGCCGCGCTTCCAGTTCACCGAGGATGGCGCCCCCACCGGAAGCGATCCCGCCTACGACTTCTTCGTCCGCCGGACCCGCGTGCAGGCCAATGGCAGCGTCGGTAACAACTGGCTTTATCTGATTCAGGTCGACAACGCGAACTTCGGCCGCTACGGCAACTTCACCGGCCGCATGATCGTTCAGGACGCATGGGTTTCCTGGGGCCCCGGCGGCACCAAGGGCGACAACGTGCTGCTGATCGAGGGCGGGCTGGTCTTCTTTCCCGTCTCCCGCTTCACCATCTCCAGCAGCGGCAACTATCCCAACATCGACGGCCATGCCGACGTGATCCGCGGCCTCACCGGCAGCCAGTACCCGGCGAATCGCACCACCGGCCTGCAGATCCGCGGCTGGGCGCTGAACAAGAAGATCGGGTTCCGCGGCGGCATCTACGAAGGCGTCCAGCCCACCGTGGGCGCAGGGCTCAACCCGCATCGCTATCCCGCCCTCGCCGGCTTCGTGAACTTCGACCTGATCGGCTCGGAGGAAGGCGGCTACCTGTACCAGGGCATGCTCTGGACCAAGGATCCCGTGCTCAGCGTTTCCGTGTCCGGCGGGTACCAGTCGCAGGCGCTGCGCACGCTCAAGGGAGCCGCGGACATGCGCCAGCTGGCCAGCACCGTCTTCCTCGACGTCCCGTTCCCCGGAGATCAGGAGCTGGCCGCGGTGGCGGGCGGATACCTCTACGGGAACGGCACCGGCTCGAAGGACACCGGAATGGGCGCGAGCGTGGACATCGGGTACCGGATCGGGCCCGTTCATCCCTACGTCTCCTACGAGTACTTCAGCTCCGACGACTGCACGCCCGCAGCAGGGGAGATCACCGCCGCGCAGTGCGCGCAGGCGCACACGGCCGATTCGCGGAACTTCCGCGCCGGGGTCAAGTTCCACTTCAACAAGAGCCTCAACCACCTCGACGTCGAGTTCGGCGCGAACCGCGGCCAGTCGCAGGTGGGCCTCACCACCATCACGCCCGCCAACGCCGGCTATACGCCGCCGCTGGGGCCGAGCGGACTGCCCTTCGCCAGCCTGGGCCGGTCGCCGAACAAGACCGTCACCGCGCAGTGGACCTTCATCTTCTGAGGATCAGGGCAGCTCGCCCAGGAAGGCCAGCTCGGCGGGGCCGCGCATCCGCACGCGCCCCGCGGCATCCACGCGGATGATGAGCGTCCCGCCGGGCAGCTCCACCTCGATGTCCTGATCGGTGCGCGCCTCACCGCGCGCCACCGCAGCGGCGGCGACCGCGCACGCGCCGGTACCGCAGGCCTGGGTCAGTCCCGCGCCTCGCTCCCAGACCGAGGCGGCGAAGCGCTGCGGGCCCCGGCGCTCCACGAACTCGATGTTCGCGTTCTCCGCCGCTGAAAGACCTGGCCCCGATTCCGCGGCGAGCCTGGGCGCGTCGCCCCCCACGAACATCACCCGGTGCGGGTTGCCCATCGACACCGGCACCGCCTCCCAGGAGCCGAGCGCGCGCGCCGGGGAGAGCTGCGCCACGCCCATGTCCACTTCCACGAGGCCGCGCCGCGCTTCCTGCGCCCGCACCGTGCAGGGGCGCGGTCCCGCATCGGTGACGAGGTCGACCTGACCCTGCGCCGGGCGCGTGCAGGCGTCGGTCGCGATCCACAGCGCAGCACAGCGGGCCCCGTTTCCGCACATTTCCGGGACGGATCCGTCGGCGTTCTGCACCAGCATGCGGTTGCCCGGCAGGAGCGTGAGCACGCCGTCCGCGCCTACCCCCAGGTGCCGATCGCACAGCTCGAGTGCGCGGCGGGACGGAAGCGGCTCGCCGCCCTGGCGCAGGTCGAGCAGGACGAAGTCGTTTCCGAGGCCCTGGAGCTTGGCGAACCGCATGCAAACGCACTTTAACCGCATCGTGCACCGATTGCTTGACACCACTCTCGCGCGGCGGGTCAACTCGTGTCCCCGTGCCGCGGACCTGTCCCAGATGCAGGAAGCACTACGACGGCGAGATCTCCCGGTGCCCGGACGACGGCGCCGAGCTCGCCCCGCCGCCTGCCGAAAAAGACGAGCTGATCGGCCGCGCCGTCGGCAGCTACACCGTGGTCCGCCTGCTGGGCAGAGGTGGCATGGGCGCCGTCTACCTGGCCGAGCACCCGGTGATCGGCTCGCGCGTCGCCATCAAGTTCCTCCACCCGCGCTTCTCCGGCGATCGCAAGATCGTCGAGCGCTTCTTCAACGAGGCGCGCGCGGTCAACGTCATCGGCCACGACAACATCCTCAAGATCCTCGATCTCGACGTCACCGCCGATGGCCGGCACTACTTCGTGATGGAGTTCCTGCACGGCCAGCCGCTCTCCGAGCTGGTGCGGCCGGGCACGCCGATTCCGCTGCAGACCTCGGGGCCCATCCTCCTGCAGATCTGCGAGGCGCTGCAGGCGGCGCACGACCACGGCATCGTCCACCGCGACCTGAAGCCGGACAACGTCCACCTCACCCTGCACAAGGGGAAGAAGAACTTCGTCAAGGTGGTCGACTTCGGCATCGCCAAGCTCAGCGACGAGAGCGGCCTGAGCGCGGGGAACACGCAGACCGGCACGGTGATGGGCACGCCCGGGTACATGTCGCCCGAGCAGGCCCGAGGCGCCAGCGCGCGCATCGACGGCCGCAGCGACATCTACTCGCTCGGCTGCATGATGTTCCAGATGGCCACCGGCAAGCTTCCCTTCAAGGGCTCGAGTTTCGGCGAGGTGCTGGTGGCGCACCTGCACCAACCGCCGCCGCGGCCTCGCCAGCTGGTGAACGAGGTCCCCGAGGCGTTCGAGGCGGTGATCCTGCGCTGCCTGGAGAAGAAGCAGGAGGACCGGTTCGCCTCCATGCGGGAGGTGCACGAGGCCATCGCCCAGGTGATGGACCGCCTCGGCATCTCCCCGGACCTGCCGGAAGCCGGCGCCGCCGCGACCGGCGCCGCCCCGGCCCTCCGCGCGCCTGCGCAGGTGTCGGCTACCGCGCTGCTCTCGCCGGGGGCGAACCTCGGCGTCCAGTCGACGGCCCTCTTGAAGAAGCCCGCCTCCGCGCCGCCGCCCGCTCCCAAGAGGAGGCGCGCGCTCGTCATCGCCGTCGGCGCCGCCACCATCGCCCTCGCCTCCGCGGGCGGTCTCGCCGTCGCGCAGCAGCGGGTCCGGGCCAGGCGCGCGTCGGCGCAGCAAGCCGGGCGGGCTGCCGCGGAGCGCGACGCGGCGGAAGCGCGGGAGAAGGCCCGCCGGGCGGCCGACGAGCAGAAGGCGCGCGAGGCGGACAAGGTCGTCCTCTCCTTGGTTTCGGAGCCGCCCGGAGCCAGCGTCGAGGCGAGCTGGAAGGACGGCAGCAACGAAGGGGTGACGCCCTTCGATCTGCCGGTCCCGCGCAACGCCACGGTGCACCTCGCCTTCGCCGGCAGCGGCCGTGAGGCCTGGGCCACCGACGTGGTCGCCGACGCGCCGCGGGTCGTCCGCGCGCAGCTCGCCGCCGCGCCGCCGCGGGTGGCCCGGAGCAGGAAGGCGAGCCCGGCGCGGAGCAAGCAGGCACAGGCGGGCCACGGCAGGCCGGCGCAGCCGGACCCGAAGGCGAAGCGGGCGGCGGCCGAGACGTCCGACGACACCATTCCGGTCGACTTCTAGCCTTCTTTCGGCCCGCGAAGGTGAACGCGACGTTCGCGCAGGTTACATTCGCCGCGATGACCGGATTGCTCCACCGCTGCGGGCTGCTTCCCGGGGAAGGCGCGCGCCTGCTCGACGTTCGCGAGGACGTGGCGCGCAAGCTCCTCGCCGCGGCCGTGCAGCGGGGCGAGGCCGACCTCTCCTGCGTGCGCGGAGTGCGCAAGGACGTGCTCCGGCGCATCGAGTCGATCTCCACCGCCGAGCCCTTGCGCATCGCCGGGCGCACCACGGCGGCCGACGGGTTCGTGAAATACCTCTTCCAACTCCGCGACGGCGCGCAGGTGGAGGCCGTCCGCATCCCCGTACCCTGCGAGGCGCCCGGGGCGGACACCAGCGCATACGAGGGCAAGGAGAAGAAGTACATCGTCTGCGTCTCCTCGCAGGCGGGCTGCGCGCTCGCCTGCGCCTTTTGCGCCACCGGCGCGCTCGGGTTCCAGCGCAACCTCGACGCCTCCGAGATCGTCCGGCAGGTGCTGGCCGTCCGCGCCGAAGCGGACCGGCCCGTCCGCGGCGTCGTCTTCATGGGCATGGGCGAGCCGTTCCTGAACTACGAGGAGGTGATTCGCGCCGCCCGAATCCTCAGCCATCCCTGCGGCGGCGGCATCGACGCGCGCGCCATCACCATCTCCACCGCGGGAATCGTCCCGCAGCTCCGCCGCTTCACCGCCGAGGCGCACAAGTTCCGTCTCGCCGTCTCGCTCACCCACGCGCTGCCGTCGAAGCGCCTGGCGCTGATGCCCATCGAGGGGATCCATTCCACGGCAGAGCTGGTGGCGGCGCTGCACGATCACGCGCGCGCGCGGCGCACCCGCGTCCTCGTCGAGTACGTGCTCCTCGGCGGCGTGAACGACTCGCCGCAGGACGCGCAGGCGCTCGCCGGCCTGCTCGATCCGCGCCTGGTCAAGGTCGACGTCATCGACGTCAACGGAGAGACCGGCGGCTTCCGGCGCGCCTCGCGCGAGGCGCGCTCGGCGTTCCTCGACGCGCTGGCGGCGGCGCGCATCCCCTTCGCCATCCGCTACTCCGGAGGCCAGGACGTGGCGGCAGGCTGTGGACAGCTTGCCGCAGGCGGCGGGCGGCGCGGTGCGCGGTTGTTATAAACGGCGTGGCCGCACGAGGCGGCCCGGAGTCGGTAAGACGATGAAGCCCGTTACCGTCACGCTCGCGCTGGCGCTCGCCGCGGCCCTGCCGCTCCGGGCCGAAGAGACCGCGGGCAAGGCCAGCGCCACGCACGTGGGCGGCAGCGGCCACGCGCAGGTCTCGGTGAGCACCCCGTCGTTCGCGTTCGATCTGATCCTGGATTCCCTCGCCTTCGGCCTCGACGTGGCGGCTCTCGATGCCTCCTCGCAGCCCGCGGCGACCCCGCAGCCCACGGCGGTCCACGAGCCCTACGCGCAGCGCGGCTACGGTGAGCCTTGGGACGCCCCTTCGCGCAGGAAGATGCAGGCGCGCGAAGGCCTCCTGCTCTCGTTCGGCCTCGGCGGCGGATCGGCCTACCTCTCCAGCCAGGGCCCGGGGCGGGTGGGCGCGTTCGACCTGGACTTCCGTCTCGGCTACGGCTTCTCCGATCGCTTCCAGCTCTTCATGGATTTCGGCGCCGACGCGGGCAATTACCCCGATCAGGGCAACGACTTCACCTCGTGGACCTTCACCATCCGCGGCCAGACCGTGCTGATCGGCGACCGCGCGGGCAACGGCCTCAACGTCAACTTCGGCGCGGGGGTGGGAGGGGTGGACTACAACTCGGGTTCCTTCGCTTCGTCGTCCTCATCCACCGGCCTCGCGCTCGCCGGGGGTGTTTCGTACGACGCGAGACTGACCCCGTACTTCTCGCTCAGCCCCGAGTTCTTCGTGAACTGGCACGAGATCCCCAATCGCCCGGGGCTTTCGCAGGACGTCTCCAGCGTCTACGGCGTGCGGCTGAATTTCCTCTGGTACCTGAAATGAGAAACCGCCCCCGGCGCGACGCCTGAAGGGCGGTTCCTGTCGACGGACGATTCGGACCGCCGAAGCGCGTCAGACTTTCCGGACGTTCGCCGCCTGCGGTCCCTTGGGTCCCTCGGTCACCTCGTACTCCACCTTCTGGCCCTCGGCGAGGCTGCGGAAACCCTCCATCTGGATGGCCGTGTGGTGGACGAATACGTCCTTGCCGCCGCCGTCCGGAGTGATGAATCCGTATCCCTTCGCGTCGTTGAACCACTTCACGGTCCCAGTCGCCATTCCCGTTCTGCCTTTCGCAAGCGGCTCCCCGCCGGGGGCCTTGGAGCGAACTGCGCTGTAGCCGACCCTCGCACAGACCAATGTCCACGGGGGCCCAACCTTGAGGATAGGGACACGGCGAGGCGCGATTCAAGGGGGGCGAGCCCCTGCTCGCCCCGAAGCGCCACGGGCTTCCCGGCGAGCGACCTAACCCCGCTTGGCCGCTGGTTTTGCGGGTGCGCCGACCTCGGCCTGCCCGCCCAGCGCCCAGGCTCCGGCGGGGTGCTGCGCGAGCAGGGCCGCCTCTTCGGCGCTCAGCGAGGCGGTGCGGACCACCGCGAGGGTAGGATGCGGGAGCACCAGCTGCACCCCGCCGCCGGGCAGGGCGCGGACCCGGGGGCGCTCGCCGATGTCGCGCAGCATGTCCAGGTGGGCCTCGAGGTCGCGCAGGTGCCGGTCGATGCGCAGGGCGCGACCGGACTCTCCGGTGAAGGCATGGAAATGCTTGTTGCGGGAGAGGGGACGAGCCTCTTCGTGCAGGCGCTGCACCAGGCGGTAGAGGAACTCCCGCATCCTTTGAATCTACCACGCGGCGGTGCGGCCGGAACCGCGAAAACTCAGTGGATTGTACGGGCAGTCAACTCGACCAGCGCATCGCCCCTTGCGCCCCTGCAGAACGCGTCGCGGCAGAGGAACTCGATGACCAGGCGTCCTCCGCCGTCCGCCGCCACCAGGCGAAGCAGGTCGCTGTCGCCCTCGGCGGTGGTGCGCCGCCGGAGCCAGGTGTGTGCCCCGATGTGGACGGCGTCCTCGCCGGAGACGATGGCGATGGGCTCCGCCTCGCGCGCGATCCCGATCTTGGCGACGCCAGGCAACTCCGCGATCCCCGGCTCCACCGGGACGAAGAGGCCGCTCACCTGTGCTTCCGCCCCGTTGCCGCGCAGCGTGCGCGCGCCGGGACGCACCGCCCGCGCCACCGCGGCGCCCTCCATCGCAGCCAGGCCGAGCGCGCAGGCGACGAGCAGGCCCTTGGTGAGAGGGTGCCATGGCCGCCGCTCGAGCCGCGGCAGCGGCGCCACCAGCGAAAGGAGCAGGCCGGAGACGAGGCCGCCGGCGTGCGCCGCGCTGTCCACCGGCGCCGTCACCGCGATGGCCACGTTGAGCAGCACGTTGATGGCGATGGCGCGCACGATGCCGCGGCGCACCGGCTCCGGCAGCGAATGGCGGACGCGCAGGTAGAGGCCGATGGTGGCGCCGAAGAGCCCGAAGAGACCCCCGGAAGCGCCCGCCGCAAGGTGCGGCTGATGGGAGAAGAAGCCCCAGGCGGTGCTCGCCGCGCCGCCCGCCAGCGCGGTCGCGGCGAAGAATCCCAGCGTGAGGTTCGAGCCGAACGTCCACTCCAGTTGCGGCGCCAGCACCCAGAGCGCGTAGGCGTTCATCGCGATGTGCAGCCAGCCGATGTGCAGGAACGCGTACGCGCCGATGCGCCACCAGTCGCCGTCGCGCACCGCCGGCCCGAAGAGCGCGCCCAGCCGGAAGAGGGTCACCGTGTCTTCGCCCTTCCAGTTCTGGCCGACGGCGAGCTCGGCGGCGAAGGCGACGGCGAGCACGATGAGGATGGCCCAGGTGGTCGGGCGCGGCGGCGTCTCTTGCCGGCGCCGGGCGCGCGGGCGGGCAGCGCCTTCGTCCGGTTGCGGAAGCTCGCCCTGTTCCGGCAGACCGCCCAGGGGATCCGTCACAGCGCGGTGTCCACCGTGGAGCGCAGCCTCTGCTCCACGCCTTCGAGCGGCCCCACCGCGCAGGCCACCAGGTTCTCGCGCCGGAAGACGCTGGCGGCGACGCGGCGCACGTCGGCCGCGGTCACCCGCTCGATGCGGCCCAGCCAGGTGTCGAACGACTCCGCGGGCGGGTGCAACAGCTCGCCTCCGCCGAACCAGCCGATCATCTCGGAGGGCGCGTCGAGCGAGAACTCCAGCCAGATGCGCGACTTCTTCTTCGCCCGCACCAGCTCTTCCTCGGGCACGTCGCCGTCGCGAAGCTCGGCCAGGAGCCGCAGCATCTCCGCCAGCGCGGCGGCGGCCTTGCGCGGCGCGCAGGCGCAGCCCACCTCGAAGGTGCTGCAGTCGGCGAACCCGTCCATGCCGGCGCCCACCGAATACGCCAGCGCCTTGCGCTCCACCAGATTCAACTGCAGCCGCGAGGCGAGGCCGTCGTCGAGCACCCGCTTGATCACGCGGAGCGCGGGAAAGTCGGCGTGTTCCTCGGGCGGGCCGCGGAAGGAGACCTGAAGGTCCATCTGCGACTCCGCATGGTCGACGCAGACGAGCTGCGGGCCTCGCGGCGCTCCGTTGAGCGGCGTATCGCGCAGGAGCGAGCCGGGCCGCAGCGCACCGAAGTGCTTCTCCGCCAGCTCCACCACCCGCGCGTGCAGCAGCGGCCCCGCCGCCGCCAATACCAGATTTCGCGCCCCGTAGGCCCTCTCGTGCTGCGCGCGCAGGTCTTCCTCGCGGAGCGCGCGAACGCTCTCGGCGCTTCCGGCGATCTTCATTCCCAGCGGATGGCCGGGGAAGAGCGCCCGCTTGGAGAGGTTGTCCACGTCGATGTCGCGGCCCCTCTCGTCCACCTCGTCGAGGATCTCCTCGAGGATCACCTCGCGCTCGAGCTCGATCTCCTTGAAGAGCGGCCGCGCCAGCATGTCGCCCAGCACCGCCAGCGGCACTTCCAGGCGCTCCGGGTGCACCGGCGAGAAGTAGTAGCCGTGGTCGCGGGTGGTGACGCCGTTGAGCGAACCGCCGCAGTCCTCGACCAGCGCGTTCATGGTGCGCCCCTCGGGGTGGCCCTCGCTGCCGCGGAAGAAGAGGTGCTCGAGGAAGTGGGAGACGCCGTTGT
Organism: Myxococcales bacterium; assembly: GCA_035702105.1. Lineage (GTDB taxonomy): Bacteria > Myxococcota > Myxococcia > Myxococcales > 40CM-4-68-19 > 40CM-4-68-19. Next base: position 39,875 of record DASSQZ010000140.1, on the reverse strand, counting down.
GCGCAGGGGACTCGTGGCGCGAGCCGGCCCGGACGTACGCCGCGATCATCCCGGTGTGCAGGTGCGGCAGCTCCACGGTGACGACGCGCAGGCCATTGGGAAGCGTGGACTTGTGGACGGGGTCGTTCATCGAGGGCGGCGGAGGATAGTGTGCCGCTCACGCCGTCGCAATCGCCGGAGCGCTGGCCTGCTCTGGAAGCGGGGAGGCGGGCAGGCGCAGGGTGAAGGCGGTGCCCGCCCCGGGAGCGCTCTCGCAGGAGAGGTTGCCGCCGTGCTCCTGCGCAATCTCCTGGGCCATGGCGAGCCCCAGCCCGGTCCCACGCTCCTTGGTGGTGAAGAAGGGGTCGAAGATCCTCCCCATGCGCTCCCGGGGGATGCCGGGCCCTGCGTCGCGGATCTCCACCTCGACGCAGCCCTCGCCGCCGCGGGTGCTCACGCGCAGCGAGCCGCCCTGCGGCATGGCCTCTCGCGCGTTGCGCACCAGGTTGAGGAGGAGCTGGCGCACCTGCGCCACGTCGGCGTGGACCCGCGGCAGCGCGGGCTGCAGCGAAGTGCTGAGGTGGACCCGGCCGGCGTCCAGCTCCGGGCGCACGAACTCGAGCAAGTCGCGCACCGCCTCGTTCAGGTCGGCGCCCTGGAACTGCGGCTTGGGCAGGCGGGCGAATCGCAGGTACTCCTCCGTGATGGCGGTGAGCCGGTCCACCTCGCGGACGATGGCGTCGCAGAGCTCGCGCGCCTGCGGGGCCCGCTCGCCCAGCTCCTCCGCGTTCAGCGAGATCGACGAGAGCGGGTTGCGGATCTCGTGGGTGATCTGCGCGGCGATGCGGCCGATGGCCGCCAGCCGTTCGGACCGGACCAGCGCCTCGCCCTGGGCGCGGAGCTCGCGCTCGCGCGCCGCCAGCCGCTGCGCCATGGCGTTGAACTCCCGTGCCAGCACCGCCAGCTCGTCGCCGCCGCGCTCCGGCACCGCCACCGACTCGGGGCTGCCGCGGCCCAGGCGCTGCGCCGCCTCGGTGAGAGTGCGGATGGGCCGCAGCGCACGCTGCGAGAGCCAGGTCATGAGCAGGCCAACCAGGAGCGCGACGGCCGAGAGCCCCAGCACCGCCCAACGCGCGGCCCGCTCCTGCCGTTCGGCCTCCTCCACGCCCTGGTTCATCTGGTCCTGCAGCACCTGCGAGAGCGCGCGGATCTCGTGATCGACCCGGCGCTGCGCGGTCTTCAGCCGGGCGATGGAATCGGCGAGCGACGGGTCGTCGGTGGGCGCCCGCGGAAGCTTCTCCAGGCGCCCGGTCAGCGCCGCCGCCGCCCTCTCCTCGTCCGCCACCCGCGCGCCCACCGCGGAGAGCCTCGCCCCGATCCGGTCGAGCGCGTCGCGGTCGGTGGCGATGCGCTGGGCGGAGGTCACCAGTTGCTGGGCGTAGCCGAGGCGCTCGCCCACCACCCGCGCGAAGTAGGTGCGGTCGAGGGCGATCAGGCCGGCGCGGGCCTGGGGATTGGCCTCGTCCAGCAGCCGGTCGGTGCTGCGCTCGCGCTCCTTCTGGAAGGCCTCCAGGTTCGAGACCGCCCGCGTCAAAGGCATGTAAGGTCGCGAAAGCAGTGACAAGCCCTGGCCGATGCGGCGCAAGCGCGCGACTCCATAGATGGAAACCCCCGCGCTGCAGAGGAGCACCGCCAGAAAGCCGACAAAGACTTTAGTGGCGATGGAGACGCGCATCGATCTACATTGTAGCGCCCATGCGGAGGTTTCTGCCCATCCTTGCCCTCGCCGCCGCCTGCGGGGGGTCGGCATCCCCGGACCGCATCGCGGTGCTCGGGGTCGATCGCATCTCGGGCGAGCTCGCCGGCCAGGAGGTGGAGCTGCCCGGCACCGATCTCGCCTCGGTGCGTGGGCCGGCGGCGGTCATGGTCCTGGGCAGCTCGCAGGGCACGGCGCACGTTCCCGATTGCGCGCTGCGGCGCAAGGTCACCGGCGCGCTGGTGGCGCGGACGGTGGCCTGCGTATCGCTTCTCGGACACTACGTGGCGATGGACCGCGCCCGCCAGTTCCTCCTCGCCGCGGGCGCCGAGGCGTTACTGCCCGCCCCGGTCCTGGTGGACGAGTCCGAGCCGCCCGGGTTGCGCTACGACCCGGCCTCCGACGCCTTCACGCTCGGGGAGGGACCGCACGACGCGCGCGTCCCGGCGGCGTTCAATCCCGGCGCCGTGGTTCGCGAGATGGCGCGGCGCCAGCTGCGCACGGTCGCGGTCTCGCACCCCGAGGAAGCCGAGGGAATTGCCCTGTTCCTGGGAGCCGCCGCAGCGGGGGATCCGGGGTACCTGGCCGCGTCCGAGCCCGGCGGCGATCCGATGGGCCGCCTCGACCTTTCCCGGCCGCTCGCGGCAAGCGCGCCGCCTTCGGCCGTGCTCGCGGGCGCACTTTGGGCCTGGGCAGACGCCAGCGGCGATCCCACCTCGGCATCGCGCGCCGCGCTCGCCGCGTCGCGCGCTCTCAGCGGCGCCCCCGCGGATCCGGCGACCGTCCTCTCGCTCGTGGCTGCGCAGCTCGACGGCGCGGAGCGCGATCAGGCCTGCGCCATCTTCCGGGCGCGCCTGCACGCGGCCAGCATCTCCGCCTGCCCTTGAAGCATCCTTCCGGACCATGACCGACCACGCCCCCGCAGAGATGCCGCCGCAGCTGGTGCAGTTTCTCACCGGCGGCAAGACCTGCGTCGTCGCCACCGTGGACGAGGACGGCCTGCCCCAGACCACGCTCATGACCTGGGTGGTCGCGCGCAACCCGCAGACGCTCACCATCGCGGTGGACACGCGCAGCCGGGCGCTGCGCGCGCTGCGAGGCAACGGGAAGATCGCGGTCGAGGTGCTGGGCGACGACCTCTGCTACGGGCTGCGCGGCACCGCCCTGGTGGAGAAGGAGCTGATGCAGTCGGCGCCGTTCGCCTGCGCTCTCGTGGCAGTCAAGCTGGAAGACGTGCGCGACCACGGGGCGGCAGGGGTCCGGTTCGTGGGCCCGAGCTATAGCTTCCACCCCGGCAAGGAACACCGCCAGGGCGTGGAGGAAGCCGTCTTCGCCGAGCTGAAGGGTCCGCCGCCAACCATTTGAGCGGGCGCCCGCCCCGGTTTCGCTCGATCCCGCGGCGAATCTTCGCTACTGTGCGCGCCCCTGCCTGGAGAGCCGAATGGCCGGTCTCGCCTTCATCGTCGCCGTCGTCGCCGTCGTGCTCGCCGTGGTGTTCTGGTTCCAGGGCCAGGCCGCCGCGGGAGCGGTGAAAGCCCTGCGCGAGTCCGCCGACGGCGCCCGCAAGGAGGCGGAGACCGCCCGCGCCGAGCTGCGCAAGCAGCAGGAGGAGCTGAAGGCGCGCTCTGCCCAGCTTCAGGAGACGCGCGAGAAGCTGGTGGAGGCGCGCAAGAAGGCGCAGGACGCACGCGGCGGCAAGGCGCAGTCGCGCGGCGCGCGCGAGGCGGAGCTGGAAGAGGATCTCGCGCACGCCCGCAAGCTCACCGAGGAGGCGCACGCGGCGGAGAGCGCCGCGCGGAGGGACCTGCAGGCGCTGCGCGCATCGGAGGCGCAGGCGCGCTCGGAGCTGGCAGCGGCGCAGGCGAGGCTGCGCGAGGGCGCCAATCGCCCGGCGCCTGCGCCAGTGGCCGCGATCCCGGCGGCGCCCGCCAGCGCCGAGGTGGATGCCTTGCGGCAGCAACTCGAGGCCGCCAAGAGCGAGCTGGAGAGACAGGTCACTGCCGCCGACAAGCTGGCGCGCGAAGCGAAGCGCCGCGAGCAGGAGCTGCGCGAGGAGCTGAAGAAGTTCAAAGGACGCGCCGAGACCAACAACCGCGTCTACCTCGTCACCAAGGGCGAGCTGGAGCTGGTGAAGGAGCGGCTCGCGCAGGCGGAGCGCAAGCTCTGGCAGGCCGGCACGCCGCTCGCGCCGCCTCCGCCGAAGGAGAGGCCCAGGGGCACGGGAGCGGCCGCCGCCGACAAGGTCCAGGAGAACGGGCAGCCGGCAGAGGAGGGCGCGCCCGGGTCGGCCGCGGCGGGAGAGCCCATCGCGGCGGGAGAGGCCATGGCCACCGCGCAGGCCGGCGCCGCGGAGCCGGGGGCAGTGGAGCCGATCCGGCGGCGCCCCGAGGATGCCGAGAAGAAGGGCGCCTGACGCCCCGGGCCTTCCCGATCCGTCCCTGCGCGTGCCGCTCAGTCGAGCACGCGCTCCAGCACCGAGAGCAACTGCGGCGCCTCGAACGGCTTCTGCAGATAGGCGGCGGCTCCGCTGCGCGAGGCGATCGCGGGAAGGTCTTCCTTCGCGGAGACCAGCACCACCGGCACTCCCCTGCTCGCGGGCAGCCCGCTCATGCCGCGCAGAAACCCCTCTCCGTCGAGGTTCGGCATGCTCAGGTCGAGCAGGATCACCTCGGGACGGAACGCGGGTAGCACGTGCACCGCCTCCACCGCGTCCCGCGCCACCGAGACGTCGTATCCCTCCATGCCGAGCAGGTCCGCCACGCCGTCGCGGAAACCTTCTTCGTCGTCGACGATCAGCACACGCCTCGCGTTGCCGGCACCCTGCTGCTTCACGCTGCTCCCTTCGAGGAGTGCGACATCGGACCACAGGATCCAGGGGATGTCCATCCGGAAGGGCAGGTCCGGTGCGACCTTGACTTGAATGTCCCAGTCCGTTAGATCGCCACGGCTTTTCAGGCGTCGCGCCGAAGTGGTGGAATTGGCAGACACGCCAGATTCAGGGTCTGGTGGGGGCAACCCCGTGGAGGTTCGAGTCCTCTCTTCGGCACCACCGACGCCCCGGCGGCGGATCCCTGAGCGCGATGTCCTGCGCCCGCCTCTGGATAGCGGAGCCTCGGCCAAGCGGCCGGGGCTCTTCTGTTTTCCGGGAGCCTTTCACGCATGATCACCCCGCTGCAAGACGCGCTCGCCGCCGTGCGGGCCCACGCCGCTCCGCTCTCCGCCCAGGAGGTCGCGCTGGTCGACGCTCACGGTCGCGTCCTCGCCGAAGGCGTCCGCGCCCGTCGGGACCAGCCTGCCACCGACATCTCGATGATGGACGGCTATGCCCTGCGGGCCGCGGAGGCCGCAGTGGCGCTCCGCGTCGCCGGCGAAGTGGCGGCGGGCGACGCGCCCTGGTCGCGCCCGCTCGCGCCGGGCGAGGCGGCCCGCATCTTCACCGGCGCGCCGCTGCCGCCGGGCGCCGACTGCGTGGTCATGCAGGAGCACTGCGTGCGCGAGGGCGGCCTCGTCCGCGTGCAGCAGCCGCCCAAGGAGGGCCAGCACATCCGCCGCCGCGGCGAAGAGCTGACCTCGGGAACCGAGGCGCTGCAGCCCGGGACCCGTCTCGGCCCGACCGAACTGGCGCTCGCCGGCGCGTGCGGATCCCGCTCGGTGCGGGTGCATCGGCGCCCGCGGGTGGCGCTCCTCGTCACCGGCAGCGAGCTCGTTCCGGTGGGGGAGGATCCGCCTCCCGGCAAGATCGTCGAGACCAACTCGCTGGCGCTCGGCGCGCTCTGCGCGGAGGCGGGAGCGGAGGTGCTGCGTCTCGGCATCGCCGCGGACGACGTGGCCACCATCGCCGCGGCGCTGCGGGACGCGCAGGCCGACATCCTCCTCACCACCGGCGGCGCCTCGGTGGGCGATCACGACCACGCGCAGGACGCGCTGGTCCGGCTGGGCGGCTCGCTGGTGTTCCACACCGTGGCCATCCGCCCGGGAAAGCCCGTGCTCTTCGGCACCGCTTCGGGAGGGCGGCTGGTGTTCGGGCTTCCCGGCAATCCGGCGGCGGCGACGCTGGGGTTCGAGCTGTTCGTGCGCCTCGCCATCCGGCTGCTCTCGGGCGATCCGCACCCGCAACGCCCGAGAGCGCGGGCGAGACTTCGCGGAACGCTGCAGCGGGTGAAAGGCCTGACCTTCTTTCCCCGCGGACGGATCGTCGCGGAAGGTGCGTCGCTCTTCTTCACCGCCGGAATGCATCAGAGCAGCATGCAGATCGCCTCCTGGGCCGGCGCGAACGCGGTCGCGGTGGTGCCGCCCGGCGAGGGGAGCATCGGGGAGGGAACCGAACTCGACGTGCTGCTGGTGGCGCCGCTCTGAACGGTGGAGCCTCGGCCGTCATGCCTCGGCGCAGCAGCGGCCGGCTTCAGCGCCGGCGCGGTTTGCCGGCGCGCGGTCGAGCGTCACGCGCCTTCTTCTTCGGCGCGACCGCGGCGTAGCTCTCGTCGATCCACGCCTTGAGCAGGGCCACCGGCACGTCCTGGTTCCTCTCGAATCGCGCGCTCACCCAGCCCGACTTGCCGAGCCCGTACCCGGTGGGCTCGGCGAAGGAGAACATGGTGATGGCCGCCTCGTGCGAGTCGGGCAGCTTGCAGGAGAGGCCGTAGCCGTATTCCGCCGAGCCGAGAAAGACGAAGACCTTCTTGCCCACCTTGAAGACGGTCTCCCCCCAGGGATGGTCCTCCCAGGCGCCGTCCTTCTCCGAGGCGTGCTTCTTGAGCGCTTTCCAGGCTGCAGCGGGCTTCATTCGCGAGGCTTTCCCCGGGTCACTCCCGTTCGCCACCCATGCGACTCACTCCCGTTCGCCACCCATGCGGGTCACTCCCGTTCGCCACCCATGCGACTCACTCCCGCTCGCCACCCATGCGACTCACTCCCGCTCGTCGAGCCAGGCCATCTGGATGGCCTCGAGGATCTTTTCGTTCGACTTGTTCGGGTCGCCTTCGAACCCGTCCAGCTCGCGCACCCATTGGTGAAGGTCGGTGAAGCGCACCGAGAGCGGGTCGGTGTCGGGGAACTTCTCGGAAAGCGCGATGCCGATGTCGCGCACGTCCTGCCAGGTCAGCTTCTTTGCCATGTCATTTCGGCGGCCAGAGTCCCTTGGCCTCCGCCTCGTGGCGCTCCTTCGGGTGCTCGTCGTACCACGTCTTCTCCGACTCCTCGGTGATCTGGTAGACGACGTCCTCCTTCGCGAGCTGCGCCTGGCAGCCGAGCCGCGAGTTCGGCTTCACGTCGTAGGCGCGATCGAGGTAGTCGGCCTCGTTGTCCTCCATGTCGGAGAGCGACTCGAAGCCCTTCTTCACCCAGACGTGGCAGGTGGAGCAGGCGCAGACGCCGCCGCAGGCCGAACCGTGCTTCGCCCCCAGTTCGGTCGAGGCGTGCAGGAGCGTGGTGCCTTCCGGGGCCTCGCCTTCGGCTTCCTTCTCGCCCCGCGGGTTGTAGATGGTGACCTTCGGCATGTCAGTCCGCCGGACGCTGCGGCCCTTTCTGCGCCGGCGGCTCCTCGCGATCCTGGAGCGCCGCATAGGCCTTCTCGGCGTGGGGCGAGAGCTTGCCGTCGTCGAACTCGCCCACCGAATGTCCCTTGAGGGCGCGCTCTATGCCGCGGTCCATCACCCGCTTGGCGAAGTCGGCGCTGGCCTGGTCGAGCTTCTCGATCTGCGCGTGGATCGCATTGTGATCGGTGCCCTGCGCCGTCTCGCGCAGCGCAGCCATCTGCGCCTCGATCTGGGTCCGCTCCTCGGGCGCGAGGAGGTCGCCGTTCCCCTCCAGCTGCTTCTCGGTCGCCTTGAGGATGCGCTGCGCTTCCACGCGGTTGTCGATCAGGAGCCGCGCCTGGACGTCCTCCTCGGCATGCTCGATGGAGGCGAGCAGCATCCGCTCGATCTCCTCGTCGGTGAGCCCGTGCGACGGCTTCACCGTGATGCTCTGCGAGACGCCGGTGAGCTCCTCGCGGGCATTGACCGAGAGGATGCCGTCCGCATCCACCTGGAAGGTGACTGCCACCCGGGCCAGTCCGGCGGGCAGGGGAGGGATGCCGGAGAGGGTGAACTTCGCCAGCGAGCGGTTGTCCTGCACCAGCTCGCGCTCGCCCTGCAGCACGTGGATGTCCATGCCCGTCTGGGCGTCGGCGAAGGTGGTGAACTCCTGCGTCGCGCGGGCGGGGATGGTGGTGTTGCGCAGGATGAGCTTCTCCACCAGTCCGCCCATGGTCTCGATGCCGAGCGAGAGCGGGGTCACGTCGAGCAGCAGCACGTCGTGCTGCGGCGTCTCCGCGGTGAGCAGATCCGCCTGGACCGCCGCGCCCAGTGCCACCACCTCGTCCGGGTCGATGTCGGCAAGGGGGTCCAGCCCGAACAGCTCGCGGACGTAGCGGCGGACGGCGGGCACGCGCGTCGACCCTCCCACGAGGATGACGCCGTCCAGGCCCTTGCCGCCGGGAACGCCCGCGTCGCGCAGCGCGCGCCGGCACGGATTCCCCGTCCTCTCGATGAAGGGCCGGATCGCCGCTTCCAGATCCGCGCGCGTCACACGCTGTCCGAGCGCCTCCGTGACCTCGAGCTTCGTCAGCTCCTCCTTCGCCTTCTTGGCCGCGTCGATCGCCTCGCGCACGCGCCGCGGCGTGTGCGACTGCCCGTGCAGCAGCTTCTCCGCCAGTGCGCGATCGAAATCGTCGCCTCCCAGCGCGGAATCGCCGCCCACCGCCTTCACCTCGAAGACGCCTTCCTGGAGCTGGAGGATGGAGATGTCGAAGGTGCCTCCGCCCAGGTCGTAGACCGCGAACTTGCCCTGCGAGCGCTTGTCGAGGCCGTACGCCAGCGCCGCCGCGGTGGGCTCGTTGAGCAGCCGGAGGACCTCCAGGCCCGCGAGCCGGCCCGCCTCCTTCGTGGCCTGCCGCTGCGCGTCGTCGAAATAGGCGGGGACCGTGATCACGGCCTGGTTCACCTTGATGTTGAGCCGCTCCTCGGCGCGGCTGCGCAGCGCGCGCAACACCTCCGCCGAGACCTCGACCGGATTGACCGTCCGCCCGCCGTCCACCACGAAACGCACCACGCCGCTGTCCCCCTCGGCGAAACGGTAGGGGCTCAGCCTGCGGGTTTCGGGGTCGGCGCTGGAGCGACCCATGAAGCGCTTCACGCTCACGATGGTGTCGCGGGGGAAGTCGGCCGCCAGCCTGCGCGCGGCGCGCCCGACGACGACCGAACCGGGCCCGCCGCCCTCGCCGTAATGCACGACCGACGGCAAGAGCGTGCTCCCCTCGTCCACCGAGAGCGCGCGCGGCTTGCCGTCGCCGAGCACGATGGCGATGAGCGAGTTGGTGGTGCCGAGATCGATGCCCACCGCCGCCGTGGTGCAGGCCTCCTTGACGCGGCCTTGCCCGGGCTCGCTGATTTCGAAGAGCGCGGTCACGGTTCCACCGCGCGCCCCTCCACCTCGTCGAGGTAGCGGGCGTAATAGCGCATCCGCGCGAGCAGCTCGGCGGCCTGGCCGAGGTCGCCGCCCTGCTGCACCAGATCGCGCACCTGCCGCAGCGTCCGGTCGCGCTTCTCGCGCACGCCCTGGGCCAGCGCGTCCAGCGGCTCTCCCGACGCCTTCGCCTCCACCAGCCGCTCGCGGTCTTCCATCGTCTCTTCGAGGAACTCCGGCGACATGACCGGATCGCCGCGCACGCCGCGCAGCGCGAGCACGTGCTCGGCCCGGCGCACGGGATCCTTCAGCGTCTTGTAGGCGTCGTTGAGCAGCGTCGTCTGCTCGAGCGAAAAGCGCCTTTCCTGGGGAGTGGCCCGCGCGAAGCGATCCGGATGCAGCTTTCGCGAGAGCAGGCGAAATCGATCGTCCAGCCCCTCCGGCTCGTCGAAGGAAGGCGAAAGACCCAGGATGGCGAACTTGTCCCCCTGCGCGCCGGCGGGAGGAGGAGGCTGGACCTTGCCGCAGGAGGGGCAAAGCGGCTCCGCAGCCGCGTGCTCGACACCGCAGCTCCAGCACGTCCGTGCGCTCATAGAGGACCTAGACCGAGAAGCTTTCTCCGCAGCCGCACTCGCTCTTGACCTGCGGGTTGACGAACTTGAAGCCCTTCTGCTGGAAGGTGTCGACGAAATCGAAGGTGGTGCCGTTGAGGTAGATGAGGCTCTTCGGGTCCACGTAGACCTTGGCTCCCTCCACCTCGAAGACCTGGTCGCGCGCGCGCGGCTGATCGCAGAACTCGATCACGTAGCTCATCCCCGAGCACCCGCCGCCCTTGACTCCGAGGCGCACGCCGCTCTCCGGAGTGCTCTGCGACCGCCTGGCGAGCTGCGCCTTGATCTGCTGCGCTGCGCGCGCCGTCATGTTGACTCGAGCTTCAGCCATCGACTCTCTTCTCCTCGGGCCTGGCCTCCGGCTGAGAGGCGATGCCCTTCTTCTTCTTCCAGTCGGCGATGGCGGCCTTGATCGCGTCCTCCGCCAATACCGAGCAGTGGATCTTCACCGGCGGCAGCGCCAGCTCCTTGGCGATCTGCGTGTTCTTGATGGTCAGCGCCTCGTCCACGGACTTGCCCTTCACCCACTCGGTGATGAGCGAGCTCGAGGCGATGGCCGACCCGCAGCCGAAGGTCTTGAACTTGGCGTCCTCGATCTTGCCGTCGTCGCCGATCTTGACCTGGAGCCGCATCACGTCGCCGCAGGCGGGCGCTCCGACGAGGCCGGTGCCCACGTTGGGGTCGCTCTTGTCCATCGTCCCGACGTTGCGCGGGTTCTCGTAGTGGTCCAGCACCTTGTCGCCGTAAGCCATCGTCGTCTCCTCACTTCAAATTGGATGCCACAGGTCCAGATTGGGAGCGAACCCTCGAAATCACGCAGCTAATGGGCCGCCCACTCGATCTTCGAGAGGTCGATCCCTTCCTTGGCCATTTCGTAGAGCGGGCTCATCTCGCGCAATTTCTGCACCTGCCCGACCACGTACTTGCCGACGTAGTCGACCTCCTCCTCGGTGTTGAAGCGCCCGATGCCGAAGCGGATGGACGTGTGGGCCAAATCCTCGCTCACCCCGCAGGCGCGCAGGACGTACGAAGGCTCCAGGGAGGCGCTGGTGCAGGCGGAGCCCGAGGAGACGGCCACGTTCTTGATCGCCATCATCAGGGCCTCGCCCTCCACGAAGGCGAAGCTCACGTTGAGGTTGCCGGGCAGGCGCTCGGTCGGATGGCCGTTGAGCTCGAGGTGGTCGAGGTGCTGGAAGAGGTAGTCCTGAAGCCGCTTGCGCAGCGCGTACGTTCGCTCCGCCTCCTCGGGCATGAGCTTCTGCGCCAGCTCGGCGGCGGCGCCGAATCCGACGATGCCGGGGACGTTGAGCGTGCCGGAGCGCATGCCGCGCTCGTGGCCGCCGCCGTCGATGATGGGAGCGATGCGCACGCGCGGCTTGCGGCGGACCCAGAGCGCGCCGATGCCCTTGGGTCCGTAGATCTTGTGGCCGCTGAGCGAGGCCAGGTCGACCTTCATCTGCTCCACGTGGAAGGGCACCTTGCCGACGCCCTGCACCGCGTCCACGTGGAAGAGCACGCCCTTCTCGCGCGTCACCGCCCCAAGCTCGGCGATGGGCTGCACCGTGCCGATCTCGTTGTTCGCCAGCATCACCGAGACGAGGATGGTCTTGTCGGTGATCGCCTCGCGAAGCTGCTGCGCGGAGATGCGGCCGTACTTGTCGGTCGAAAGGTAGGTGACCTCGAACCCCTGCCGCTCGAGCCGCTTGGCCGTGTCCAGCGTGGCCTTGTGCTCGGTGCGCACGGTGATGATGTGGTTGCCCTTTTCCCTGTAGAACTCGGCGGCGCCCTTGAGCGCGAGGTTGATGCTCTCGGTCGCCCCGGAGGTGAAGACGATCTCCTTCTCGTTGCCGCCGATGAGCGCGGCAATCTGCTCGCGGGCGCGGTCCACCGCTTCCTCCGCCCTCCAGCCGAAGGGATGGCTGCGGGAGGCGGCGTTTCCGAACTCAGTGGTCAGGTAGGGCATCATCGCTTCCAGCACCCGCGGGTCGAGCGGGGTGGTGGCGTTGTTGTCCATGTAGATGGGAAGCTTGATGGCCATGCCGTGGTTTCCTGAGTGACGATGGAATGTGGACTGGACTGGTCTATTATAACCGCGCATGCTGCGGGTCAAGGCGCGCTTCGTTAGGATGGATTCGATGAAGAGATGGCTCCCCCGGCTCCTGCTCGCCCTTGCGGTCGGCGTCCTCCTCCCGGTGTTGCCGACGCTTTTGACGCAAGGCGTCGGAACCGGCGCCGACCTGTCCGGCCGGCTGGGCCTGGCCGGTGGCGTCTCGGCGGCCACCTTCGCGGTGCTCTTCCTCGGCGGCTTCCTCACCAGCCTGACGCCCTGCGTGTACCCGCTCATCCCCATCACGGTGGGCATCTTCGGGGCCCGCCAGGCGGAGAAGCGCGCGCGCTCGGTGGCGCTCTCCGCGACGTACGTGGGCGGCATCGCGGCGATGTACTCGGCCCTGGGGCTGTTTGCCGCGCTCTCGGGCAAGGCGTTCGGCACCGTGTTGTCCTCTCCGGTGGTGGTGGTGGTGCTGGCGCTCTTCCTCTTCGCGCTCGCCGCCAGCATGTTCGGCGCGTTCGAGATCGCGCTGCCCCATTCGCTGCAGCAGAAGCTCTCCGGGGTCCGCGGCACCGGCTTCGGCGGCGCCTTCGCCATGGGCCTCGTCGCCGGGGTGATCGCGGCGCCCTGCACCGGCCCCGTGCTCGCGGGCGTGCTCGCCTACGTGGCCACGCAGCGAAACGCGGTCCTGGGCTTCTGGATGCTCTTCACCTACGCCGTGGGCATGGGCCTGCTCTTCTTCGTCCTCGGCGCCACCTCGCTGCGCCTTCCCCGCAGCGGCGCGTGGATGGAGACGGTGAAGAGCGTGCTCGGCATCGCGCTCCTCGCTGCCGCGGTGGCGTTGCTCCTGCCGCTCCTGCCCCGGGCCGGCATGCTGCCCTTGAGCGCGCGGACGGTGGCGACGCTCGCCGGCCTCCTCGCCTTCGCGGGCGTGCTCACTGGCGCGCTCAGTCTCTCGTTCCACGGCGACGGCCGCGAGAAGGCGATGAAGTTCGGCGCGCTGGCGCTGCTGCTCGCGGGCGTGGGGCTGCGCTTCGGCTGGCTCGGCGCGCCCAGGAGCGAAAAGGGGTTCCAGATTCCCTGGCTCAACGACGAGAAGCTCGCCGTCCAGCAGTCGCGCGCCACGGGCAAGCCGCTGCTCATCGACATGGGCGCGGAATGGTGCGCGGCCTGCAAGGAGCTGGACCTGCACACCTGGACCGATCCGACGGTGGCGCAGGAAGTCGCCGACAAGTTCGTGGCGCTCAAGGTGGACGCGACCGAGCAGACCGACGAGATCGACCGGGTCATGCAGAAGTACGACGTGGCCGGCCTTCCCACCGTGCTGATGATGGCGTGCAAGGACGACCGCACGCCCGCGTGCGCCGTGCCTGGCGAGGGCCCGGCGCGGGTGACGGGCTTCTTGCCCCCCTCCGAGATGCTGCAGCGCCTGAGGCGCGCCGAATGAAGCTCGCGCTGCTTTCGCTGCTCTTCGCCGCGGCCTGCAGCCACGGCGATGCGGCGCTGCGCGAGGAGCAGGCGAGGGCGCGGCATTACCGCGACGCGTACGAGACCCAGGCCCAGGAGGTCCAGCAGTTGAGGAAGCGCGTCGCAGAGCTGGAACGGCAGGGCTGCCGGTAGCGGGATCTTCAGCGCTGGTCGGTCGCGAGGAGCGGCTGCAGGGCCCGGCGCACCGCGGCCAGCAGCGACTCCGGCGCGAACGGCTTCTCCACGAACGCCTCGCACGCCAGCTCCTGCGCTGCGGCCGCCACCTCGCGGTCCGCAGAGAAGAGCACGACCCTTGGTCCGAGCCCGAGCGCGCGCACCGCGGCGAGCAGCGCGCGCCCATCCATGTCGGGCATGCGCAGGTCCAGCACGATGACGTCGGGCGGATCCTGCTTCACCTTGGCGAGCGCGGCCCTTCCGCCGCCCGCCCAATCCGCCTCGAAGCCATGCTCGGCCAGGAACTCGGCCATCATCCGCGCGATGGGCTCGTCGTCGTCCACCACCAGGACCCGCCCTTCGGCACCGCTGCGGCGGCCCAGGAGCGGCGTCCGGAGCGGCAGGTCGAGCACGATCGCGTGCGGCTCCGCGCGCAGCGAGCCGCCGTGCAGCTCCGCAGTCTTGCGGGCCACCGCCAGGGCCATCCCGAGGCCCTGCCTCTGCGCCGGCGCCGCTTCCCAGCGCGGCTCGAGGGCGTGCTCCGGCTCCGCCAGCGCGTCGCCCGACCAGGAGACGCTCACCTCCGCATGGCCGGCGCGCCGGATCGCCTCGATCGTCACCGGCCCGAGCCCGCGGCCGCGCAGGACCATGGCGGTCAGCGCGCGCTCGATGCGCTCGCGGTCGGCCACCAGCGGCAGCGCCGGCTCGACGTGCGCCTCGACGTCTCCGTCGGCGCCCAGCCGCCGCAGTGCGCGCCGGGTCGCTTCCACCAGCTCCACCATCTCGCACGGCTCCTGGTGGAGCACGAAGCGCCCGGTCTCGATCCGCGAGACTTCCAGCATCTCCTCGAGCAGCAGGTGCAGCCGCTCCGCCTGCCGCTCCAGCACCTGCACGTGGCGCGGGTCACAGGGTTCGCCCTTTTCGAGGCGGCGCGCCAGCGAGTAGGAAAACCCCTTGATGCTCGTCAGCGGCGTCTTCAGCTCGTGGGCGGCGAGGCTGAGGAACCGGTCCTTGCGCGACTCGCGCTCGGCTGCGGCGAGGACTGCCCCCGCGCGCGCCAGCAGCGGCGCGAGAGGCCGCAGGTCGCGCAGGCCGCCGTCGAACTGCAGCCCGAGCGCCCCCACCACGTGGTCGTGGGCGCGCAGCGGCACCGCGGCGGAGGAGTCGGTCCATTCCACCCCCCCGCTGGCAAGGCACCTCGCCACCGGATCCTGGAGGGCAGGCGCCCCATCCGAGCCGAGCAGCTGGAGCCCCGCAGCGGAGCGCAGGTGGACGGCGGCGCCGGCCGCCCCAGAGAGACGTCGCGCGATCCGCGCGATTCGCTCAGCCAGCTGCCGGGTGGTCTCGCCCTCGAGCGCGGCGTCCGCAAGCTGCGTGGCGGCGCCCGAGGCCTGGAAGGAGGCCTCGATTCTCTGTTGCAGCGACAACACGCTGGAGAGGAAGCGGAAGAGCGGCGCCTGGAGGGTGTCGCGAACCGACTCGCGGACCCTGCGCGTCGCCTTGCGGACCTTCTGCAACCCGGTCCTGCCGGCCTGGCCGATGCGCGGGAGCGCGCGCCCTCCCGGCGCTGCCGCCGGACGCCGTACCCATGCGGCCCAGAAGTGCTCTCGCTGTACAGGGCGCAGGTCCAGCACGGAGCTCCGGGGTCTGGGGTCCTGTTCCGGGACCCCCGCGTCGCAATCTGGGCACGCCCGGCTGCCGGCGAAACTGGGCGCGCGAGGGAGCGCCAGGGAACCTCCGTGGCACGCGGGCTGCACGATGGCCTCCCCGCGGTCCAGTTTCGGACGCCCGGAGGTCCCCTTTGTCCAGGTTGCTTGCGACGCTCTGGCTCCTTGCCACCCCTGCCGGGGGAGCGTCGGAGCCTGGGCTTCTAGCCACGCAGGATGCCGCCGCCCGCGTGGCGGCGGGCTCCGGCGAGGAAGATGCTGCGCGCCTGCAGAGAGCGCGGAACTCGCACTGGGCGCCGGAGCTTCGGGTGCAGGGAGGCGAGCGCGAAGACGAGCGGCTGCGCGCGGGCGAGTACCGCGCCGCGCCGGTGCGCGAGCAGGACGCGGGCGCCGGGCGCAACTGGTCGGTGAGCCTCAGCTGGGATTTCGCCCAGCTGATCTTCGCACGCGAGGAGACGCAGCTCGCGGCTGCCCGGGAGCGTCTGGCCCGGGCCCGGCGGGAGGCGGCCGGGAGGGCAGCGGCGCTCTGGATCGAGCGCCAGCAGGCGCGCGCGGTCTGGCTGCGGGCGCGGACGCAGGAGGCCTGCTACGCCCTGCTACAGCTGACCGCGGAGCTGGACGCATTGACGGCGGGCCTGTTCCACGAGGTGGCGGAGAGCGAGGAGAGCGCCTGCGCCGGAGGAGGGGAAAGATGAGCTGGACGCGGGTGAGCGCGCTCTTGCCGGCGGCGCTGGCGGCCTGTGCCAACGTCCCGGGGATCGATGACCTTCCCGATGCCGGCGCCGATCCCGCCGTCGCCTCTGTTGCCCCGTCCCCCGGCCCGGTGGAGCCCTCGGCAGCGTTCACCGTCACCTTCTCCGAGCCGATGGACGAGGGCCAGCTCCTCGCGGCCTCCGGTCGCAGTGAAACGGTGGCGCTGGCGGCCGCGGCCGACGTGGAGCGCGCGGCGGCGGCCATGGAGCACGCGCAGCTCTCTTCGCACGAGCGCGAGCTGCTCGTCGCTGCCTCCGCCGACGTCGCGCCGGATCGGAGCGCGCTCACGCTCACGCCGGACCAGCCGCTCGCTGCCGGCGGCTACTTCCTGCTCGTGTCGCCCCGGCTGAAGGACGACCTGGGCCGCCACCTGATCGCCGCGCGCTACGCCTTCCAGGTCGCGGCGGCCGCCGCCGCGAAGGCCTCCGCGCAGCTGGTCTGGCCGGCCGCGGGAGGCGAGGCGCCGTCCAACCTCGCGGTCGTGCGCGCCCACGCGGATTCCGGGCGCCTCTCGCTGGTCGGATCTCATGGCGAGACGGTCGCGGCGGCGGACGCGCACGGCGCCGTCGCCCTGCAACTCGCCGCGCCGCTCCAGGCGGGTGAGACCTACACGCTGTCGCTCGACGGCGCTTCCGATGCGGCACAGGCCTTCCACGTGGCCACCTGCGCCCGCGACGCGCCGCCGGCCCTGCAGGGGGGAGCAGCGCAGGTGAGCCCCCGCGACACGGCGGTCACGGCGAGCGTGGCGTTCGACTGGCCCGTGCACCTCGCGGTGGACGTGGCCGATGCGCCTGGGGCGACGTTCACGGCGGAAGAGGACGTGGTCTGTGCGCCGCCCGCGTGCGGGCCGCAAACCTTCGCCTGCGCCGCATCGCTGAGCATCGACGGGCTCACGCCCGGCACCGACTACCTGCTGCGCGTCACCGCCATCGACGATTTCGGTCACATCTTCCGCACCGCGCCGCAGCCGTTCAGCACGCTCTCGCCGCTGCCGAACGCGGTCCTCACCGAGGTCATGGCCTCCGGCACCGCGGGCGAATACGTCGAGATCGCCAACTTCGGCCCCGGCGCCGCGGACCTGGAGGCGCTGGCCCTGCAGGGGCCGGACGGGGTGACGAGACCGCTGCTCGCGGT
This sequence comes from Myxococcales bacterium, assembly GCA_035702105.1. Classification (GTDB taxonomy): domain Bacteria; phylum Myxococcota; class Myxococcia; order Myxococcales; family 40CM-4-68-19; genus 40CM-4-68-19. The sequence goes on along the minus strand of DASSQZ010000140.1, from coordinate 22,841 downwards.
GGCCGCGCCCTTGCCGCTGATCCTCCCTCCCGGCGCGCGCGCACTGGCGGTCGGTGCGTCGTTCGACGCCAGCCGGTATCCCGCGCTCCCTGCCGGCACGCCGGTCCTGCGGTCGTCCACCCAGCGCCTGCTCGGCCACGGGTTGTCCGACTCTGCGACGCCCTCGTTTGCCCTGGTGCTCGCGTCTACCGTGCCGGTAGAGCTGTCGAGATTTCCGGGCGCGGGGTCGGGGTGTGGCATCGGCCAGAGCCTGCAACGCGACGAGTCGGTCCCTGCGCGAGCGGCAGCGGCCTGGGTCTGCGGTCCGCAGGGGGGAACGCCGGGCTTGCCGCCCTGACTGTCTGGATCCAACCCGGGGGGCGTGTTAGACCGCGCGCTGCCTTTGCAGAGGAGCGCCGCCATGTCCGGCCACAACCGGTGGACCAAGATCAAGCGCAAGAAGGAAGCGATGGGCGCGACCAAGGGCGTGCTCTTCACCAAGCTCATCCGCGAGGTCACGGTGGCCGCACGGAACGGGGGCGGCGATCCTGACCACAACGCGCGCCTCCGCTCGGCGGTGCTGGCTGCACGCGAGGCCAACATGCCCGCCGACAACATCACCCGCGCGATCAAGAAGGGCACCGGCGAGCTGGAAGGGGTGAGCTACGAGGAGCTGATCTACGAGGGGTACGGGCCGGGGGGCGTGGCATTCGTGGTGGAGATCCTCACCGACAACAAGAATCGCACCGCCGGCGACGTGCGGGCCATCTTCACCAAGGGCGGCGGCAGCATGGCCGCCTCCGGCGCCGTGGCCTTCCAGTTCGACCGCAAGGGCGTGATCCCGGTCAAGAAGGGGCCCGGCGAGGAGCAGGTGATGGAGCTGGCGCTCGATGCAGGAGCCGAGGACGTGGTCCCGGACGGCGAGGGAGGCTTCGAGGTGCGCACCGACACGGCCTCCCTGATGCAGGTGCACAAGGCGCTCGAAGGCAAGCTGCCGGTGGGGGCGCCGAAGATGGTCTACCTGCCCAGGACCAGTGTGCAGCTCACCGGCGAGACGGCGGAAAAGGTGCTCCGCCTGGTGGAGAACCTCGAGGAGAACGACGACGTCCAGCACGTCTACGCGAACTTCGAGATCGATGATGCGGAGATGGCTGCGCTAGAATCGCGCGCGTGATCGTCCTGGGAATCGATCCCGGCTCGCGTTTCTGCGGCTACGGCGTCGTCGAGGATTCCGGCGGCGCGCGCCTCCTGCACGTCGCCCACGGGGTGCTGTCGCTCGAAGGAGACGAGTCGATCGAGCAGAGGCTGCGGCGGCTGCACGATGGGCTCGCCCGCGAGCTGCGGCTGTACCGGCCCGAGGTGGTGGCGGTGGAGGATGTCTTCCATGCCCGCAATGCGCGCTCGGCGCTGGTGCTCGGGCAGGCCCGAGGCGTGGCGCTCCTTGCCGCGGCGCAGGCCGGCGCGCGCGTGCGCAGCTTTGCGCCCGCGGTCATCAAGCAGGCGGTCACCGGCACCGGCCGCGCCGAGAAGGAGCAGGTGGGGCGGATGGTCGCCGTGCTGCTCGGCATCGCCGTCCAGGGCCGGCTCGATGCCAGCGATGCGCTGGCGGCGGCCATCTGTTGCGTCCTGCGGGGAAAGGACCCGGAAGTCGCGGCGCGCAAGCCGCGCGGCGACTGGCGGGCGGCGCTGGCGCGGCGGTTCGCGAAATGATCGCGCGCCTGGACGGCGTCCTGGTGGAGAAGCGGGGAGACGCGGCGGTGCTCGACGTGCAGGGCGTGGGGTATCTCGTGCACCTCTCGCTCCAGTCGATGGCGCGGCTGCCGCCGGAAGGCGGCCGCGCGCAGCTGCGCTGCTACACGCACGTGCGCGAGGACGCGCTGCAGCTCTTCGGGTTCGTCACCGCCGAGGAAGAGGAGCTGTTCCACCTGCTCATCGCCGTCACCGGGGTGGGACCGAGGCTCGCCCTCAACGTCCTCTCCGGCATGCCCGCGAGCGAGCTGGCCGTGGCCATCCTCCACGGCGAGCTCGGGCGGCTGACCCGGATCTCCGGCGTCGGCAAGAAGACCGCGGAGCGCCTCGTGCTGGAGCTCAAGGACAAGATCAAGACCAGCGGGCTGGCTGCCGCGCCCACCTCGCGGCCGCCCGGCGCACCGTCGGAGGCGCTGCTCTCCGCCCTGGTCAACCTGGGCTATCGGCCCTCTGCCGCGGAGCACACCGCCGACCAGGTGCGGCGCACGCTCGGCCCGGCGGCGCCCCTGGAAGACCAGCTTCGCGAGGCGCTCCGGCTCATCGCCGGATCGGTGTGAAGTGGAGATCGAGACTCGCGGCCCGACGGCCCCGCAAGCCCCTCACTTCACGGTGAGGGTCCCGGTCATCTCGGGGTGGAGCGTGCACCGGTAGGGGAACTTGCCCTTCTTGGTCGCCTTCCACTTGAAGCTCTGGCCCGGCTCCAGGTTCTTCGACCAGAAGACGTGCTTGTCCTCGCGGACGTTGTGCGGCACCACGTCGACGTTCTTCCACTCCACCACGTCGCCGCGCGCCACTTCCAGGGTCTTCGGGTCCCAGGCGACGCCGCGCCCCAGGACCAGGTGTGTCTTCGCCGAGGCGGCGCCGGCCACGAACAGGGCCAGCGCCGCCGAGGCTGCCGCCATGCGCCGCATCATCTCACTTCGAGAGCGAGTCGGAGAGCGACTTCGCATGGTCGAGGTGCTGCGCCACCACCCCGCGGACCGACTCCAGCAAGGACTTGAGCTCGGCGTTCTGCGCCGATGGAATCAGCGTCTTGTCGAGCGCGTCGAGAACTTGTTGATGGTAGTCCACCTCGTGCTCCATGTAGGCCTTGTCGAACTGCTTGCCCTTGAGCTTCTTGAGCCTGGCGATGTTCTCCTTGCCGCCCTGGGTGAGGGAGCGCGAGGTGTCGTTTTCCTCCGGCTTGACGCCCAGCTTGGTGACCAGCTTCACCGCCTGCTTGTTGGCGGAGCCGTGGTCGCGGATCATGTCGCTCGCGAACTTCCTCACCTTGGCGTTCTTGCTCTTCGACCGCGCCAGCTTGCCTGCGTCGACGTCGACCTTGTTCGCCGCCACCGCCACCGCGGCGATCTGCGGATCCGACAGGGTCGCGCCGCCGCCGCCGCCGCTGCCCGCGTCCATGTCGGCCGACGCCATCTGTGTGCCGGCGTCCATCATGTCGTTGGCCGCGCCGGAGACCGCGGAGCTCGCCGAGCCGTACGCCGCTGCGCCGGCGTCCGCCATGCTCTCGCCGGCGGACTGCATGGTGGAGGAGGCGCTGCTCGCCGCGTTCCCCGCCGCCTGGCCCATATCGCGGCCCATCTGCGCGCCGGCGTCCATCATGCCGGACATGCCGCCCATGCCGCCGTCCATCGACATCATCCCGCCGTCGTCGCTTCCCATCCCCGGCCCGGCGCTGCCGCCGGCCGTGGAGGACTTGCAGCCGGATCCGATTGCAAATGCCGCGGCGGCGCAGAGCGCCAGAGGCAGCAGCTTCCCGAGACGAAATCCCTTAGAGCGCATGTGCGTGTACCTCACGAAAGTGGACCGCGAGCACCCTCTAGCAGGACGCGCGGCATGCGCGTCAACTGCCGAAGGGCTGTGTTCACCACGCAAAGGTCGCCCGCTCGCTGTGGTAGCTTGCCGGCGGATGCGCGAGGACCCGCCGGACGATCGCCCGATCTCTTCTGCCGCATCGGGAGAGGATGCGCGCTTCGAGCTGACGCTCCGGCCGCGCAACTTCGCCGAGGTCGTCGGCCAGCGCGCGCTGATCGACAACCTCAAGGTCTTCGTCAAGGCTGCCGCCGCGCGCAAGGAGCCGCTCGATCACGTGCTCTTCTGCGGCCCTCCCGGGCTGGGCAAGACCTCGCTCGCCCACGTGATCGCGAACGAGCTCGGCGCGCAGATCCACGTCACCAGCGGGCCTGCCCTGGAGCGCAAGGGCGACCTCGCCGGAATCTTGACGAACCTCGCCGCAAATGACGTTCTCTTCATCGACGAAATCCACCGGATGAATCCGGCAATCGAGGAAAACCTGTATCCCGCGATGGAGAGCTTCACCTTCGACATCGTGATCGGCGACGGCGCCGGCGCGCGCGCTCTCAAGCTCCCGCTCAAGCCGTTTACCCTGATTGGCGCCACCACCCGGACCGGCCTGCTCACCGGTCCGCTGCGCGACCGCTTCGGCATCGTCAGCCGGCTCGAGTACTACCCGGCCGAGGATCTCAACGAGATCGTGCGGCGCTCCGCGCAGAAGCTCTCCGTGAGGCTCGACGAGGGCGGCGGCGCCGAGATCGCGCGCCGCGCGCGGGGCACTCCACGCATCGCCAACCGGCTCCTGCGCAGGGTGCGCGACTTCGCCGAGGTGGAAGGCGACGGCCGCGTCTCGCGGACCGTCGCCGACGCCGCGCTCCGGCGGCTGGAGGTGGACTCCTGCGGCCTCGACTCGATGGACCGCAAGATCCTCCTCAGCCTGATCGACAAGTTCGGCGGCGGGCCGGTGGGGCTGGAGACGCTGGCGGCGGCCACCGGCGAGCGCTCCGACACGCTCGAGGACGTCTACGAGCCCTATCTCTTGATGGAAGGTTACCTGGCGCGCACGCCGCGCGGCCGCGTGGCCACCGCTCGCGCCTTCGAGCACCTCGGCCGCAAGCCCCCTTCCAACCTGCAGGGCTCGCTCCTCTGATGCAACCCTCGGGCGAAAAGCGCTCGTTCGCGCAGGACTTCTTCTTCCAGCTCATGCGCGACTCGCAGCGGGTGCGCGCGGTCTACATGGCCGAGCGCGAGCGCTGGATCCGCTCGCTGGAGCTCTCCGGGCGCGAGGAGATCCTCTTCGAGCTGGAGATGCTCCTGCGCGGCATCGACCGCTTCTTCAACCTGCGCAACGTCTTCGGCGAGGCGCAGCCGCCGCAGGATCGCGACTGGCGCGAGGAGCTGAAGGCGACGCGCGATGCGGTGCACCGCAGCGTGCACCTCTCGCGCAAGCTGATCGAGCAGCGGCAGGAGCAGGCGCTGCTCTTCCGCAGCTTCGTCGAGGGATCCCTCCCCGACGATCGCGCCCGCGCGCGCCTGGGGGCCGAGCTGCGTGAGCAGCGCACCCCGGAGGAGAGCCTCTTCCTGCTGCGCTCTGGGCTGCTCGCGCACCAGGGCATCCTCGACCACCTGCTGCGGCTCGACGCGGCGCCCCAGTCGCTCTTCCTCGACGTCGGCCGCGTCCTCCAGCACGAGCTCTTCGTCTCGCGCTACTTCTGCCCCCCGGCAGCGCTGGAGTTCCGGGCCGAATACGACCGCATCGGCTCGGTGCTGCTCCTGGAGGGGCTCCGCCTCCTCGAGGACGAGAGGAAGCGCAAGGCGTTTGCCCTGGCGCTGCTCGCCGCCTTCCGCGCCCTGCGCAGCCTGCGCTACGTGCCGTCGCCGCCGGTGCCGCATACCCGCCGCGTGCTCGTCATCCTCGCGCTGGTGCGCAGCGAGCTTCTGGCGCTGGTCGCCTACCTCGAGAACGACCTGCCGCGCCTCTGCGCCAACGTCTCCGGCGTCGCCGCCGCAGCAGCGGCGGGCAAGGCGGCGGCGCAGCACATCCGCGACATGCTCGCGAGCGTGCCGCCCATCCTCGCGCGGCCGCTCACCGACCGCGACCAGCTCGACCAGCAGCGCGACAAGCTGGTGGAAGCGACCAAGCAGTGCGTGGGCGTGCTGGCGAACGCGCTCGACCCGGCGATGGGCTTCTATGCCCTGTTCGAGGACGACTCCGCCCGCACCGACCAGAGCGAGCGGCTGCGCAAGGACCTGTGGGTCTTCCGCGAGATGTGCCGGTACACGGCGCGCGCCCTCGAGCAGCCCGGCGCCACGCCGGACGCCGCCGAACCGCTGCGCCGCTACGCCACCGAGTTCCGCGACGTGGGCTACCAGCTCCTGCGCCATTCCGACCGCGAGCTCTTCGATCGCTTCCTCGATCTGCTCGAGGGCTGGTCGGGCCGCCGCGGCGAGAGCACCGCCATCCGCCTGCAGCGGTTGCGCGACGATTGCCAGCGGTTCGCGGAAATCCTCGACCGGGCGCTGGACCTGGTCTCCCGGAGAACCGAGCTGTCCAGGATTCCCATCGACGAAACCAGCTATCAGGAAGCGCTTGCCAAGGCGCAAAAGGGACGGTAAGGGAGGCAACCGTTTACTTTCACCATGACACGCGTGTCGTGATTCTGAAGGGTTGTGGACGGAACCCGGCGGGGGCGCGCGTTGGAGAAACGCCACAGGCGCTCGGAGTCACTAGATTTTCGGCCTGCGGGGCCGCCCCCGGCATGGATGTTGCTCATTCTTTCGCACCTGCTGCGCCGCGGTACCCTAAGGAGGAGACGCAAGAGTGACGGATCTCCACCCCTTCCGCCAGAGAACGTTCAAGCAGCGCGCATCCCTGTCCGGCATCGGCCTGCACTCTGGCGCGAAGGTCCGGCTCACCCTGTCGCCCGCTCCGGTGGATAGCGGCATCCTCCTCGTCCGCGAGGGAGTGGAGATTCCCGCGCTCGCGGAGTTCGTGGTCGACACCAACATGAACACCTCGCTGGGCCGCGGCGGCGTGCGCATCGGCACCGTCGAGCACCTGCTCGCGGCGCTCGCAGGCTGCGGCATCGACAACGCGCGCGTCGAGGTGGAGGGCCCGGAGATCCCGATCATGGACGGCAGCTCGGAGCCGTTCGTGGCCCTGGTGCGCGAGGCCGGCGTCCACGAGCAGCGCGCCGCGCGCCGGTATCTCCTGGTGCGCAAGGCGGTGGGCGTGTCCGACGGCGACAAGCTCGCGCGCCTCTCGCCGGCCCGGGGAAAGTTCTCCGTCAACTACACCATCGATTTCCGCCATCCGCTCATCACCGACCAGAGCTTCCGCATGGAGGTGAACGAGAGGACGTTCCAGAAGGACATCGCGCGCGCCCGCACCTTCGGGTTCAAGCGCGACGTGGAGCGGCTGCACCAGGCGGGGCTGGCCCGCGGCGGCTCGCTCGAGAACGCCGTCGTGGTGGACGACTTCAACATCCTCAATCCCGACGGGCTGCGCTTCCCCGACGAGTTCGTGCGCCACAAGATCCTCGACGCGCTGGGCGATCTCTCGCTGATCGGCATGCCCGTCATCGGGCGGCTCACCGCGGTGAAGTCGGGTCACGCGCTCAACCACCAGTTGGTGCGCCGCGTGCTCGCGGAGGCGGACGCCTGCGAGGTGGTGCAGCCGCGCGCGGAGGACGAACTGCACGCCCTGCAAGAAAGCCTCCTGCCCGTCCTCGCGCTCGAAGAGCAGGTTGCGTAAGGCCTTTCCGGTCGCGCACACCGCCGCCGTCGTCATCCAATGTAATCAGATGTAATTGCGCCTGCCTTGCGCCAATCCCGGCAACTGGGTTCTACTTCTGCCTGTCCGGGCAGAGCCGGGACAGCTGCGGAGCGCACCCTGGCCGAGTCCTCCATCATCCCTGCTCCCGCGGCGGACCCCCGCGAGCCCGTGGAGAAGAAGCGCGCGTTCCAGCCGCCGCCGCTGCCGGACGATTCGTACCGCCTGCTCTTCGACCACAGCCCGCAGCCGATGTGGGTCTACGACGTGGAGACGCTGCGCTTCGTCGCCGTCAACCAGGCGGCGGTGGACCGGTACGGCCATTCGCGCGAGCGGTTCGCCGAGATGACGCTGGCTGACCTGCGCTTCGAGGACGGCGCCCCTGTGGACGGGGACACCGGCGCAAGCGCGCTTGAGCAGGGCATCCGCCGCCACCGCAAAGCGGGCGGCGAGCTGATCGACGTGGAGATCAGCACCCATTCGCTCATCTTCGCCGGTCGCGAGTCGCGGCTGGTGATCGCGACCGACGTCACCGAGCGCCTGCGCGCGCAGCAGAAGCTCTGGCATGCCGCCTTCTACGACGCGCTCACCGGGCTGCCCAACCGCGCGCTCTTCATGGAGCGGCTCGGGCAGGCGCAGGCGCGCGCCCGGGGGCGATCGGGCAACGCCTTCGCCGTGCTCTTCCTCGATCTCGACCGCTTCAAGGTGGTGAACGACTCGATGGGCCATCGCGCCGGCGACCAGCTCCTCGTGGCCATCGCCCGCAGGCTCGACCGCACCCGGCGCGCCGGCGACACCGTGGCCCGGCTGGGCGGGGACGAGTTCGGCTTCCTCATCGAGGGTGTGGACGACGCCGCCGGCGCAGGGCGCGTGGCCGACCGCGTGCAGCGAGAGCTCTCCCAGCCGTTCGGGATCGGCGGGCAGGAGGTCTTCACCTCCGCCTCCATCGGCATCGCTCTCGGAGGCGTGAGCGGCGATCGCCCGGAGGACCTGCTGCGCGACGCCGACACGGCCATGTACCGGGCCAAGGCGCTGGGCGTCGCGCGCTACGCGGTCTTCGACGCCAGCATGCACGATCACGCGGTGGCGCGGATGCAGCTGGAGAGCGACCTGCGCCGCGCGCTCGAGCGGGGTGAGCTGCGCGTGCACTACCAGCCGGTGGTCGCGCTGCAGTCGGCGCGAATCGTCGGATTCGAGGCGCTGGCGCGCTGGCAGCATGCGAGGCGCGGGCTGGTTGCGCCGGTCGAGTTCATCTCGCTGGCGGAGGACACCGGGGTCATCGGCGCGCTGGGCCGCTGGGTGCTGCGCGAGGCCTGCCGCCACGTGCGCAACCTGCAACTCGCGCAGGGTGCGGAGCTCACGCTGGCCGTGAACGTCTCCGGCAGGCAGGTCGTGCAGCCGGACCTGGTGGAGCAGATCCGCCAGGTGCTGGCGGAGACGGGCTTTCCTTCCCACCTGCTGCGTCTGGAGCTGACCGAGATCGCGCTGGTTGAGAACGAGGCGGCCGCCTTGCGCTGCCTGCACGCGCTCAGGGAGATGGGCGTGAAGCTCGCCATCGACGACTTCGGCACCGGGTACTCGTCGCTGTCATGGCTGCACCGCATGCCCGTCGACGTGCTCAAGATCGACGCGTCCTTCGTCGCCGGGATGGCGGACGACGAGCGCAACCGGCGCATCGTCGACACCATCCTCTCGCTCGGCCGCAACCTCGGGCTGGAGGTCATCGCCGAGGGCGTGGAGACCGTGCAGCAGGCGCAGGCGCTCTACCGCCTGGGCTGCGCCACGGTGCAGGGCTTCCTCTTCAGCGAGCCGGTGGAGGCCCCCGACGCAGCCCGCCTGATCGAGAGCGCCGACCCGTTCACGGTGCAGGCGCGGAAGCTCCACGCCAATTGAGGATCGCTCGCGGCCGCCGGGCCGCTCGCGCCAGCCTGGCCGAGCCAGCCAGACTCCTGCGCCCGATCGAGATCAGCCGGGACCGCCGCCGACGCCCAGGCGGGCCTTGCGGTGTTCCTTGAGCATGCAGCGATCCATGGCGACGAACAACCCCGCCTCGCGGGCGCGGCTCGCGGCCGCCTCGTCGATCACGCCCTCCTGCATCCAGACGGCGGGGATGCGCAGCGCCACCGCCTCATCCACGTGAAGGCCCGCCTCGGAGCTCTTGCGGAAGATGTCCACCGCATCCACCGAGAAGGGGATGTCGGCGAGCCGCGGATAGGTCTTCTCCCCCAGGATCTCGCCCCCGCCGGGCCGCACCGGCACGATGCGATAGCCGATGGATTGCAGGTACATGGCGACGCTGTAGGAGGGGCGGTCCGGATCGGGCGAGAGGCCCACCACGGCGACGGTCCGGATCCGCTGCAGCAGGGCCTTGATCTCGGCGGCGCTGGGATTCTGGAACGCCACGGAGCTCCCGGTTGTTGACGTAGGACCCGCGCCCGCCTAGGGTGCGCGGTCCCCGACGTTGGAGACTCGCATGAAGAGCCGTACTTTGCACGCATTAGCCATTTCCGCCGTATTCTTCGTCGCCTGCAAGACAGGCGGGGGGTCGCCCGCAGGCAAGGCCGGCACGTCCGCCGTCGCGCTCGATCCCGCCACCAAGGTCGCAGAGATGGACGGGCAGCCCATCACCTGGGGCGAGCTGCAGAGCGACAAGGAAGTCGGGCCCAAGGTCAAGCAGGGCGAGGCCAAGCTGCTCACCGACCTCTACGAGCAGCGCAAGGGGGCGGTGGACGAGCTGATCAGCCGCCGGCTCCTCGAGAACGAGGCCAAGGCCAAGGGCAAGACGCTCGAGCAGTGGTTCCAGACCGACTACATGAACACGGTGCCGGAGCCCTCCGACGCGGACGCCAAGGCCTTCTACGAGGAGCACAAGGCGCAGATCCCGCCCGGGCAGAGCTTCGACGACCTCAAGCCGCGCATCAAGCAGGCGGTCAAGCAGCAGAAGCTGCGCGACAACATGACCAAGATGCTCGAGGACCTGAAGGCGAAGCACAAGGTGCAGGTGGCGCTGCAGCCGCCGGAGCTGCCGCGCGTGGACGTGGAGGCGAAGGGCCCCTCGCGCGGGCCGGACAACGCCAAGGTGACCATCGTCGAATTCAGCGACTTCCAGTGCCCGTACTGCGGCCGCGAGTTCCCGGTGATCGAGAAGCTGATGAAGGAATACGACGGCAAGGTGCGGCTCGTCTTCCGCCACTTCCCCCTCGAGTTCCACCCCTTCGCCGAGAAGGCCGCGGAGGCGGGCGCCTGCGCGCAGGACCAGGGCAAGTTCTGGGAGCTGCACGACAAGATGTTCACCAACCAGGCCAAGCTGGCGGTGGACGACCTCAAGGGATACGCGAAGTCGCTGGGGCTGGACTCGGGCAAGTTCGACAAGTGCCTGGACAGCGGCGAGAAGAAGGCGATCGTCGAGGAGGACCAGAAGGCGGGCTCGGCGGCGGGCGTCAACGGCACGCCGGCGTTCTTCATCAACGGAGTCTTCATCAACGGCGCGCAGCCCTACGAAGAGATCAAGCAGACCGTGGATCGGGAGCTGGGCAAGAAGGGGTGATGCGCGATGCGGATGTCGAAATCGTTCACGCCGACGCTCAAGGAGGTCCCGGCGGACGCGACGGTGGCCTCGCACCAGCTCCTGGTGCGGGCCGGGTACATCCGGCAGCTCTCGGCAGGTATATACAGTATACTTCCCCTCGGCCAGCGTTCCATCCTCAAGATCACCGCCATCGTCCGCGAGGAGATGAACGGCATCGGCGCCCAGGAGTTCTACCTGCCGGCGCTGAACCCGCGTGAGATCTGGGAGGAGTCGGGGCGCTGGACGGTGATGGGCGAGAACATGTTCCGGCTCAAGGACCGCAAGGGCGCGGACCTCTGCCTGGCCATGACCCACGAAGAGATCTTCACCGTGCTGGCGCGGGCAGAGCTGCGCAGCTACCGGCAGCTCCCCCAGACCTGGTACCAGATCCAGACCAAGTTCCGCGACGAGCCGCGGCCGAAGAGCGGCCTGCTCCGCGTGCGGCAGTTCACCATGAAGGACAGCTACTCCTTCGACCTCGACCGCGCCGGCCTCGACAAGGCGTTCGAGGACCACCGCGGCGCCTACGTGCGCATCTTCGGCCGCTGCGGGCTCCGCACCATCCAGGTGGACGCGCACTCCGGCGCCATGGGCGGCTCCGGGTCCACCGAGTTCATGGTTCCCACCGACGCCGGCGAGGACCTGATCGCCTCCTGCGAGAAGTGCGGCTACGCCGCCAACACCGAGAAGGCGGAATCGCGCGTCGACACCCCGGACAAGTACAAGGCCGCGGGGGAGTCGCCCGCGCTGGAGGAGTTTCCGACGCCCGGAGTGGTGACCATCGATGCGCTCGCCGCCAGGCCTTACGGGGTGGCCGCCGACCAGCAGCTCAAGACGCTGATCTATGTCGGCGACGACCAGCCGGTGGTCGCCATCGTGCGCGGCGACGATCAGCTCAACGAGGCCAAGCTGCAGACCGCCTCGGGCGCGTCGGTGCTGCGGCCCGCCCAGGCGGACGAGATCCAGGGCTGGATGGGCGCGCGTCCGGGGTCGCTGGGCGGAGTGGGGCTCGCCGGCAAGAAGAACCTGCGCGTCTTCATCGACCGGCGGCTGGCCGGGCTCACCGGCCTGGTCACCGGGGCCAACAAGGACGGCTTCCACCTGCGCAACGTCAGCGTTCCGCGCGATCTCGCGCACGCCGCTCCGGCGGATCTGCGCACCGTCAACGCGGGAGAAGGGTGCCCCCGCTGCGGCAGCCCGCTCGCGGTGGGCAAGGCGCTGGAGGTCGGCCACATCTTCAAGCTCGGCACGCGCTACTCGGAGAGCATGGGAGCGCGGGTGCTCGACGAAGGGGGCAAGGAGACCCCCATCGTGATGGGCAGCTACGGTATCGGCATCGAGCGCATCCTCGCCGGCGCGGTGGAGCTGCACCACGACGCCGACGGCATCCGCATGCCGCTCTCCATCGCGCCCTTCCACGTCGCGCTCCTGCCGCTGCAGATGCAGGATGCCGCCGTGCGCGACGCTGCCGAAAAGCTCCACGCCGCGCTGGGCGAGGCGGGAGTGGAGGCGCTCCTCGACGACCGCGACGAGCGCGCCGGGGTGAAGTTCAAGGACGCCGACCTGATCGGGCTGCCGCTGCGCATCGCGGTGGGGAAGAAGGGCCTCGCCGACGGGAAGGTGGAGTGGAAGCCCCGCGGCGCGGCGCAGGTGGAGATGGTCGCGCTCTCCGACGTGGTGGCGAAGGCGCAGCAGGCCGTGCGCGAGGGCGGGGGAAGGCTCTCGCGGTGAACCGGATCTGCGCGGCGCTCGACGTGCCCGACCCAGCGCAGGCGGCGGCGCTGGCCGGCAAGCTCGCCGGGCACGTGGGCGTCTTCAAGATCGGGCTCGAGCTCTTCGTCGCGCACGGGCGCGCCGCGCTCGACGCGGTCCGGGGCTTCCGGCTGCCGCTCTTTCTCGATCTCAAGCTCCACGACATCCCCCAGACGGTCGCGAGCGCGGCGCGGGGAGTCTCGGCGCTCGGCGTCGAGTACGTCACGGTGCACGCGAGCGGCGGGGCGGAGATGGTCCGCGCGGCCCGGCGCGAGCTGCCGCGGACGAAGCTCCTCGCGGTCACCGCGCTCACCTCGCTGGGGCCGTCGGACCTGGACGCTGTCGGGCTTGCGCGCGACGCAGTGCCGCGACTGGCCCGGCTGGCGGTGGATGCCGGTGCCGACGGAGTGGTCTGCTCGCCGCTGGAGGTGGCGGCGTTGCGCGCGCTGCTCGGGCCTGCCCCCCTGCTGGTCGTTCCCGGCATTCGCCCGGCGGGTGCCGCGGCGGCGGACCAACGCAGGACCGGCACGCCTGCGGAAGCGGTGCGGGCAGGAGCATCGCTCCTCGTGGTCGGGCGGCCCCTGCGCGATGCAGCCGACCCAGCCGCTGCGGCGGACGCGATCGCGCGCGAGATCGCCCAGGCGGCGGCCGCGGGCCCGGAGTAGGCCGCATCCCGCTGGAACGCATCTCGTAACGTCCAGGTCCAACACTGCAAACGCTCTAGCGCCGGTCGCGGTACTTGAGATCGAGCCTGGTCCGTTCCGCCTCTGCCTGCTGCGCGCTGGCTCCACCCGCGCGGCGGGCCAGTTCCGCGAGCATCCTCTGCGCGGCGGGGTCGGGCCCGTCGCCGTCCACGCGGCCCCGCAGGCGTCCGAACTGGACGTCCCACGACGCGCCGTAGCTGCGCGCCCACTCCTGGAGCTGCTGGATGGTGAAGAGCGCGTCCGCGTACGCCATCAGCGCGTCGTCCTTCGGCTCCACCTCGCGGAAGCTGCCCGGGTCGGTCTCGTACTCGCCGAGATACAGCCGCGCCTCGCCGAAGAGGAACTTGTCCTTCCCGTCGCCGATGGGCCCGTCGGCGGCGTGGACGTGGTTGGGCTCGTTCCACGCTGGCCGCCGGCGCGCGTCGCCCACCGCCTCCGCGGCGATGTGGCGGGCGGCATCGTCGGGAACCTTGGCGCGGCTCCGCCAGGCCAGGGCCTGCGGATCGTCGTGGAACGCTGGCGGCCGGGAAGTGCACGCGAGCACGGCGAGGAGCGGCAGCGCGCAGCGCATGCGCCGACGGTCGCACACTTCGGATCCGCCGCCAAGCGCGCCGCTCAGCGGCCGGGACGCGGCTGCAGGCGCGAGAGCGGGCCGGTGAAGGTGAAGAGGTAGCTCCCGTCGCCCTGCCGCGCGTTCTGCATGAACCCCATCATGCCGCGGATGGCCGGGTTCTCGTTCAGCCAGCGGTCGCTGGGGTGGAAGCGCACGTGCAGGTCGGCCTGCGAGAGCGAGAGCAGCGGGCGCAGGTTGATGTTGCCGTCCACGTCCGCATCGATGTCGCCGCCTCGCGCGCTGGTCTTCTCCACGTGCGCGGTTCCCTTGTCGACGGCCACCGCGCCTTCCACGTGGCCGAGCGAGGTCCTGGGCAGCGCGAAGCCCATCACCGTGCCGCCGGTGACGGCGCCGCCGTCGAGCGAGAGGCTCAGCGACCCCGCGGCGGCGCTGGCGGGCTGCAGCGTGGGCAGGTCCGCGGTGAGCCGCAACTTGCCCACCGCCGTCAGGCCGCCCATCTCGCGGAGCGGCAGCGTGGAGACGTCCAGGTCGCGCGCGTCGATGCGGAAGGAGGATACCCCTGGATTCTGCGGGCTGTTGCTGAGCGCCAGGTGGCCGCGCGCGGTGCCGCCGTAGGCGGCGATGGAGAAGCCGAAGGAGGTGCGCCGCAGGATGAGGGCGAGCAGATCGGGGCTGAGGTCGGCCCTCTCGAAGCGCAGCTCCGGGGAGGGCGCCGCTCCCGGAGCGGTCGACATGCGGAGTCGGACGTCGCGGGCGCGCACGCCCACGATCCCCGAACCGCCCAGGCTGCCGATGCTCAGATCCGCCCCCGCGCGCTTCGCTTCCACCTCGATGCGGCGCGCGAGCACGTCGTAGGGGAAGGTGAGCACCAGGAAGAGGCCGAAGGCGAGCACGCCGCCCGCCGGCACGAGCAGCCGACGCAGGCGCGGGTGCCGGCGGAAGAACGCCAGATCCGGGGCCATCAGGACCCCTGCCACGCGCTCACGTTGAGCGAGACGTCAAGGACGTCCTTGTTGTCGAACGACTTGCGCAGGCGCAGGCGGCGCACCCGCACCACGCCGGGGCTGTGCTCGATGTCGGCGAGCAGCTTGATCAGCTTGTCGAGCGGCACCTTGCCGAGATTGACCTCCACCGACGATTCGCGGGGACGGCCGTCCTGGCCGGAGCTGATCACGCCCCGGTCGATCATGCCCGCGACCTCCACGCCGTCGTTGCGGGCGGTGCTGTCGACGAAGCCCATCAGCGCCGGCGGGCTCTGGCGCAGCCGCGCCTCCATCAGCTGGCGCTCGCGCTCGAGCGCGTTGTAGCCGCTCGCCAGGCGGGAGATCTTCTCGAAGTCGGAGCGCTTCTCGTCCAGCGATGCCTGCGCGCGGCGGATGGCGCTGGAGAAGCTGGCCCAGGTGACGAGGACGACGAAGAGCACCACGCCCGACGCCGCCAGGGCGAGAAGCCGCCGCTCCCGCGGAGTTGCCGCGGAGAGCCAGGCCTGCGCGTCGGCCCACCATGCGCGAAGCTTGTCCATCATGCGCCTCCCGGGGCTTCGCCGGAGCAGGTGTAGGGAAAGTCGAGCGAGAAGACGACCTTGCTGCCATCGCGCGCCTTCTCGGTGCGCGGCTGCTTGATCTCGCCGAAGCACTTGTCCTTGCGCAGCGAGGCGACGATCTCGTCCACCTTGCCGAAGTTCTCCGCAGTGCCCTTCACCCGCACGGAGGTGGTGGTGACCTCCACGTCGTCGAGCAGCGGCATCGAGCCTTCGGGCATGTGCGCGACCAGCTCGGCGAGGACGTCGGCGCCGGAGACGCGGGGGATGCCGGCCGCCCGCGACCGGCCCCCGGAGAGCTGGCCGATGGCCTGCCGGTAGTCGGTGGTGCAGTTGCCGAGGATGCGCTTGGTGGCGGTGCAGACCGCCTCGTCGTACGCGGCCGCCTGCCGGTGCAGCGACGAGAGCCGCGCCATTCCCAGGCCGAACCCGAGCACCAGCAGCACCGCGGCCGCCACGGCGAGCCGGATGAGCTGCGAGCGCACGTTGGAGAGGTCGCGGGTGAAGGCAAACTCGCCCTTGCGGAAGTTGATCCGCCCGCGAGGCATCTGCGCGCGCAGCGCGAGGCCGAGCGCCAGGGCGGAGCTTGCGTCCCCTGCGGGCGGCGCCAGCGGCTCGGCAGGCAGCTGCGTCTCGGCGGCGAGCCGCTCGGCCGCAGAGGGCAGCTGCGCCAGGGGCCCCGCGAGCAGCAGCCGCTGCGGCGCGAAGCGGCGCGTGCGCAGCGAGATCTTGAGATCGCGCAGCAGCAGCGTGAGCAGCCGGTTGCGCGCCGCTTCGTCGCTCTCCGCCGCGGCCCACGACTGGGCGTTGGAGGTGGCGAGGGCGCGCGCCAGGATCGGCCGGCCCGCGTCGACGAGCGTCAGATCGGCCCGCTCGGGACCGGCGTCGAGGAGCGCCGCGGTGAGCGGCGGGGCGCCTTCCGGCACCAGCAGCCCGCGCTCGCCCAGGGCGGCCAGCGCCAGCGGCGCGAGCGTCACCACGCGCGGCTCGATGCCTGCGGCAGCGAGCGCGGCGAGGTGCTCGCGCAGCGCCTCCTTGCGGACGATGCCCACCAGCACGTCGGTCTTCCCGTTGGCCTGGCCGAGCACCGCGTGGTCCCAGACCACCTCGTCCAGGTCGAAGGGAATGGCTCCCTCCACCTCCGCGGGGAGGACCTGCTCGATGCGGCGCGGGTCGGTGAAGGGCAGCGAGACCAGGTGCGTGGAGGCCAGGGCTCCCGGAAGCGCCACCGCCACCGAATCGTCGGGCCCGGGCGGGGGCAAAAGTCCCAGCGCCGCGAGCCCCGCCGCCAGCCGCTCCGCGGGCGTGCCCGACGCGGGCAACGGGGCGGAGCGCACCTCCTGCACGGCGAAGCCGCGAAAGCCGCTCTGCAGCGTCGCGACGCGCACGGCATCCTGCGCCCAGTCGAGGCCCAAGTTCCTGTGCATCAGTCTTCCTTCCAGTAGAGCATCTTGCCCATGGCCTCGTCGTACCGCACCACCGCGGTGATCTTCTTCTCGATGCGGCCCACCTTCCCGGTGGCATTGATGCGGAAGGTGTCGCTGGTGGATCCGAAGAAGGTGGCCGCGTTGCCGTGCAGGCGCGGGTCGATCTCGGGGCGCAGGCGGATGCCGCTCGCCTGGAGCACGGAGACGAAGTCCTGCGCCGACAGACCGAAGAAGGAGAACATCTTCCGCAGCTGGATCTCCTGCAGGATGGTCTGGAGCAGGCGCGGGTCGCGCAGCGCCGGATCGTCGGGCCGGGCCGCGGCGATGAGGATGTTGGTGAGCATCTGCTGCGGATCGTCGGTGTTGATGTTGAGCTTGGAGTTGATGTCGGGCCAGACGGTGAGGCGGTCGCCGAAGGCGGCCATGAAGCGATCGTTGACCCCCCGGACCATGTACAGCTCCTCCAGGCTGTCGAAGTGCGCGTTCTTCGCCTGGTAGCGCGGCTCGTAGCGCGAGTAGGCCGAGTTCTCGTCGGAGAAGCCGTTCACGAACGGGTTGCTGGTGTTGGTCGGGTCGAGCCCGGAGCCGGTCTCGTCCAGGTCGATCCAGTCCTTCATCGCCAGGATGACGTCGTCGCGGGCGACCCGGTCGCGGTTCGCGTCCTCCTCGTCGAAGATGAAGTCGTACTTGGGGTCGCTCATCATCGCGCGCAGCTGGATCAGCGTGGAGAGCGGCGCGCCGCCCAGGCCGTCGAGGCCGAGCACGTTGATGCGGCTGTTCTCGTCCACGATCTTGGCGCGGAAGCTGCCGTCGAAGGCGCCGAACACGTGGGCGGGAGCGGCGGCGGGCCGCTCCACCGGGATGGGCACCCCGCCGCTGTCCGGGGAGGCGCCCGCCATGTCGCCGCCGAGCAGCGCGGTGAAGGCGTTGGAGTCGATGGGCAGGATGTCCCAGAGGCGGATGCCCAGGCTCGCGGCCTTGGGGGCCGCCGCCGCTGCGGCTGCTGCGGCGGCGGGAGAGCCGGGAAGGGGGTTGACCGGCGCCTGCGTCCCGAGCCGCTGCTGCGGCGTCGCGGGACCGGCGAGGCCGAGCGCGCTGCCGACCTGCCCACTCACCTGATCCATCTGGCGCTGGAAGTGGAGCAGCAGGCGCGAGAGGTTCACCGCCGACTGCGCCATGTACTGCGCGCGCGTCTCGTCGCGCAGGTTCTCCGCCAGCTTCAGCGAGACCCGCGAGTTGTAGCTGAAGTCCACCCCGATGGAGGTGAGGATGGCGATGGTGGTGAGCACCAGGATGAGCGCGACGCCGCGGTGCTGGACGGGAGCGGACCTTGGCATCAGAAATCCAGCGGCGAGTCGAGCATGAGGCGGGCCTGGGTGGTCCAGGTCTTCTCCTTGCCCTGCTCGTCCTTGATGGTCAAAGCGATGCGCACGCGCGGCGGGATCAGGACGCCTCCTGTCCGCTGCGGCGAGTTCGAGTCCCACTCGTCGCGCCACTCGCGGTCCTTGGGGTCCCAGGCCTGCACCGTGAAGCGGACCACGTCCTCCGCCAGGGGCGCCTGCTCGCCGCCCCGCTCCCAGTCCTCGTCGATCTGCGGCTTGACCCGGCGGTAGAGGCAGGGCTGGCCGTCCTCGCCCCGGTCGACGTGGTACTCGAACACCCCCTGGTCCGACTCCTTGGCGTCGACGTGCAGCCGCTCGTGGGCGAAGGAGGTGATGGTGAGGTCCGCCTCGCTGCGGCCGTCCTTCAGCTTGAAGAAGGTGGGACGCTCGCGGAAACGCTTGTGGTCGTAGTGCTCGGAGAGGAAGGTCATCGACACCTCGCGCCCGATGCGGTCGAGCGCGCCCCGCACCGCCTGGTCGCGGTCCTCGGCGTTCTCCACGCGCTTCTTGAGATCGTAGGCGCCGTCGAAGCTCTTGAAGGTGATGGCGCCGATCATGCTCAGCACCGCGATGGCGATCATCACCTCCAGCAGGGTGAATCCGCGGCGGCTCATTGCTGCGCTCCGCGGGAAGGAATGGGCGTGGGCTGGTTCAGGCCGGGCGTCGCCGCCGGCGTCCCCGGCGCGGCGGCGGTCGCGGGCGGCGGAGGCGCGCCGGGCGTCTTGCCCACGCTCTCGGGCAGGATGACGACGATCTGCGATGCGGTGACGTCGCGGCGCTCCTTGCCGTCCTGCCAGCTCACGGTCAGGCGGATCTCGCGCACGCTCTTCTTCAGCGTCTCGATGAACGTCTTCGCCTCGTTCATGAACATGCCGCCCATGGGGCCCGCCAGCATGGCGGCGCCGCCGCCGCCCTTGAGGCTCTGCGCCGCTCCCGGCGCGCCGGTCAGGGTGCCGGCGAGCGCCTGGGCGGCGTCGGCGACGTTGGAGGGCTGGCCGGACTTGCCCGTCGCCCCGAGCAGGGTGAGCAGTTGCGCCGGGTCGAGCTCCACGTCGGGCTTGAGGATCTCCGCGCTCCAGGCGTATCCCGGGGCGCTCTCCTGCGAGAAGTCGCCGTGTTTCTCGTCGCTGAAGTCGGAGAAGCCGTTCTTCTGCAGGTCGTCCTCGACGTCCAGCATCTTGCCGCGCAGGAGCAGAGTGGCCTCGGTGGCGCGGCGCGAGTACGCGTGCATGGCCACCGCGCCGCCGTTGCGGTTGGAGATGGCCACCAGCGCCACCGCCAGGATGGCGAGGGCGATCATCACCTCGAGGAGCGTGAATCCGGCGGCGGGACGGCGTGCGCGGGTCATCGCCGCTGCCCCGGAGCGTCCCTGCGCTCCCCCACCACCTTGACGCGGCCCGTGAGCGGCGAGACCAGCAGCGAGTAGACGTCGCCGCTCTGCTCGAGGTGGATGGCGGCCTCCTCGGTGAGGCCGCTCGACCAGAAGTAGATGAAGGACCTGCCGCTGGTGTACGCCTCCGGCTGGTGCTGCACCCAGACGTCCGCGAACTTCACCGGCTTGCCCAGCTCGGTGCGGGGGACGTCGTTGGAGGGTGTGAACGCGCTCTTCGCCGCGAGCTCCAGCTTCTCCCGCTCCTCGTCGGACATGTTGTCGCGCTGCGACTGCCCCTGCAGCTCCTCTTCGCGGCTCTCGAGCCGGGCGCCGTTCTGCGACCGCTCGCCTTCGCGGGAGAGGCGCACGTTGCCCTTGGCGCACTCCGACCAGTAGGCGTCCTGATCGAGGTCCAGCACCAGCCGGCAGGTATGCCCGGCGATGGCGGCGGCGCTGTAGAGCGAGCGGATGCCGCCCGCGAGCTGGCCGGTCTTCTGCCGCAGCTGCGCGCGGGTGACGGCGGACAGGGCGGGAATGGCGACGGCGAGCATGAGCCCTGCCACGCAGAGGGCGACGCCGATCTCGATCAGCGTCATGCCGCTGTGCCGCCTCTCCCGCATCCGTCCTCACTTGCCCGCGGTGGAGGGCCCGGCCTCGCCGCCGTGCACGGTGATGTCGTCGCTGCCGCCCTGCGTCTTGTCCGGCCCGTAGGAGTAGACGTCGTACCCCTCGCCGGTGCGGACGTAGGAGTAGTCGTTGCCCCAGGGATCCTTGTGCAGGTCCTTGACGAACTTGGGCACCAGCTGCTGCAGCGAGTCGGGCCACTGGCCGGTCTCCACGTGGTAGAGGTCCACGCCGTTGGAGATGGCCCGCAGGTCCAGCGTCGCGGAGCGCACCTGCGCGTCCTTGAGCTGGTTGAAGACGTTGTAGCCGATGGCGCCGGCGATGAGCCCGAGGATCACCAGCACCACCATGATCTCGATCAGGGTCATGCCGCGCGCGCGACGCTTGCGCTGCGCCGCCGACCACCGCACCCACTTCTCTCTCCACGTTCTCAGCATGTTGCTCCTCAGTGCCTCTTCATAAGTGATTTGAAATGCGCGCGGTCGATCGCGAAAAGAATCTGGCTTTCGCCGCGCAAGACCTCGAGGCTGACGTCGGCCGCCGTGCTTTCACTCATCGCACGAAGAGCGTCGTAGGCGTCCAGGAAGCTCGCGACGGGTTTGCCTTCGACCTTGGTGATGACGTCGTTCCGCTCAAAGCCCACCGCGGATAACGCGCCGGGACCGAGCTTCGAAATCCTCATTCCGTGCTTCGCCTCGTCGAGCGTCCATAGAGGGCAACCGAGCGCCTGATCGAAGGGCAGATCGTCCCGTGAGCGCAGGGTCCAGCTGGTTCCACACCAATCCGGACATGTCACGGCCCGGTTGTCGACGATGAGTTGCTTGTCGTCAGGAGTTCCGATCTCTCCATCCGGGCCGGCCGACACGATTGCCAATCCGCCCTCGCCGCGGAACAGCGCGTAGTTGTGTCCCCAGGGATCGACGCGCAACTCCTTCAAGTAGTTCGGGACCAGTTGCTCGAGACGTGCCGGCCAATGCGCCGTTTCTGACCGGAAGAGCGCGGCGGAATTTGCAATGGCCTTCTCATCCATCAGCGAGGACGCCGCGCGAGCAGCATCCAGGTGCCTGTTCGGGACCAGGGTGAGGATGCCAACTCCAACGAGCGCGCTCGCTACACCCGCGAGAAGGGGCCGACGAGCGACTCTTTCCAGGGTCGTGACGGCGGCCGTCACGCCACGCACGAGCCAGTACTCCGCTGCGCCGAACACCTCGCCGATCCAGAGCCCGAGCAGGAGCCCGTCGGCGGCCGGCCCACGCATCTCTTCCCGCTGGCGCAGTTCGATCTGCATGCGTCGCCCCTACTTCGGCACGAAGGTGTTGAGCTGCATGATGGGCATGAGGATGGAGAAGACGATGAAGGCGACGCCGCCGCCCATGGCCACGATCATCACCGGCTCGAGCAGCGAGGTGAGCGCGGTGACGCGCATCTCCACCTGCGATTCGTAGCTCTTGGCCACGTTGCGCAGCATCTCCTCGAGCTGGCCGCTCCTCTCGCCGATGGCGATCATGTGGTAGACGAGCGGCGGGAACTGGCCGCTGCGCTTGAGCGGCGCGGCGATCGACTCTCCCTCGCGGATGGCGTCGCGGGCCTTCTCGATGGTGTCCGAGAGCAGCGTGTTGCTGACGATGTTCCGGACGATGTCCATGGCGGTGAGCAGCGGCACTCCGCTGGCGAGCAGCGTGGCGAGTGTCTTGGCGAAGCGCGAGATGGCGAGCATGCGGAGCAGATCGCCGAAGATGGGCGCGCGAAGCTGGGTCCGGTCCCACCAGGCGCGCCCGCGGGTGGTGCGCACCCAGCGCCGCGCGCCGTACGCCAGCGCCGGCAGGCCCACCA
Source organism: Myxococcales bacterium (assembly GCA_035702105.1). Taxonomy (GTDB): domain Bacteria; phylum Myxococcota; class Myxococcia; order Myxococcales; family 40CM-4-68-19; genus 40CM-4-68-19. The sequence continues at coordinate 771 of DASSQZ010000140.1, read as the reverse complement.
GGAGCACGTACCAGTAGTCGCGGGCGAACTGCGACACCGCGATCAGCGTGCGCGTCGTCCAGGGCAGGGTGACGTTCATGTCCTCGAAGATCTTGGTGACCTTGGGGATCACCACCACGAAGAGGATGCCGACGATGGCGATGCCCACCACCATCATGATGGCCGGGTAGAGCATGGCGCCGATGATCTTGTTGCGCAGCAGCGCCTGCCCTTCGGTGAAGTCGGCGAGCCGCACCAGCACCACGTCCAGGGCGCCGGAGCTCTCGCCGGCGCGGATCATGTTCACGTAGAGATCGCTGAAGACCTTCTTGTGCTCGGCGAGCGCGTCCGCCAGCGAGGCGCCCTCGTTGACCTTCTGCTTCACCGTGCCGAGGATGCGCTTGAGCCGCGGCTGCTCCACCTGGTCGACCAGGGCCGTGAGCGCCTCGACCAGCGGGATGCCGGCGGCGATGAGCGTGGCGAGTTGGCGGGTGGCGATGGCCAGGTCCTGGGCGGAGACGCCGGTGAGCCCGAACAGGGCGCCCACCTCCACCTCGCGGCCGAGCCCGGTCTTCTGCTCGCCGGCGACCGCGCCGGCCTCGGCGGCCCGCGCCTCGGTCAGGTACACGCCGTCCTTGCGCAGGATCTGGCGGAGCACCTTGCTGCTCTCCGCGTCGCGAATGCCGCGGACGTTCTTGCCGGCCTCGGTGAGGCCCGTGAACTCGAAGACCGGCACTAGTTGATGTCCTCCTGGGTGACGGAGAGCACCTCGGCGATGGAGGTGACGCCCTT
>DASSQZ010000139.1:0-10746 GCA_035702105.1 Myxococcales bacterium | reverse complement strand
CCTGCGCTCGCTCTTCCACCGCCCGTACGAGAACGTCAAGGCGGTGGAGGAGGTGAGCTTCTCCATCGCGGCGGGCGAGCGGGTGGGGTTTCTCGGTCCCAACGGCGCGGGCAAGACCACGACCCTGAAAGTGCTCTCGGGCCTGCTCCACCCCACCGAGGGGCGCGTCTCGGTGGCGGGCTTCCTGCCGCAGCGGCGCGAGCGCGGGTTCCTGCAGCAGATCACGCTGGTGATGGGGCAGAAGCAGCAGCTCCTCTGGGACCTGCCGCCCTCCGAGACGTTCCTGCTCAACCGCGCCATCTACGACATTCCCCGCAAGCAGTACGACGCCACGGTGGCCGAGCTCACCGAGCTGCTCGACCTGGGGCCGCTGCTGGGCAAGCCCACCCGCCAGCTCTCGCTCGGCGAGCGGATGAAGTGCGAGCTGGCGGTGGCGCTCTTGCACCGGCCGCGGGTGCTCTTCCTCGACGAGCCCACCATCGGGCTCGACGTCTCCATGCAGGCCACCGTGCGCGGATTCATCCGCGCCTACAACGAGCGCTTCGGCGCCGCGGTGCTCCTGACCTCGCACTACATGGAGGACGTGGCGGCGCTCTGCCCGCGGGTGATGGTCATCGACAAGGGCCGGCTCATCTACGACGGCGGCCTGCCCGACCTGGTGCGGCGGGTGCGGCCCGACAAGCGCGTGCGGCTGCGGCTCTCACGGCAGGTGGAGCGGCGCGACCTGGAGGCGCTGGGCACGGTGGTGGAGCACCTCGACGCCGAGGCCACCGTGCAGGTCTCGCAGGAGGGGCTGCAGGCCTCGGTGGCGCGCGCTCTCTCGTCGTTGCCGCTGACCGACCTGACGGTGGAGGACCCGCCGCTGGAAGAGGTGATGCGCGACCTCTTCGCCCAGGGGCGAGCCGCATGAGGCGGCTCCTGCGCCTCTATCCGCAGCTCCTGCGCACCGGCTTCTCCGAGGCGGTGGCCTACCGCGCCGAGTTCCTCATCTGGATGTTCTCCACCAACATGCCGCTGGTGATGCTCGCCATCTGGGCGGCCGCGGCGCGCTCGGGGCCGGTGGCGGGCTACTCCCAGCAGGGATTCGCCGCCTACTACCTGGCCGCCCTGCTCGTCCGCCTGATGACCGGGGCGTGGGTGGTGTGGGAGCTGACCATGGAGATCCGCCAGGGCACGCTGGCCCTGCGGCTTCTGCGGCCCATCCATCCTCTGCTGCAGTGGTCGGCCGACAACATCGCCGCCGTTCCCATGCGCGGGGTGGTGGCCTTTCCCGTGGTCGGAATCCTGCTCTGGGTGGCGCGGGCGCAGCTCTCGCACGACTGGTTCTCCTGGCTGCTCCTCTGCCCGGCGCTGCTCGCGGCCTGGCTCCTGTACTTCCTCGTGCAGGCGATGATCGGCACGCTGGCGCTGCGCTTCGAGAGCGCGTCGTCGCTCTTCGAGGCGTGGCTGGGGTTCTCCAACATCCTCTCCGGCTACCTGGTGCCGCTCGATCTCTTCCCGCGCGCCGTGCGCGACCTGGCGCTGGTGCTCCCCTTCCGCTTCCAGCTCTCCTATCCGGTGGAGCTGATGCTCGGACGCTGGTCGCGCGGCGAGGCGCTCTCGCTGCTGGCGGCGCAGTGGGCCTGGGTGTTCGTCTTCCTTCTCGGCACGAGGGTCGCGTGGCGGTCAGGCTTGCGCCACTACGCGGCGTACGGAGGATGACGCGGCTCCTGCGCGTCGTGCAGGCGCAGCTCCGCGCCTCGGTGGCCATCGCGCTGCAGTACCGGCTCGAGTTCGTCGTCGAGGGGCTGCTCGCCGTGCTGTGGATGGGCGTGACGCTGGTGCCGCTGCTGGTGGTCTTTGGCAACCGCGCCTCGGTCGCGGGCTGGACCTTTCCCGAGATGCTGGTGGTGCTGGGCTGGTTCGTGGCGTTGAAAGGCGTGCTGGAAGGCTCGCTCAGCCCTTCCCTGATGCAGGTGGTGGAGCACGTGCGCAAGGGCACGCTCGACTTCGTCCTGCTCAAGCCGGTGGATGCCCAGCTCCTGGTCTCGCTCTCGAAGCTCGAGCCGTGGAAGGTGGTGGACATGGCCGGCGCGGCGGTCATCTTCTTCATCGCCTTCGGACGCCTGGGCCGCGGGCCTTCGCCGGCCGACGTGCTGCTCGCAGCATTGCTGCTGTGCGCAGCCGTGCTGGTGCTCTACTCCATCGCCATCCTGGTGGTCTCCATCGCCTTCATCGCGGTGCGGGTGGACAACCTGCTCTACCTCTTCCAGTCGGTCTTCGACGTGGCCCGCTGGCCCAACACCGTGTTCCGCGGCGCCCTGGGCTTCCTCTTCACCTTCGTGCTCCCGCTGGCGCTGATGACCACCTACCCCGCGCTGGCTTTGCTGGGAAAGATCAACGCCCGCACCGTCCTCGGTGCGCTCGCCGGTTCGCTCGCATTCGCGATGGTGGCACGCGCCATCTGGGTGTCCTCCATCCGCCGGTACACGTCGGCCAGCTCGTAGCACCGGCCGCCTCGGCCGCCGGAACACGGTTCACCCGGATGATTCCCCCCGCGCGATGGCACTGGATACGGGTAGCGCTCGTGGCGACCGCATGGGCGTCCGAGGTAGACGTTGACGCAATGAGTGTCCTGGAGCCTCTTCGTGCCGGCCCTTATAGTCGGCCTGCGTGAAGGAATCGCTTCCCATCGACGCGGCGCTGCCCGAGGTCCTCTCCGCGCTGCGCCGAGGGCCTGCGGTGGTGCTGGAGGCGCCGCCCGGCGCCGGCAAGACCACGCGCGTTCCGCCCGCACTGCTCAACCTCGTGCAGGGCGAGGTGGTGGTGCTCGAGCCTCGCCGCATCGCCGCGCGGGCGGCGGCCCGGCGGGTGGCGAGCGAGCTCGACGATCCGGACCTGGTCGGGTGGAAGATCCGGTTCGACCAGTCGGGGAGCGCGCGGACGCGGCTCTGGTACGTGACCGAGGGCATCCTCGCGCGGCGGCTGCTCGCCGACCCGCAGCTTGCCGGCGTCGGCGCCGTGGTCCTGGACGAGTTCCACGAGCGCCATCTCCCCGGCGACCTCTCCCTGGCGCTGGCGCAGCGCCTTCTCCCCCGCCTCAAGCTGGTGGTGATGTCGGCGACCCTGGACGCGGCGCCGCTCGCCGAGCACCTTCGCGCGCCCTCGGTGCGCAGCGAGGGCCAGCGCCATCCCGTCGAGATCGAGCACCTGGAAAAGCCCGACGACCGGCGCCTGGGCGATCAGATTGCCGCCGCCGTCCGCAGGCTCACCGTGCCGGGCACCGACGGCGACGTACTCGTCTTCCTGCCCGGCGCCTCCGAGATCCGCCATGCCGCGGAGGCCTGCGCCGAGCTGGCGCGGCACCGCGACCTGCTCCTCTTGCCCCTGCACGGCGACCTGCCTGCCGAAGAGCAGGACCGCGCCCTCGAGCCGGCGCGGCAGCGCAAGGTCATCCTCGCCACCAACGTGGCCGAGACCAGCATCACCGTGCCCGGCGTGACGGCGGTCATCGACAGCGGGCTGGCCCGCATTGCCGCCCATTCGCCCTGGTCCGGCCTGCCTTCGCTCACGGTGGCGAAGATCAGCCGCGCTTCGGCCATCCAACGCGCGGGCCGCGCGGGACGGCTCGCCCCCGGCCGCGCGCTGCGGCTCTATACCCGCCACGACTTCGAATCGCGTCCCGACCATCACCCGCCGGAGATCGAGCGGCTGGACCTCGCCGCCACCGTGCTGGAGCTGCGCGCGGCGAACCTCGATCCCGAGGCGCTGCCATGGCTCGATCCGCCGCCGCCCGCGGCGCTGCAGGCAGCGGACCGCCTGCTCCGCCGGCTCGGCGCGCTGGACGACGCCGGCCGCGCCACCGACCTCGGCCGCGCTTGCGCCCGCCTTCCCCTCCACCCGCGGCTCTCGCGGCTGATCGTGGAGGCGGCGCGACATGGATACGTCGAGGACGGATGCGCGCTCGCGGCGGCGCTTTCGGAGCGCCGCGCCACCGAGCCCATGGAGATGTCGGCGCTGCTGGGCGCACGGCGCGATGCGCGCCTGGAACGCCAGCTCCTGCGCGCCGCGCCCCGCAACGCAGCCCGCTCCGGCTCGCGCGACGACGCCATCCACCTCGCCGCGCTGAAGGCATTCGCCGACCGGGTGGCGAAACGTCGCGGCGACGACGTGCTCCTCGCCTCGGGTGGCGCGGCCCAGCTCCCCATCGAATTGCGCGCCCTTCCGGACCTCATGGTGGCCATCGACGCAGAGGAGCGGCGCGCGGCGGGAAGGACGCGCGTCATGGTGCGCATCGCCAGCCCGGTACAGCCGGAGTGGCTGCTCGACGGCGACGCGACCCGCGAGGAGACGCAGCTCGTCTGGGAACCGGCCAGGCGCCGCGTCGAGCAGGTCTCGCGCCTGCTCTACGACCAGCTCGTCCTCGAGGAATCGCGCAGGCCCGCCCCGCCCTCGCCCGAGGCCACGCGCCTCTTGCTCGAGCACGCAACCCTCGACGCCGGGCGCCTTTCGCGCCTGCGGGCCCGCACCGCGCTGGTGGCACGCCATTGCCCCGAAGCAGGCATCGAGCCGCTGACGAACGAGCGCATCGAGGCGCAGCTCGCCCTCGCCGCCTCCGGCTGCACCTCGCTGGAAGAGCTCGAGAGCATCGACGTGCTCGCCGCGCTCACCCCAAAAGAGCTCGATCGCCTCGCGCCCGAGCACGTGGTCCTGCCCGCAGGACGCCGGCTCACCGTCGAGTACGTCGAAGGACAGCCGCCGGCGGTCCGCTCGCGGCTGCAGGATTTCTTCGGCCTCGACCGGGGCCCGTCCATCTGCAACGGGCGGCTGCCGCTCACGCTGCACCTGCTCGCGCCCAGCGGCCGCGTCCAACAAATCACGCAGGATCTCGAGGGCTTCTGGGAGCGCCACTACCCGGACATCCGCCGCGAGCTGATGCGCCGCTACCCCAAACACGCCTGGCCGGAGGACGGCGCCACCGCGAGGCCGCCCTCAGTGAATCGCCGCCCGTAGCGGCAACTCCCGCACGAGGCGCGCCTCGTGATCGAGCAGCACGTCGAGCCGTGCTCCGAGCTCCTCGGGAACCGACCTGCGCGCGAGGCGCAGGAAGAGCTCGCCGTGCCCCTTCTCCGCGTCCGCCAGCCGCGCATAGAAGTCGCGCAGCTCCGGCTCGCCCAGGCCTTCCGCGAGCAGCCGCAGCCGCTCCTCGCTGCGCGTCTCGATCAGCGCCGAGACCAGCAGCCGGTCGAGCAGGCGCTCGCGCGCAGGCTGGCGGACCCGGGCCTGCAGCCCCTGCGCGTAGGGATCGCCGCAATCGCGACCGAGCGCGAGGCCGCGCTTCTCCATCAAGGCGAGGACCTGCGAGAGGTGTCCCGCCTCCTCGCGCGCGAGCCGCGCCATCGCCCTCGCCAGGCCGGGCGCCTGTGGAAATGCCGCCAGCATCGAGAGCGCCTGCGCCGCCGCCTTCTTCTCGCAGTGGGCATGGTCGACCAGCACCTCGTCGAAGCGCTCCAGCGCGAGGCGCACCCATCGGGCCGGCGTCTGCACCCGCAGCTGCATGCGCGACTTATACTGTAACGGCATGCGCGTCGGCGTCATCTCCGATACCCACGGCCTGCTCCGCCCGGAAGTCCTCGAGGCGTTCGAGGGCGTGGACCACATCCTCCACGCCGGCGACGTGGGCGGCGAGGAGGTGCTGGACCGCCTCCGCGCCCTCGCGCCCGTCACCGCCTGCGCCGGCAACGTCGACGGCTTCCGCTGCGGCGGCGTGGGAAGGAGCGCGCGGATCCTCCTCTCGGGCACCCGCTTCCTCGTCATGCACATCCGCGCCGAGGCGGAGGAAGAGCTGCGCCGCGCGCCCGCGGACGTGGTGGTGTTCGGCCATTCCCACCAGCCGCTCGACGAGAAGAGCGGCGCGGTGTGGTGGTTCAACCCCGGCAGCGCCGGCCCGCGCAGGTTTTCGCTGCCGGTGTGCGTGGGGCTGTTCGAGCGCGTGCGCGGCAAGTGGCGCGCCCGGCACCTGGCGCTTCAGTAATAGACCAGCGCGAGCTGCAGGCCCACCACCTGGAATCGCACTTCGATGGCATTGGTCGAGAGCTCCGCGTTCCGGTAGAACAGCTCCGGCGCGATGAACACGTCGGGGGCGAGGCGAATCTCCGTGCCCAGGCCGGCCGCGAACGCGAAGCCCGCCGCGGTCGTGGTGGTGACCACGTCGCCGGAGAGGCCCACGCCGGCGCCGCCGCGGGCGTAGACCATGAACGCCGGCCGGACCACGAAGTGGTACTGGACGAAGGCGTCGAGCTGGTAGGCCTTGAACGAGTTGCCCGAGAAGCTGCCGCCGTCGAGCGCGGCGGAGAGGTAGATCTGCACCATGGGGCTGAAGCTGTAGCCGAGCCGCGCCTCCGCGTCGTACCCGAGCGTGTCATCGCCGGAGAGGACCAGCAGCGCGCCTCCGCCGCCGAGCGCGCCGTAGATGCCGTTGAGATTTCCGGGTTCGTCGGCAGGTCCCGCGGCCAGGGCGGGTGTTGCGGCGAGGAGTGCGGCGCAGAGGAGGAGAGCTCTCATGGCCGCGAGACTACTCCATCCGCGCGCACGGCGCGGGCGGCCTCGCGCCGCAGCAGGTAGAGGTCGCCGGCGTGCGCACCGGTGTGGCGGGCGGGAATCAAGAGCCCCAGCGCGCCCAGCACCCGCGCGGCGTCGAACGCCGCCAGCGCCTGCGACGGATGGAGGCCCCTGCGCTCCGCCTCGTCCCAGGTCTTTCCGTCCACCATCGCGCCCGCGCTTGCGGTTGGACCGTCGCGCCCGTCGGTTCCGGCCGCCAGGAACGCCGCGCCGTCCTCTCCGCGCAGCTCGCGCGCCATCAGCAAGGCCAGGTGCTGGTCGCGCCCGCCTGCGGGCGCGCCCGGAGGAACCCGCACCTCCAGCTCTCCGCTCGCGCAGAGAAATCCGCGCTCCGCGCCGAGCCGGGCGGCGAACGCCTCCACCGTGCCGCGCACCGGGGCCTCGAGCAGCCGCGCCGGCGCGAAACGCGAGGCCATGGCCGCCGGAGAGCGCAGATCGCAGAGCGCCTCGTGCTCGACGAAGTCGGCCGGATCTCCCCGCTTGAGCGTCTCGCGGACGCGAGTGGCCGCCCCGGGCAGCCCGTACTTCCGCGCCAGCGCCAGCGCATCCGCGCAGGTGGTTGGATCGGCGCTGGCGGGGCCGCTGGAGACGGCCGGAGTGCCGCCCACGGGCACGTCCACCGCCACCAGCGCGAGCGCCCGCCGCACGCCGGCCTGGTGCAGCGCGCGGGCGAGGCCTCCGCCCTTGAGTCTCGACAGGTGCGCGCGGACGCAGTTCATCTCCTCGATGGGCGCGCCCGAGGCGAGCAGCGCCCGGTTCACCGCCTGCACGTCGGCCAGGGACAGATCGGGATGCGGCGCCTCCGCCAGCGCCGACCCGCCGCCGGAGATGAGCAGGAGCACGGCGTCCAGAGGCCCCGCCGATCGCGCCGCGGAGAGAAGCGCCTCGCCCGCCTGCAGCGAGCCCTGGTCGGGCACGGGATGACTGCCGCGGACCACCCGCGCGCCGGCCGGCGCGGGAGCGTCCTGCGGCACCGCCAGCAGCGCCTCGCCTTCGCTGCGCGCGCCCTCGTACAACTCGGCCGCCACCTTGCCGATGCCGAGGGTGAGCAGCTTTCCCCCCGGCAGCGGCCGCGGCGCCCGCGAGGCCGCGGCGCGGGCCAGCGCGCGCGCGTCCAGCGCCTCCACCACGCGCTCGTAGAGGGCAAGGAGCGCGCGCATCAAGCCTCGAACAGCGAAGGCAAGAGCAGCCCCGCCCTGCCCAGGCGGCACTCGTCGAAGGCGTACGCGTTCTCCGGCTTCTCCAGCCCCACGTAGACGCAGCGGGCGAACCTGCCGCGCGCGTTGGGCACATGGCGCAGGTGCGAGACGAACCCCGCAGCCGGATGGACCGCTCCCGAGCTGCCCACGGTCACGAAGAGATCGCACTCGGAAAGCTCGCCGTAGATGCGGTCCATTCCCAACGGCATCTCGCCGAACCAGACCACGTGAGGCCGGAGCCGGCCGCCGCACCGGTCGCAGGTGGGCACGGAGTCGAGGTACGCCGTCTCGTCGTGGAAGGGCTCGCGCCCGCAATCGGCGCAGCGCGTCCGCAGCAGCTCGCCGTGCATGTGCAGCACGTCCCGCGAACCGGCGCGTTCGTGCAGCGGATCCACGTTCTGGGTGCAGAGGAAGAGCCGCTCCCCGATGGTCGCCTCCAGCTCCGCCAGCGCGACGTGCGCCGGGTTCGGCTGCACGCTGCCCGCCTGCCTGCGGCGCTCCGAGTAGAAGCGCCAGACCCGCAGCGGGTCGCGCTCGAACGCCTCTGGCGTGGCCACGTCCTCGATCCGGTTCTCCTCCCAGAGCCCGCGCGAGCGCGGCACCCCGGGCGCGGGGGGCGTCCGGGAGCCGCGGAAGGTCTCAACCCCGCTCTCCGCGCTGATCCCGGCGCCCGTGAGCACGAACACCCGCTCGCCCGGCCCCACCCGGAGCCGTTCGAACTCGCTTCCCGGACCGATTTTCGGCAGCGGCACCATGCTGGTGGATACAGAGTTGCGCGGCGCGCGCCCGCAGGCAAGGATCCTCTTCATGGAAGTTGCCGAGCTGCGGCGCGAGCTGTCGAGAAAGAGGTACGTGCGCAGCCGGCTCTTGCGCACGGGCGCGCTGCGGATGGCGTACCTGGCCTATTCGCGCGCGCTCCTGCGCTGGTCGGAGATGTCCACGCCAGAGGCCGCGGCGTCGCTGCGGCGGCGCATCGAGGAGCTCTTCGACGCCGACTTTCGCGACGCCGACGCCGGCTACTACCCGCGCGAGCTGATCGAAGGGCTGCCCTGGCGCGAGTACGCCCAGGCCCTGCCCCGCCTGCTCGCCGACCTGCCGCGCACGCGGGCGCGCATCGAGCGCGGAGACTTCCGCGAGCTGCCCGAGGACGCGCAGAGCGGCCGCTACCCGCGCTACTACGCGCGCAACTTCCACTTCCAGAGCGAAGGCTACCTCGGCCACACCAGCGCGCAGCTCTACGATCTCCAGGTCGAGCTGCTCTTCGGCGGCACCGCCGATGCCATGCGCCGCAGGCTGATTCCGCCGGTGGTCGGTTACGCGCACGCGCACGACGCCTGCGCGCAAAAGCCGGTGCGGATCCTCGACGTGGCCTGCGGCACCGGGCACTTCCTGCGCATGCTCGGCGCGGCGCTGCCCGCCGAGGCGCGGTTCTTCGGCCTCGACCTCTCGCCCCACTACATCGCCCGCGCCCGCGAGGTGCTGCCGCGCGACATGGACGTCTCGCTGGTCTGCGACAACGCCGAGAAGCTGCCCTTCCAGGACGGCTCCTTCGACGTGGTGACGAGCGTGTTCCTGCTCCACGAGATCCCGTCGGAGGTGCGCGCGCGCGTGCTCCGCGAGGCGGCGCGGGTGCTCAAGCCTTCCGGCCTCGCGGTGGTGGCGGACAGCATCCAGCTCCGCGACGCGCCGGAGCTGCGGCGCGAGATCCTCGCCTTTCCCGACCGCTTCCACGAGCCCTATTACAGGAGCTACGTCGAGGACGACCTCGCCGCCCGCGTCGGCGACGCAGGCCTGCGCGTCACCGGCTCCCGGCTGGCGTTTCTCACCAAGCTGGTCACCGCGGAGAAGCCTCAGGCTTCGTCTGCAGTCTGAAGAGCCCGCGCACGCCGGGCCCAGCTCCGGGCGATGAAGGCGATGGCCACCAGCAAAGGAACGATGAAGCCGAGCAGGACCAGCACGCCGACCTTCGCGGCCTTCACCTGCTCGGAATCGGCGGCGCCGAAGCAGGTGGCGCAGGCGAGGAGAATTCCCGTCACAGGTACCTCACGTCCTTGAGCTTGCGCAGGAACCAGAACCCGTAGAAGAGCAGCGCCGCCGCCGCGACGAACCCGAGCACGCAGAGCAGGAGCGTGCCGGTGTTGCCGGTTCGCATGTAGTCGGCGGCCGACCACGCTCCGAACCCCAGCGCGCAGAGCACCGAGACGGCGACGAAGAAGACGTGGAAGGCCTTCAGCGACATCTAGGTCCCCGGCATCCCGTGATGGTGCTCGAACAACGTCAGCGACGGCAGCAGCAGCACCAGCGCGAAGAAGAGGACGGTGAGCAGCAGCACCGCGAAGATGACCTTCTTCTCCGAGATCAGGTGCATGAAGACGGAGGCGACCAGCCCCGCCTTGATGCTGGCGATGATGAGCGCGATGGTGATGGCGAGCGGCCGCTCGAGGCGCAGGTAGCTCACGCCCACGGTGATGGCGGTGAGGCAGAGCAGCGCCACGAAGACCACGTAGTACCTGCCGAGGTGCTTCTTGAACTCCTCGGGGCTTTCGGAATGCGGCTGGACCTGCAGCTCGGCCATGTCTGTCCTCAGAGGAGGTAGAGGCTGGGGAAGAGGAAGATCCACACCAGGTCGACGAAGTGCCAGTAGAGGCCGGCGTTCTCCACCCGGTTGGTGAAGTGCTCGGGGTCGGTCTTCCAGAGCTTGCTGCCGGCCGTGAGCAGGTAGGTGTTGACGATGATGCCGCCGATGATGTGCAGGCCGTGCAGCCCGGTGAGGACGAAGTAGACGGCGAAGAAGTTGTCGAACGACGGGAAGTGGCCCTTGTGGAACTTGTCGGCGTACTCGAAGTACTTGACCACCAGGAAGACGAGGGCGAGCAGGACGGTGAGGCCCATCCACATCTTGAACCTGGACAGGTTCCCCAGCTTGCACGAGGCCCAGGCGAGCACC
>DASSQZ010000138.1:0-2525 GCA_035702105.1 Myxococcales bacterium | reverse complement strand
CCGTCGATGACGCGGTGATCGTACGAGAGCGTCAGGTACATCATCTGCCGCACCACGATGGCGTCCTCGCCGTCCAGCTCGCGGACCACGGCGCGCTTGACGATCTCGCCCATGCGCAGGATGCCGACCTGCGGCTGGTTGATGATGGCCGCCCCGAACAGGTTGCCCTTGAGGCCCGGGTTCGAGACGGTGAACGAGCCGCCCGACAGCTCGTCGGCGGTGACCTTGCCGGTGCGCGCGCGCCCCGCCAGATCGTCGAGAGCGCGCGCGAGGCCCAGTACGCTGAGCTCGTTGGCCTTGCGGATGACCGGCACCAGCAGGCCCTTGTCGGTCTCCACCGCCACGCCCAGGTTCACGTCCTTGCGCAGGATGATCGACTCGTCCTGCACCACCGCGTTCATGCGGGGAAACTCGCCCAGGGCCTGCACCGTGGCGCGGCACACGCCCACCAGGAAGCTGGGCGCCTTGCCTCCGGTCTCCTTGGCCCGCTTCCACTCGCCGCGCAGCCGCGCCAGGGCGGTCATGTCCACCTCGGCGGTGCAGGGCACGTGCGGCGAGGTGGCCTTGGAATAGACCATGTGCTCGGAGATGAGCCGCCGGCGCTGGTCGAAGGGCACCACCTGGTCGCCGTCCTTCGGCGAATACCGGGGCGGCTTGTAGGCGCGCAGCGTGATCGACACCGGCCCCAGCCCCTGGTGCTGCGGCCCGAAGCTGGGAGGCGGCCAGGAAGGCGGCGGCTGCGACCAGGGCGGCGCGACCGGCGGCTGCGACCAGGTGGCGGGCGGCGCGCTGGCGGGCGGCGCGCTGGCGGGCGGCGCGGTGGGCGGCGGCGCGGTGGGCGCGCGCTGTCCCGGGAAGGTGCTCGAGGGCGGCTGCAGCTCGGACTGCTGCGCGGCGGTGGCGCCCTTCTCGATGTAGTTGGTGACGTCGGCCTTCATCACCCGGCCGCCCGCGCCGGAGCCCTGCACCTTGCTCAGGTCGAGGCCGTGCTCCTGGGCCACGTTCCGTCCCACCGGCGTGGCGCGGATGCCGCCGTCCCCGGAAGAAGCGGCGGGGGCGGTGCCGTAGGCCACCGGCGTGGATGCGGGTGCGACAGCGACGGCCGGACCCGGCGCGGCGGCGGCCGTCCCGGCGCCCGCCTCGTCGAGGCGCGCCAGCGCGCCCCCCACGGTGACGACCGACCCCTCCTTCGCAAGCTGCTCGACCAGCACGCCGGCCATCGGCGAAGGGATCTCCGTGTTCGCCTTGTCGGTGGCGATCTCCACCAGCGGCTCGTCGCGCGCGACCTTCTGGCCGGGCTTGGCGATCCACCGGACCACGGTCCCCTCCACCACCGATTCGCCGAGCTGCGGCATCACCACCGTCGTCATATCCGCGTTCCGCCTCGCCCTCAGAGTGCGCGCTCAAGTAGCGCGCAGAACGCAGGGTGTCAAACTGGCGGAAACGCCGAGCGCACACCAGAATGCGCCGGTGCGGCAACGGCTCCACGCCCTGGGCAGCGCGCTCGGAAAGCAGCCGCACCTCATGGCGGTGCGCGACGGCGTTGTGGGCAGCCTGCCGCTCATCCTCCTCGGCAGCCTGTTCCTGCTGCTGGCGCAGCCGCCCTGGCCGTCCCTGTCGCGCTTCCTGCCTCCCGCGGCGCAACTGCTGGCGGGCTACACGGCCTGCGCCGGCCTCGTCTCCATCTACGTCTGCGTGGCCACTGCGTTCTCGCTCTCGAAAAGGCGCGAGACCGACCCGGTGGCAGGCGCCACCACCGCGCTGGCGGTGTTCCTGGTGGCGCAGCACCCGGTTGCAAGAGCGCTGCCACTCGCCACACTGGGCGCGGCCGGCCTCTTCCCCGCCTTCGCCGCCGCCATCTTCTCGGTAGAAATTTTATTTATTTTTCGTCGCCGCGGCTGGGGCATCAAGCTGTCCGGCGGGGCGCCCGACGTGGTGGTGCGCTCCTTCGCCGCCCTGCTCCCCACCGTGAGCTGCGTGGTCCTGATCTGGTTCGTGGTCCACGTGGTGGGTATCGATCTGGTCAACGGCATCCAGGCCATCTTCCGGCCGCTGCTCATCGGCGGCGACTCCCTGCCCGCGGTGCTCATCGTGGTGCTGATCGACAGCGGGCTGTGGCTGGTGGGCGTGCACGGCCTCTCCGTCCTGGCCGCGGTCAAGCCGCTCTGGCTCGCCGCCCTGGCGGAGAACATGGCCGCGGTGGCCGCCGGCACGCACCCGCCGCACCTCTTCACGCAGGAGTTCTTCATCTGGTTCGTCTGGCAGGGCGGATCGGGCAACACCCTCGCCTTCGCGCTCCTGCTCCTCTTCGCCCGCTCCCGGCAGCTTCGCCTGGTGGGCAAGGCCGGCATCGTGCCGGCCATCTTCAACATCAACGAGCCCCTGCTCTTCGGCGCGCCGGTGGTGATGAACGGCAAGCTCGCGCCGCCCTTCGTGCTGGCGCCGGTGACGTCGGTGATCGTCACCTGGTGCGCGATGCACTTCGGCCTCGTGCGCCCGCCCTACATCGAGGTGGTCTGGACGCT
>DASSQZ010000137.1:0-11753 GCA_035702105.1 Myxococcales bacterium | reverse complement strand
GATGGCTCCCGCGTGCGGCCTCTGGATCGCCTGGCCGAAGAAGGCTTCCGGGGTCGCGACCGACGTGACCGAGAGCGTGGTCCGCGAAGTGGCCCTTCCCACCGGCCTGGTCGACAACAAGGTCTGCGCCATCGACGAAACATGGTCGGGGCTGCGGCTGGTGATCCGCCTCGAGCTGCGGCGCTGACTTAGCCCGCCGCGACGCAGAGAAGCCGGCGATCGCGGGCGTCGAGGACGAACACGCGATCGAAGCGGGATTCGATGTGCAGGTTCTCGATCCCCGCCGCGGGCTGCGCAGCGCTCTCGCCCGTGACCAGCAGGAGCCAGACGCGCGAGACCTCGCAGGCGTAGGCAGAGAGCTTCGCCTCCTTGCTCCGCACCGCCTCGAAGAGGCGATGCGCGCCCTCGGCCTCGAAGTCGGCGGGGCCGCTCTGCGTCTGCACCGACGGCCCCTCGCCGGATCGCTGCACCACGACCCGCACCGGTCCCTCGATGCCGAGCGCCCTGAGTCCGTCTTCCCCGACCACCGCGGGCGCGACCGCGGCGGCGGCCAGGTCGGCGATCTCCCGGGCCAGCGGCGCCACCCGGCGAGGATGCTCGAGGAAATACGTCGAGAGCGCCGGGAACTGGACCTGGACGCGCACGTCGAGCCCTCGCGCCTCGAGCTCGCCTCTCGCGGATTCACGGAACCGCTGCAGATGCGGCCCGTGGGCGAGGAGGCGCTGGTCGCAGAGCTCGCGGTGCTCGAGACCGATGCGGCCGCCCGGGAAGACCAGCACGCAGTCGGGCCGATCGCCGAACTCCGTCCGCGCCGGCAGCCCGGCGAGCTCCAGGAACAGCTCGATGTGCCGGCGCTCGGTCGCCTTCTGCAGGAGGAGGTTCTTCGAGGGGCGGCTCGCCATCAGCCGCCCCCCTTTGCCCAGGTGTCGCGGAGCGGGACGATCAGGTTGAACACCGGCGCGCCCGGCTTCGAATCCTTGGCGTCGGCGACGTAGTACCCCTTGCGCTCGAACTGCCACCGCTCGGTCGCCTGCGCCGCCGCCAGCGCGGGCTCGATGCGCGCACCCTCGAGGACCTCGAGCGAGCGCGGGTTGAGCTGGGTGCGGAAGTCGGCGTCTCCCGCGCCGGGATTGGGGACCTTGAAGAGCCGGTCGTAGAGCCGCAGCGTGGCGGCCTTCGAGAGCGGCGCCGACACCCAGTGGATGGCGCCTCCGATCTTGCGCCCGTCCTTCGGGTTTGCGGAGCGGGTCTCGGGATCGATGGTGGCGCGGAGCTCGCTGACCTCGCCGCGCGAATCCTTGACGACTCCGGTGCAGCGCAGGACGTAGGCGTGGCGGAGGCGGACCTCCTTGCCCGGCGAGAGGCGCTTCCATCCCTTGGCGGGGATCTCGAGGAAATCGTCGCGCTCGACGAACAGCTCGCGGGTGAAGGGCAGCTTGCGCGAGCCGGCCTCGGGCCGGTCGGCGACGAAGGGCGCGTCGATCTCGTCGACCTTGCCCTCCTCCCAGTTCTCCACCACCACCTTGAGCGGCCGGTGCACGCAGAGCGCCCGCTTCACCGAGAGGTTGAGCAGCTCGCGCAGCGTGTTCTCGAGGAGCTCCACCTCGACGGTGCTGTCGGCCTTGGCCACCCCGATGCGCTCGCAGAAGAGGCGCAGCGCCTCGGGCGTGTAGCCGCGGCGCCGCAGCCCCGCGAGGGTGGGCATGCGCGGATCGTCCCAGCCCGAGACCAGCCCCTCGGCGACGATGGCGCCGAGGTGCCGCTTGCTCAGCAGCGTGTAGGTGAGGTTCAGGCGGGCGAACTCGATCTGCCGCGGCCTGTGGGGAAGCCCGATCTGCTCGAGGAACCAGTCGTAGAGCGGGCGGTGGGCCTCGAACTCGAGCGTGCAGAGCGAGTGGGTGACGCCTTCGATGGCGTCGGACTGGCCGTGCGCCCAGTCGTAGGTGGGGTAGATGCACCACTCGTCGCCGGTGCGGTCGTGGTGCTCGCGGCGAATCCGGTACATCACCGGATCGCGCAGGTTCAGGTTCGGCGAGAACATGTCGATCTTCGCGCGCAGCGTTCGCGAGCCGTCGGGGAACTCGCCCTTGCGCATGCGCTGCAGCAGATCGAGGTTCTCCTCCGGCGAGCGATCGCGGAACGGCGACGGCGTCCCGGGCGTCGTCAGCGTGCCTCGCGTCCGCCGCAGCTCGTCGCCGCTCTGATCGTCGACGAAGGCCTTGCCCTCGCGCACGAGCTTTTCCGCCCACTGGTAGAGGCGGGAGAAATAGTCGGCCGCGTGGAAGGAGTTCTCGCCCCAGTCGAACCCGAGCCAGCGCACGTCCGCCTTGATCGACTCGACGTACTCCTGTTCCTCCTTGGCCGGGTTGGTGTCGTCCATTCTTAGATGACAGCGGCCGGCGTAGTCGCGGGCGATGCCGAAGTTCAGGCAGATGGACTTGGCGTGACCGATGTGGAGGTACCCGTTCGGCTCGGGCGGAAAGCGGGTGACCACGAGCGAATGCCTTCCCGCGGCGAGATCGGCGTCGATGATCTGGCGGATGAAATTGGTCGGAGCGCGCGTCTCGTCGGTCACGTGCAGCCCTCCGCGGTCGCCTGCGAGGCCTGCGAAGGTACCAGAGAGGGTGGCTGGGGCGGTAGGAATCGAACCTACAAATGGCAGGGTCAGAGCCTGCTGCCTTACCGTTTGGCGACGCCCCAACAGTCCGACGCGAGCGCGCGCATTAGACCCTGCGCGGGAGCAGCGGTCAACCAGCGATTCGGGGGCAGGAGCGCCTGCCGTTTCCCCTTCACTGCCTTCGGGCGGGCGGCCCGCGCCGCTCAGAAATGGAAGCCTCGGGTGAGCTGGGCGAAGGCAATCTGCCCGGTCGTGACGTGCGAGCCGGAGTCGGCTTCCTTGCGGCCCATCGCCGCCGCCGACTCGGGGAACATCCGGTAGCCGGCGCTCATGACCATGCGGGTGATCTTCGGGGCCAGCGTGTTCATCAGCTCGGCGAAATGGCCGAGCGGAGTGGTGATGCGATCGGGCCGTTCGAGGATGGCGCGGACCACGATGTCGGCCGCCTCCGCCGGCGTGAGCATCTCCGCCTGCTGGTAGAAGCGCGTGGGCGCCGTCATGGCGGTGCGCACCAGCGGGAAATTGACGATGGTGAAGGCGATGCCGTCGCCGGCGAACTCCGCCGCCGCGCAGCGCGAGAAGGCTTCCAGCGCCGCCTTGGAGGCGACGTAGGCGGAGAAGCGCGGGGCGCTCGCCAGGACGCCGAGCGAGGAGATGGCGATCACCTGCCCGCCCTTCCTGGTGCGCATCTGCGGCAAGAGGCCGAGCGTCAGGCGCACCGCGGCGAAGTAGTTGAGCTGCATGGTGCGCTGGTAGTCGTGGAAGCGATCGTAGGAGTGCTCGATGGCGCGCCGGATCGAGCGGCCTGCGTTGTTGATCAGGATGTCCACGCCGCCGTGCTGCGCCAGCAGCGACGCGATCGTCGCGTCCACCTGCGAGAAGTCGGTGAGGTCGCACCGGTACGTCGCGATCCTGCCGCCGGCCTGGCGGATCTCCTGCTCCAGCTCGCGCAGCGGCGCCTCGTCGCGATCGATCACGATCAAGCTCGCTCCCGCTGCGGCGATCTTCAGCGCCGTGGCCTTGCCGATGCCGGCCCCGCCGCCGGTGATCAGGACCACCTTGCCCTCGACGGCGCGGCGCAGGTTGCGCTCGACGAAGAGGTCCGGGTCGAGGTTGCGCTCCCAGTAGTCCCACAGCTTCCAGGCGTAATCCTCGAGCGGCGGGACCTCGATTCCGCTGCCCTCCAGCGCCCGCTGCGCCTGGCTGCAGTCGAAGCGGGTGGGGTAGTCGACGAACTGCAACAGGCCCGGCGGCAGCCCGGAGGACTTCATCAACTGCTCGCCCACGCGGCGCAGCTGGGTCACGCCCCAGAGCACCTGGCGCAGCGGCTCGGGAATGAAGCCGAACATCCGGGAATTGATGCGGAGGCTGAGCTCCGGCGCGTGGCCGGCGCGCGAGAAGAGGTCGACGATCTCGCCGACGCGGTGTGGATGCGGATCGGTCAGGTGGAAGCAGCCGCCGTCGAGTCCTTCCTGGTGGGCGATGTGATCGATGGCCGCCACTACGAAGTCGACCGGGACCAGGTTCAGCCGGCCGCCCTGGATGCCGATGAAGGGCATCCACTGCGGAAGCAGCCGGCGCAGCTTCTGGATCGACTTGAACAGGTAGTAGGGGCCGTCGATCTTGTCGATCTCGCCGGTGCGCGAGTCGCCGACCACGATGCCGGGCCGATAGATCCGCCAGGGCTGGCGGCATTGCTTCCGCACGATCGCCTCGGAGTCGTGCTTGGTGCGGAAGTAGGGATGCTCGAGGTGCCGGGCCTCCTCGAACATGTCCTCGCGGAAGGTGCCTTCGTAGAGGCCGGCCGCGGCAATCGAGCTCACCAGGTGGAAATGCCGCGCCCCGATCTCGTGCGCGAGCTCCACCGCGTGGCGGGTGCCGTCCACGTTGGCCGCCTGCAGCGCCTGCGCGCTCGCCTTCAGGTCGTAGACGGCGGCGAGGTGGAACAGGTGATCGACCCGCCCGCGGAGCAGATCGAGGTCGGCGGCGGAGACGCCGAGCCCCGGCTGGAGGAGGTCGCCCAGCACGGGGATGACGCGGTCTGCGCCCGTCCCCCAGCGCGCGCGCAGAACGTTCAGGCGCGCCAGGCGATGGGGCCGTACCAGTACGTAGACGGTCGCGCCTTCCCGCTCCAGCAGCTTTGCGACCATGCGAGAGCCGATGAAGCCGGTGGCTCCTGTGACGAAGTACTGCATCGCAGTCGCTCCTTTCCCCCGAACCGTGGCTGGCGCTGCGATCGAATGCACGGCGTATGCCGCGGAGCGGCAGCGGCAACGACCAGAACGCGCCTCATGACGTCGAGGTCCAACTCTACGGGCGTCCCTGAGCCGCGTTCGGCGTCCGGGACTAGAGCGCATCCATGAGATGCGCTCTAGTTCTCGGCGAGCAGGAACTCCACCCGCCGGTTCTGCTCGCGGCCGTTGGCGGTCTTGTTGGTCTCCGCTGGCCTGTCCGGGCCGAATCCCTGCGCCTGGAGGCGGGAAGCGTCGACGTTCTTCTCGATCAGGTAGGCCTTCACGGCTTCGGCGCGCGCGGCGGAGAGCTTCCGGTTGAGGTCGGCGGAGCCGCGGTTGTCGGTGTGGCCCGCGATCAGCACCGGAGAGAGGTGCGGGTTCGCGTTGAGGACCTCGGCCACCGCGTCGAGCAGCATGTGCGAGCGCTCCTTGATCGTCGCCTTCCCGGTGTCGAAGAAGACCCTCTCGTTGATGTCGATCCGTCCAGGGGCGACCTTGGCGAGCGCCGGGCAGCCCTGCTCGGAGGCGGCGCCGGGCACGCTCGGGCAGCGATCGTCCGCGTCGGCGATGCCGTCGCCGTCGGAGTCAGGCGGCGGCGGGCAGCCGAAGTTCGCGGCGACGCCCTTCTCGAGCGGGCAGCGATCGTCGGCGTTCGCGATCAGGTCGCCGTCGTCGTCGAGCGACGGGCACTGCTCCGGCGTGTGCACCTGCCCGGGTGCGCACGGGTCGGCAGGCGCCGCCGCCACCGCGGCCGGCATCTCACCGCAGAACATGTTCGACAGGCATGGCTGCAGGTATTCGGAATTCGCGACGAACCCGGGCTGCACCGAGGTGGCGCACGCCGCGAGTCCAATGAAGAGCGCGAGTGGGAGTTTCATGGTGGCTCCTTCCAAGGGGGCTGCGGCCCGCTCGAATCGCGAGTGGACCGGCCCACAATCCGTCTCCGTTGCTTGGGGCGTGCCACGGGGGGCAACTCGTCGAGCGGTGCAGTTCTGGCGCGCGCCGCGGGCGGCGCCGTTCCAGGCGTGGCGGTGCCGCCGACTTTCTTGACGAAATCGGTTCAGGAAAGAAAGCGTTCCTGCGCCGTCGTCCGGGAAATCGGGCAGGAATGCGGCGAAATGGTTTCGCTCGGTAATCCTTGCACGGACGTGCGCGCCGTTTCGCCCGTTGCAGCACGGTGCGGTACGCTCTGCGCGTGGGCAAGGAGCCGCTCGACGATTACTACTCGCTTCTCGGCGTCGCGGCGGACGCCGGGGCTGCCCAGCTCCGCCGCGTCTGGCGGCGGCTGGCGCTGCGCTGGCACCCCGACCGCGCCGGCCCCGGGGCCACCCACATCTTCCAGAAGATCTCGGCGGCCTATGCCGTGCTGTCCGACCCGGCCGCGCGGGCGGCGTACGATCGCAAGCGCGGAGCGTCGGCCGGCGCGCACGGCGCCGCTCCGGCCAGTGCGCCGGCGGCAGCACCTCGCCGCCGCGCCCCTCGCGTCATGCTCTCGCGCCTGAGCGGGCCGCTGAACGCGCTCCTGACCTGTGGAATCGCCTGCAGGGCTCCGGGCGGAATCATCGAGCTCCTCCTCGATGGCGGTGAGGCTGCGCAAGGAGGGATGATCGCCATCTCCATGCGCGTGAAGGTCGGCTGCGGCGAGTGCGTGGGCGGCGCGGCGTCCTGCTTCCGGTGCCACGGACGAGGCACGACCGACGAGCTGTTCAGCGCCTGGCTCGCGGTTCCGCCCGGCGTGGCCGACGGCACCATGCTCGCGCCCTCGGAGATGCTCCGCGGGATGGTGCGCCCGGTGTACTTCCGGATGCGCGTCCGCGGAGCGCGCTGAAGCCTTCCTGCCCGGGCGCTGCGCGCGGGGTGCGCGACGCTCAATGCACGCGGAGCTGCGGCTCGGGGAGCGGCGCGCTGCCGATCAGCTCGTGCTCCTCCGCCTCCATCGCGGCGAGCATCTGCAAGGCGAGCCGCCGGCTGCCGGTGGCCGATTGCCTGGGCGGCCGGGCACGCTGCCGCTCCAGCACCCGCAGGACCCTGCAGTGGTCGGCGTGCATCCGGTCCCGTCGCGCCGGCCCGCAGGTGGCGCGCAACAGCGGCGCCAGCACGTCCTCCTCCTGGCGCAGGTGGACCTCGAGAACGTCGTGCAACGTTCTCTGCGCATCGCGCAATTGTTGCGTCGCCGGATCGCCGTGCAGGATGCGCTCCGAGGCGTGGACCAGCCGCCCGAGCAGCGCGCGGAGCACCTCGTGCTGGAAGAGGACCTGCATTCGAACCGATTCAGGCAGTTGTCGCACAGGCAACGCTCCTCGAGCTCTCCTCCCCCGCCTGCGTACATTCACGAATCGTTCCGATTCGCTGGCGTTGCGCTTGCAGCGGCAGGGGCCGGCCATGCTGGAGTGCGGCTGCAACGCAATTCACCAACGGCAGCGCATCGTGCTGACGGGTGGCCCCGGCGCAGGCAAGACGGCGGTGCTGGAGCTTGCGCGCAGCATGCTCTGCAGGCACCTGCGCGTGCTGCCGGAGTCGGCCAGCATCCTCTTCGGCGGTGGCTTTCCCCGCGTGCCGTTCCAGGTGGGGCGCGAGGCGGCGCAGATCGCGATCTTCGCCGTCCAGAGGCAGGTCGAGGCGCTGGAGGACGCGCGCGATCCGCCCGCGGTGGCCCTCTGCGACCGGGGCACGGTGGACGCGCTCGCGTACTGGCCGGGCTCGCCGGAAGAGTTCTGGGCCAGGGTGCGCAGCTCGCGCGAGGTCGAGCTTGCCCGCTATGCGGCGGTCATCCACATGCGCCCGCCCGGCGGGGGCCGCGGCTGGGACAACCGCAACCCGCTGCGTCCCGAGACGGCCGTGCAGGCAGCCGAGCTCGACCGGCGCATCGCCCAGGCCTGGGACGGCCACCCGCGCCGGCGCTTCATCGAGAGCTCGCCGGACTTCCTCGCCAAGGCGCGCCGTGCCATCGATGCGCTCTGCCTGGAGCTACCCGCCTGCTGCCGGCCCGCCTTCGACGCGCCGCGAACCTGACCCCGGCAAGGAGCTGTCGCCTCGTGACCGCCACCGACAATCCGCAGCGCGCCCTCGAGGATCTGGTCGCCAGGCTCTTTCCCGGCTCGCGCATCGTCGGGCTGCGGCCGCTGGCGCCCGACACCGGAGGCGACGACACGCACAAGGTCCAGGGCTACGGCCGGCCGCTGCGCGTCACCGTGAGCGGGCCGCAGGGAGAGCGCCGCGTCCTGGTCTTCCGCACCGCCACCTCGAACATCTTCGGTCACGACCGCCGCAGCGACCGCGCCGAGGGCATGCTGCTCTCGTTCGATACCTTCAACGCCGTCCCCGATCACGTGCGCGCGCTCGACGTTGGCGCCATCGCGCCGTCGGGGCTCGTCTCGGTGCGCGAGGGCGGCGAGTTCTACCTGCTCACCACCTTCGCCGAGGGCAGGATGTACGCCGAGGACCTGCGCCGCATCGCCGCGGGAGGCGTGGCCAGCGACGGCGACCTCGAACGCTGCGTGTCGCTCGCGCGCTGGCTGGTCTCGCTGCATGCCCGGCGCATCGCGGAGCCGGCCGCGTACACGCGCGCCGTTCGCGACCTGCTCGGCCACGGCGAGGGGATCTTCGGCATGGTCGACGGCTACGGCGCCACGGTTCCCGGCGCTCCGCCGGCGCGGCTCCGCGCCATCGAGGAGCGCTGCCTCGACTTCCGCTGGCGGCTGCGCGGGCGCGAGGCCCGGCTTGCCCGCACGCACGGCGACTTCCATCCGTTCAACGTGGTCTTCGAGAAGGGAGACGGGGCGCGCTTCACGCTGCTCGACGCGAGCCGCGGCTGCAAGGGCGACCCCGCGGACGACGTGACCGCCATGGCGGTGAACTTCGTCTTCTTCGCCATCGACCGGCCCGCCTCGTGGGCGCGCGGCCTCGGACCGCTCTGGCGCGCCTTCTGGGAAACCTGGCTGCGCGAGAGCGGCGACCGCGACCTGCTGGAGGTGGCGGCGCCGTGGCTTGCGTGGCGCTGCCTCGTGGTCGCGAGCCCGCGCTTCTATCCCACCCTGCCCGAAGCGGGGCGAGACGCCATTCTCGGGCTCGCCGAGAGGGCGCTGCAGGCGCCGCGCTTCGACCCCGCATGGGCCGAGGACCTGTTCCGGTGAGGGCGCGCCCTGTCGTCGCGCAAGGCGCCGCATGAGCGACGCGCTCCTCGTGGTGCTCTGGATCGCGCTCGCCGTGGCCGCCTTCGCTGCCTGCATGGCGGCGCGGCGCGCCGGCGTTCCGGTGACGTACCTGCGCGACCTGATCCACGTGGGCGCGGGCCTCTGGCCCTTGGGATGGCCGCTCTGGCACGGCGCCCTCGCGCCGGTGGCGCTGGCCCTGGCCGGCACGGCTGCCACCTGGGCCATGCCGGCGCTCTCGAGCCGCGGCGGGACGGCCGCGCGCATCCGCCAGAGCGTCTCGGACGGCGACGAGCGCTGGGCGGGACTCCAGCTCTACGCGGCGTCCTTCGCGGCCGGGACCGTTCTGGCCTTTGCCGCGCGGCCCTTTGCTCCTGCCGCCGCGCTGCTCGCGCTCGCCCTCGGCGACGGCGTTGGCGGCGCCATCGGCCGCCGCTTCGGGCGCCGCTTCTACGCAGCGCGAGGGGGCAAGAGGAAGAGCCTGGAGGGCAGCGCCGCCGTTGCCGTTCTCTGCGCGGCCGCGGTGGCCCTGGCGGCCGCGCGCTTCGGCGTCTCCCCATCCGCCGGGACCATCGCCCTCGCGGGGCTCTGCGGCGCCCTCGCCGAGGCGCTCGCGCCCGCAGGCACCGACAACGTGCTCCTGCCCGCGGCCGTCGGGCTCGTTCTCTTCCTGCAGGGGGGCGTCCCGTGAGCACGCCCGCGCGCGGACCGCAGCCCGTTCCCGGGAGGCAAGCCTCGCAGCCGCGCTCCGGAAGCCGTGCGCCACCGGCCGCGCCCACGGCGGAGCAGCCCTGCGCGGGCAGCCGCTCCGCCGTTTCCTGGCGCGAGCTACCTCGGCGCCACTTGGACGGCTGAACGCGCCTTGCGACGGTTCGCAGGCGCCTTGCCCATCTTCTCCAGCTTGTGGCCCAGCTTCACCAGCTCGCGGCCCAGCTGCTTGAACTGCTGCTGCCCGGTGGAGCGCGCGCCGCCCACCAACTCCTGGAACTCCGCCTTCGCCATCTCCCGGATCTTGATGGCCTCGGCGCCAATCTCCTTTGCGGCGGTGTTGGTCAGCTTCTTCGTCCTCGCCAGGGCGCGCTTGATCGTCCTCTTGTCGTTCGCAATCATGCCGTCTCCTCTCGAGGGTCGGTCAGACCCCGCTTCACGCGCATGCATCGATTGGACCGGGCCGGCGGCATCCCATCGGGCGGGGCGCCGGGCGCGGCATCATTTGCGCGCGCGGCGCCACCCCTCGCAAATGGCGCAGGCGGAGGACTCAGTGCACCGTCGGCGCATCCTCCTCCGGAGACGCCGCCGCCGAAGACCCGGCGAAGGCGAGCAGGGCGCGCAGCACGTCCACGTAGGAGAGGATGCCGGCGATGCGCCCGTGCGCGTCCACCACCGGCAGCGCGCCGATGCTCCTGTGCACGAACGCCGCCGCGGCGCTGGCGAGAGAGGCGGACTCCTGCACCAGCACCGGCTCGGAGGACATCGCCTCCCGCACCCTGAGCAGGCGCAGCCGTGGCCCTGCGGCGGCGTCGGTTCCCGAGAGCAGCGATGCGCCGAGCGCGAGCCGGATGTCGCGATCGCTCAGCATTCCCACCACCCGCCGCTCCGCATCCACCACCGGCGCATGGCGGACCTGCCGCTTGCCGATGTGCACGATGGCGTCGAGAAGGAAGTCGTCGGGCGAGACCGTCACCGGCTCGCGGGTCATGAGCGCGCTGACGGGAATCTGCAGATCCTGCGTCGCGCCCGGCGCTCCGTGCAAAGCCACCAGGTCGGTCACGGTGATCATCCCGACCAGCCTTCCCCGCTCCACCACCGGCAGGCATCCCAGGCGGGCGCCCACCATCCTGCGCGCGGCCTCCGCCACGTCGTCGTCCGGGCCCGCCACCTGCGCAGGCGCGGTCATCACCTCCGCAACCGGCGGGTTGCTGGAGCGGTTGGCGAGGAGGTCGCGCTCGCTGACCACGCCCACCAGCCTCTCGTCGTGCAGCACCGGCAGGTGGCGGATCTCCGCCCACGCCATCAACTGCAGCGCCAGCATCACGTCGTCGGTGTCCCGCACCGTCACCGGCAGCCTCGACATCAACTCTCGGACCTGCATCGGCTCCTCCCGCACGCGAGACGCGCAGGTGATCGCGATGCATATGCCGGTCCGAAGTCCGCGGGGACAACGCAGCGGCGGCAACGCAGGGCTTGCGCACGGACGGTGATGCCGATGCTGAAGGACTCGCGCGTCAGGAGTGCGACGCGGCGGCGTTTCTCCGCTCGGTATCGCGCAGGCGGTCGAGCGCGTCCTGCCAGCGCATCACCCAGAGGCCGGCGGCGGCGCATTCGCGCAGCGCGGTGCCGGCCGCAACCGCATCCCGCCGCGTCTCTTCGCTGAGGTGCTCGGCCGCCCGGATGAGCATGGCCTCGGCGCGCTCCAGCTCCATGAGCGCCAGTTCGGAGGTCAGGCCCGCGGTGGGCAGCCTGTGCAGCAGATGGTTGCGTCTGGTGAGCATGGATTCCCCGCGCGCACGACTCCATCCTGATTCCTGCAATGAGGAAACCCCGCGGGCGGCGAGGAGCCGTCCGCGGGGTCCCGGACTTCGACTTGCTACGGCGCCGGAACGTGCAGCTTGCGCACGTCGGCTTCCTTGCCGAGGCCGTGGCAGACGTCGCACGTCTCGGTCGTGCCTACGATGTTCTGCTGCATGTGACCCTGCGCCGCGGCAGAGTCATGGCAGGAAGCGCACACCGCGGTGGTGCGGGGCGTCAGGA
>DASSQZ010000136.1:0-3438 GCA_035702105.1 Myxococcales bacterium | reverse complement strand
GGTGCATCTCGCTCTCGGACCGGGGCTACCGGAAACCGTCTACAAGCTCGCGCTCGCAGAGGAGCTGCGCAGCCGCCGCGTGCCGTTCGCACGCAACCTCGCGGTCCCGATTCGCTACCGGGGTCTCGTTCTCGACGCCGGCCTGCAACTCGATCTGGTGGTGGCCGGGGAGCTCATCGTCGACGTGCGCAGCGCCGAGCGGCTCACCGACTGGCACCGCGCGCAGCTGCTCACGCACATGCGCTTTTCCGGCTGCGCGCGCGGGCTCCTCATCAACTTCAACATCGCCGTGCTGCGGCGGGGCATCTGGCGGGCACGCCTCCCGCGACCGGGCTGAGCGCTTCAGCGGCGGGAGGCCACCAGCGCACGCGCCGCAGCGCGCTCGAGCTGCGCGCGGTCGGCCGCGTAGGAGGGGTCTTCCTGGTCCACCCCGGAGAGCTTGCCCTGCAGCGCCTTCAGCTCGCTCTGGGCGCGCGCGGCGTCGATGTCTCCTGCCCGCGTGGCCTCCTCCACCAGGATGCGGACGCGATCGTCGCTGACCTCGGCGAAGCCCTCGCCCACCGCGAAGCGGTGCTCCGTGCCGCCGGAGACGTAGACCAGCTCTCCCGCCGCGAGCCCGGCGACGAGCGGCGTATGGCCGGGCCGGATTCCGAAGCTGCCCTCCACCCCGGGCAGCCGCACCTCGTCGCACTCGGTGGTGAGGACGCGCTGCTCGGGAGTGACGATCTCGATGGAGAGCGGCATCAGCGCACCAGCGTCTTGGCCTTCTCCACGGCCTCGTCGATGTTGCCCACCATGTAGAAGGCCTGCTCGGGCAGGTTGTCGTGCTTGCCGTCGAGCAGCTCCTCGAAGGAGCGGATGGTGTCCTCGATCTTCACGTACTTGCCGGGGAAGCCGGTGAACTGCTCGGCCACGTGGAAGGGCTGGCTGAGGAAGCGCTGCACCTTGCGGGCGCGGGCCACCGTCAGCTTGTCCTCGTCGGACAGCTCGTCCATGCCGAGGATGGCGATGATGTCCTGCAGCTCCTTGTAGCGCTGCAGCACCGCCTGCACCCGGCGCGCGACCTTGTAGTGGCGCTCGCCGACGATCTGCGGGTCGAGGATGCGGCTGGTGGAGTCGAGCGGGTCCACCGCCGGGTAGATGCCGATCTCGGTCAGGCCGCGGGAGAGCACGGTGGTGGCGTCGAGGTGTGCGAAGGCGGTGGCAGGCGCCGGGTCGGTCAGGTCGTCCGCAGGCACGTAGATGGCCTGCACCGAGGTGATGGCGCCCTTCTTGGTGGAGGTGATGCGTTCCTGGAGGCCGCCCATCTCGGTGGAGAGCGTGGGCTGGTACCCCACGGCGCTGGGGATGCGTCCGAGGAGCGCGGAGACCTCCGAGCCCGCCTGGGTGAAGCGGAAGATGTTGTCGATGAAGAGGAGCATGTCCTTGCCCTCCTCGTCGCGGAAGTACTCGGCGATGGCGAGGGCGGAGAGCGCCACCCGGGCGCGCGCGCCGGGCGGCTCGTTCATCTGCCCGTAGACCAGCACCGCCAGGCTCTTCTCCAGGTCGTTGATCTTGATGACCGCGTTGGCGCCGCCTTCCTGGAATTCGGTGTAGAGGTCGTTGCCTTCGCGGGTGCGCTCGCCCACGCCGGCGAAGACGGAGAAGCCGCCGCGCTGCTTGGCGACGTTGTTGATCAGCTCCTGGAGGAGCACCGTCTTGCCCACGCCGGCGCCGCCGAACAGGCCGATCTTCCCGCCGCGCAGGTAGGGCGCGAGCAGGTCGATGACCTTGATGCCCGTCTCGAAGGGCACCATGCGCACGTCCTGCTCCTCGAAGTCGGGCGGGGCGCGATGGATGGGCAGCCGCCGCGTCGCCTTGACGGGCCCCTTCTCGTCCACCGGCTCGCCGATCACGTTGAGGATCCGGCCCAGCACCTCCTTGCCCACCGGAACCGTGATGGGGCCGCCGGTGTTGCGCACCGGCTGCCCGCGGACCAGGCCCTCGGTCGAATCCATGGCGATGCAGCGCGCCGTGTCCTCGCCCAGGTGCTGCGCCACCTCGATGGTGAGGTTGTCCGGCTTGTCGGAGATGCCGGGGTTGGAGAGGGTCAGCGCGGTGAAGATCTCCGGCAGCGCCCCGGCCGGGAACTCCACGTCCACCACCGGCCCGATGACCTGCGACACCTTCCCCATCTTGGACATCTCGTTCATGGCAACAGCCATCATGACCTCGTGGCCGCTCTGCTTCGGCGGCACGCTCTCGATCCGGCGCCTTCGGCGCCTCCACCACGGGGGATCTCGCTCCCCCTTGGAACCCCCACTTCGGTCGTTTGCGTCGTCACTTGAGCGCCTCGGCGCCGGAGACGATCTCCATCAGCTCCTTGGTGATCGACGCCTGGCGGGCGCGGTTGTACTGGAGGGAGAGGCGCCCGATGGTTTCGTTGGCGTTGGTGGTGGCGGACTCCATCGCGCTCATCCGCGCGCCGTGCTCGGAGGCTTCCGACTCGAGCAGCGCGCGCCAGATCTGCATCGCCAGCTCGCGGGGAATCAGGTGCTCGAGCAGCTGCGGCCGCGACGGCTCGTAGATGTGCTCGGGGGTGATGAACCCGCCCTTGCCCGCAGCTTTTTCCTGCTCCTTCTCCGCCACGATGGGCAGGAGCTGCTTGAGGGTGATGACCTGGGTGATGGCGCTCTTGAACTGGTTGTAGAGCAGGTAGACCGCGTCCAGCTTCCGCTCCCGGTACTCGGCGATCAGGTCGTCCGCCACCTCTTTGGCCATGGAGTAGCGCAGCCGGCCGAAGAAGCCGACGTAGTCCTTGCGCGTCTGGATGCCGCGCTTTCGCGCGAAGTCCCTGCCGCGCCGGCCGATGGTGGAGAACTGGATGACCTCGTACTTGTCGCCCTCCTCCACGAGGAAGCGCTGCGCGCGCCGGATGATGTTGGCGTTGAAGCCGCCGCAGAGCCCGCGGTCCGAGGTGAGCAGCACCACCTCGATGCGGCTGGGGTTCTGGCGCACGTCCATGAGCGGGTGCGGAGGCATGTCGGCGTTGGCCCGGGCGCGGGCGAGCGAGGCGAGCAGCTCGTCCAGGGCCTGCGCATAGGGCCGCGTGCGCACCACCGCGTCCTGCGCGCGCCGCAGCTTGGCCGCCGAGACGAGCTTCAGCGCCTTGGTGATCTTCTGCATGCTCCGCACCGACCGGATGCGGGAGCGGATGGAGCGCAGCGAGGCCATCTACGCCTTCGCCGCCGGCCGGAAGACGCCCTTGAACTCCTCCAGCGCCGCATCCAGCGCCGCGCGCACGTCGTCGGTGAGGTCCTTCTTCTCCCGCAGGAGCTTGAGCGTCTGCGGGTGCCGCGCGTCCATGAAGTCGACCAGCTCCTGCATGTAGCGCTGGACGTCCGCCACCTCGAGGCTGCGGATCCACACCACGCCGCTCTTGTCCTTCTGCGTGCCGGC
>DASSQZ010000135.1:0-18879 GCA_035702105.1 Myxococcales bacterium | reverse complement strand
GCGCCGGCTCGTATCCTTCGATTGCGTCGGGCGTCCAGCCGAACCGGCCGCGCATCGGCAGCGCGAGGATGGCGCCGGCCGCGCTGATGCCGGGCAGGCCGGAGGCGACGCGCAGCGCCTGCTCGTAATAGCGCTCTGGCGCGGCAGGGTCCGCGTAGGCTGGCCCCGCGGGGAGGAGGTCGGCGGCGATGGCGCCCTCGGGCTCGAACCCCGGCGAGACGTGAAGCAGCTGGGCGAAGCTGCGGATGAGGAGCCCGGCCCCGACCAGCAGGAAGAGGCAGACCGCCACCTGCGCGACCACCAGCGCCGTGCGCAGCCGCGCAGCGGGCACTCCGGCGGTGCCGCGGGCGCCGTCCTTGAGCGAGGCGGCGAGGTTGACGCGGCTTGCGCGCAGCGCGGGCACGAGCGCGAAGACAAGCGTCGTCGCGACAGTCAGGCCGGCGGAGAAGGCGAGCACCGACCGGTCCACGGCGACTTCGCCCATCTGCCGCAAGGCGCGCGGCGCCACCGCGAGCAGCGAGTCGAGGCCCCAGGCGGCGAGCACCACGCCGAGCGCCGCGCCCAGGGCCGCGAGCAGGAGGCCCTCGGTGAGGAGTTGGCGCACGATCCGCGACCGCCCGGCCCCGAGCGCGGACCGCAGCGCGAACTCCTTCTCCCTCGCCGCGGAGCGCGCCAGGAGCAGATTGGCCACGTTGCCGCAGGCGATGAGCAGGACCAGCAGCACCGCGCCGAACAGCACCAGGATGGGCTGCCGCGTCGAGGAGACGAAGCGGTCCCGCAGCGGTTCGACGTGGAGCAGCGAGCGCATGTCCGGCGGGTAGTTGTCGGGGTGCGCCTCGGCCATCCGCTGCGAGAACCGCTCCACCTCGTGGTTGGCCGCCCGCACCGGGACGCCCGGCCGGAGCCTGGCGACCGTGATCAGATAGTGCGCGCCGCGATCGGTCACCCGCTGCCGCTCGGTGAAGCCGTAGGGAACGTAGAAGTCGAAGGACCCGGAGAAGGTGAACCCCTCGGGCAGCACGCCGATGATCTGCCTCGACTTGCCGTCGAGCGTGATCGACCGGCCCACCGCCGCGGGGTCGCCCCCGAACCTGCGCCGGAAGGCGGCTGCGCTGACCATGACCACGCCGTCGCTGCCCTCCAGGTCCTCCTCCGCCGCGAAGGCGCGGCCGAACTGCGGGCGGACGCCGAGCGTGGGAAAGAACCCGGAGGTCACGCGCGCCACCGGGACGCGCTCGGCGAGATCGCTGCCCTGCAGCGCCGCGGTCGAGGGGTTGAAGGCGCCGAAGCTCTCCAGCGCGTGCGCCTGCGGCAGGTCGTACAGCTCGGGCACCGAAAGCCCGCCTTTCCCCGTGCCGATGCCCGCGTAGGTCCGGTAGACCGAGACCAGCCGGCTCTCGTCGCCCCAGCCCAGCGAGCGGAGCAGCACGGCGTTGACCACGCTGAAGATAGCGGTGGTGGCGCCGATGCCGAGCGCCAGCGCCAGCACCGCCGCGGCGGTGAAGCCGGGCGCCTTGAAGAGGCCGCGGAGCGCGAAGCGCAGATCCTCGAGGAACGTGTCCATCGATGCACTCCGGAAGCGTGGCTCAGGCCGCCGACGAGCCGGACTCCTCGACGATGCGCCCGTCGAAGAGCGACACGGTGCGGGTGGCGAGCCGCGCGTAGGCCGGGTCGTGCGTCACCATGATCAGCGTCGACCCGCCCTGGTGCAGCTCGGAGAGCAGCTTCATCACCGCCTGGCCGTTCTTGGAGTCCAGATTTCCGGTGGGCTCGTCGGCGAGGAGGATGAGGGGATCGCCGGCTACCGCGCGGGCCACGGCGACGCGCTGCTGCTGGCCTCCCGAAAGCTGCCCGGGCATGTGCCGCGCGCGGTGGCTCATGCCCACCCGTCCGAGCGCGTCCTCGACGCGCTTCTTCCGCTCCGCTGGCGGCATGCCGCGGTAGGTGAGCGGCAGCTCCACGTTCTCGGAGACGGTGAGGTCGCCGATCAGGTTGAAGCTCTGGAAGATGAAGCCGATGTGGCGGTTGCGCACGTGCGCGCGGTCGGAGGGCGAGAGGTCCTGCACCGGCTTGCCGTCGAGCAGGTACTGCCCGCCGGTGGCGGTGTCGAGCAGGCCGAGGATGGCGAGCAGCGTGGTCTTGCCCGAGCCGGAAGGGCCCACGATGGAGAGCCACTCGTTCTTCTTCACCGCGAGGTGGATGGCGGAGAGCGCGTGCGTCTCCACCTCGTCGGTGAGGAAGACCTTCTCCACGTCCTGCATCTCGATCAAGGCGTCGCTCACCGGAGCCTCACGCGGTCGGTTGTGTCCCACTGGGACATGTCTGAGAGGATGACGGCGTCGCCCTCGGCGAGGCCCTCGAGCACTTCCACGGTGCTGACCGAGCTGCGGCCCAGCTTCACCTTCACCCGGTGGGCCTCGTCGCCGCCGTTCACCAGCTTGAACAGCTCCACCTGGCCATTGGGCTGCGCGCCCGCAGGCCTGCCGACGTAGAGGACGTTGACGAGCCGCTCGATCTCGATGGTGCCCTCGACGGTGAGGTCGGGGCGCGCGCCCCGGGGGAGCTCGGCGGGAAGCGAGACGTCCACCTCCACCGACCCCTGGTTGGCAGCGGGGGAGATCCGCGAGACCTCGCCCTTCACGATGCCGTTGCGCGTGTCGATGGTGGCGGGCAGGTGCAGCGCCAGGTCGCGCGCCTGCGTCTCGGGGATGCGCAGCACCGCCTTGAGCCGCTCGGGCTGCACCACCTTGGCGAGGAGCTGCCCCGGCACCACCCATTGCCCGAGCTCGAGAGGCAGCTCGGAGAGCACGCCCTTGTCCACCGAGCGCACCTTCATCGAGTCCACCTGCTTGCGGCGGAAGGCCACCACCGCGCGCAGCCGGTCGATCTGCGCGCGCTGCGCAGCCACCACTTCCTTGCCGCTGCCGGCGACGACTCCGAGGCGCTTCCTCTCCAGCACCAGCCGATCGCGCAGCTCGGTCGCGTGCTCGACCTGCTGGCGCGCCTCCACCTGGCTGATGACGCCGTCGTTCGCGAGCTTCTCGTCCGCCTTGGCGCGCCGCTCGGCGTCCGCCGCCTGCGCCTCGAGCGTCGCCAGTCCGGATTGGGTGCTGAGCGTGTTGCCGTCGGTATTGGCGCGCAGGTTGATGAGATCGGCCTCCGCCTGCGCGAGCTGCCGCTCGGCGTCGAGCGCCTGCAGCATCACGTCCGGGTTGGACAGCTCCATGAGAACCGTCCCGGGCTCCACCTGCGCGCCGGGCCGCAGCGGGATGCGCTCCACGCGGCCGGCAGTGTCGGCGGTGATCAGGCGGATCTGCTCGGGCACCAGCGTGCCCGGTCCCTTCACGTCGCGCAGCATCGGGCCGCGCTTCACGGTGTCGGTCCAGAGCGAGGCGCGGTCCACCACCGGCGCCGCCGCGCGCAGGCGGGAGAGTGCGAAGGTGATCAAGGCCACCGCGGCCAGCGCGCTGCCGGCAATGATGAGGTTCCGCCGCCGGGTATTCTTCGGCTTGCGGGGGATGTCCACCACGCTCGGGCGTGGCTCGGCTCGGGGGAGATCTGCGGGCATCGGGCGCTCATTGAGCGAACTTCGTGCCAAGGCCCTCCCAAGGGCGTGGAGTGGCGACTGTGACCGGCAGGGGGACGGGCCGTCCCATTTCCGAACACCTCCCTCGGCGCTCAGCTAGAGTCGCTCCGGGGGGCGACGGCAGATCGCGCCCACGACCATGCGCGCGCCGAACCACGGCATGCAGGGGCCGTTGACGCCGCTGAGGCGGCATGGTAAATTAATCCTCAATCAAATGGGACAGCTCGCACTCAAACTGCCGAAGCGAGGCGGCAAGCGGCCGGGAGCCGGGCGCAAGCCGAAGGGCCGCCGGCCGCTGGTCTCGCACCGAAGCCGTCCAAAGTTCGAGAATCCGGCGGCCGTGCAGGTCACCTTGCGGGTGGCCGGATACGTCTGGAACCTTCGCAGCCGGCGCTGCTTCGAAATCATCGAGACGTGCCTCGAGAAGGCGCGGGAACGGTTCGGGCTGCGGGTCATCGAGTTCACGGTGCTCGGCAACCACCTGCACCTCGTCGTCGAAGCCGACGGCGACGCGGCGCTCTCCCGCGGCATGCAGGGACTCAACATCCGGATCGCCAAGGCGCTGAATCAGCTGATGGACAGGAAGGGCCGCGTCTTCGCCGACCATTACCACTCGCGCCTGCTGCGCAGCCCTACGGAGCTGGTGAACGCGATCGCCTACGTGCTGGGGAACGCCGCACATCACTACGGCGAGTCCGGGCAGGACCGGTTCTCCTCTCGCGCATACCAGGCGGCCCGCCGGCAGAAGATTCTTTCCCATCCCCGGACCTGGCTGCTGCGGTCGGGATGGCGGCGAGCGCGCACCGTGCCGCACTGGCTCGCCCCAGACAGCTGGCCTCCGCCATGGTCGCAGGACCGTCGGCCGGTCGCCCCGGCGAAGCCAATCGACCGCGGAGCTGGTTGAGCCGGACGACCGTCGTGGGCGTGAGGTCGGGCTCGCCGCGGAGGTCTGCACGCCGGAGCGATCGTGACTTCCGATGCCGACTCCCTCGCGGCGCTGGCATCAAGCGCTCGTTGCCCAGCAGTATTCGCTGCCGGGCAGGTCTGGATTCATCAAGAAGTGCCAGCTTTGCGCGATAGGGGCCCGTCGCGCGCAAGCGGACGCTGCAGATCGCGGACGAATGATTCGGGGAGCGCGCGAGTCCACTGACAGGAGGTTGCTTTTGCTCTTGTGGATTTGCTACGCCCGCCGGTGACGTTGAACGGCGCCCATCCGGAGCAACCATGTCCTTCTGGAACGAGATGTCCAAGGGCGAGCGGTCCACCTTCCGGGCCTGCTTCGGCGGCTGGGCCCTCGACGGCATGGACTTCCAGTTCTACAGCTTCATCATTCCCTCGCTGATCGCCGGCTGGCACCTCACCAGGGCGCAGGCCGGCACGCTGCAGACCACCACCCTGCTCCTCTCGGCGGTGGGCGGCTGGCTCGCGGGCCTCGTCGCCGACCGCATCGGCCGCGTGCGCACGCTGCAGATCACCATCCTCTGGTTCGCCGTGTTCACCGCCTTCTGCGGGCTGGCGCAGAGCTACGGCCAGCTCCTCGCCGCGCGGGCGCTCATGGGCCTGGGCTTCGGCGGCGAGTGGGCAGCGGGCGCGGTGCTGATGGGCGAGGCCATCGGCCCGCGGCACCGGGGCAAGACGGTGGGAGCGGTGCAGAGCGGCTGGGCGCTGGGCTGGGGCGCGGCGGCCATCCTCTATACGGTGGTGTTCAGCGCGCTGCCGGAGCAGACCGCCTGGCGCGTGCTCTTCCTCGCAGGCATCCTCCCGTCCCTTCTCGTGCTCTACATCCGCCGCAACGTCGAGGAGCCCGCGGTCTTCCGCACCGCGAAGGCGAGCGGCGCGCGGAGCAACTTCCTCGAGATCTTCGCGCCGGAGATCCTTCCCACCACCGCGCTCGCGGCCCTGCTCGCGACCGGCGCGCAAGGCGGCTACTACGCCATCACCACCTGGCTGCCCACCTATCTCAAGACGGTGCGCGGCCTCTCGGTCTTCAATACCGGCGGGTACCTGGGCGTGGTGATCGCGGGCTCGTTCTGCGGATATCTCGTCTCCGCCTGGCTCTCCGACCAGCTCGGCCGCAAGCCCAACTTCTACCTCTTCTCGCTCTGCTCCATGGCCACGGTGCTGGTCTACACGCTGGTGCCGATCAGCGACCGCGCCATGCTGGTCCTCGGCTTTCCCCTGGGCTTCTTCGCCAGCGGCATCTTCAGCGGCATGGGCGCATTCTTCACCGAGCTGTTCCCCACCCGCATCCGCGGGTCCGGGCAGGGCTTCAGCTACAACTTCGGGCGCGGCGTGGGCGCGCTCTTCCCCACGCTGGTGGCGCTGCTCAACCGGACCCTGCCGCTGGGGCCCGCCATCGGAATCTTCGCCGCCTCCGCCTACGCCGTGCTCTTCGTCGCCGCGGTGATGCTGCCGGAGACCCGCGGCCGCGAGCTGGCCGCCGTTGGCTGATCTGCAGAAGCTGTGCGCCGGCGCGGCGCTCCTCACCCTGCCCAACGCGCGCGCGCTCGATCTTGCCGCTGCCCTGGCTGCCCGTCCGCCGGAGGGATTCTTCGACGCGGTGCCCGGGGCGCGCACGCTCCTTCTCCTCTACGATCCCGAGCGGTTCGATCCGGCGCGGCTGGATCTCTCGCTCCGCGGCCAGCGGCCCGAGCCGCGCACCGTCCGGCTGCGCGCCTGCTACGACGGCCCCGACCTCGCCGAGGTGGCGCGCGAGCTGGGCGCGCCGGTCGATGAGGTGGTGCGGCGCCATGCCGGGGCGGAGCACGTGGTCTCCTTCCTCGGGTTCGCGCCGGGGTTCGCGTACATGACCGGCGGGCTCGGCGTGCCGCGCCTGCGGACGCCCCGCGTGCGCGTGCCCGCGGGAAGCCTTGCCGTGGCCGACGTCTATACCGGCATCTATCCGGCAGAGACCCCCGGCGGCTGGCGCCTGATCGGGCGCGTCGCGGAGGCCATGTTCGACGCCAGGGCCGACCCGCCTGCGCTCCTGCGCCCCGGCGACCGCGTGGTCTTCGATCCGGTCGGCGAGCTCGCGGGCGCGCCGCGGCCGGCGCCGGAACCGATCGCAAGGGATCCCCTGCTGCGCGTGCTCACGCCGGGCGCGTTCACCTCGGTGCAGGGCGGGCCGCGCTACGGGCTGGCTGCGTCCGGCGTTCCCTCCGCCGGCGCCATGGACCTGGCGTCGCTCGCGGCGGCCAACCGCGCGCTGGGCAATGCGCCCTTCGCGCCCGCGCTGGAGATCACCCTGCAGGGCCCGGTGCTGGAGGCGCTCGCCG
This sequence comes from Myxococcales bacterium, assembly GCA_035702105.1. GTDB lineage: Bacteria > Myxococcota > Myxococcia > Myxococcales > 40CM-4-68-19 > 40CM-4-68-19. The sequence goes on along the minus strand of DASSQZ010000135.1, from coordinate 12,018 downwards.
ACGTCCGCGTGTCGCTGGGAAGGCGGGCCCGGAAGCTCCGCCGCGGCGAGCGGCTGGATACCGCATCGGTGGAGCGCGGGGTGCGCACGTATCTGTGCGTCGAAGGCGGGCTCGCGGCGCCCAGGCCCGGCGAGGTGACGCGGGCGCTCCGGGCCGGCGAAGTGCTGGGCCGCTCGCCCGCGAACGCGAGAGCGCCCGACAGCGCCGAGCCGCCGGAAGTGCCGCTCCGCTTCGGAGAGCCGCTCGTGGAGGTGCGCGCCCACCGCGGCCCCCAGTGGCACCTCTTCGCCAGCCCGGAGGATTTCTTCGACCGCGAGTACCGCGTCTCGGCGCGCAGCGACCGCCGCGGGCTGCGCCTGTCCGGGCCCGCGCTGGCGCTGCTGCGCCCCGCGGACATCCCGCCCGAAGGGACGGCGCCCGGCGCGGTGCAGGTGCCGGGCGACGGCATGCCCATCGTCCTCGGGCCCGATCGGCCGGTGACCGGCGGATATGCGAAGATCGCCACGGTGGTCCCCGCCGACTTCCCTCTCCTCGCCCAGGCGCGGCCGGGAACGGCGATTCGCTTCCTGGAGGAGCCATGGACCTGAACGCCGATCTCGGCGAGGGCATGGACGACGCCGCCATCCTGCCCTTCCTCACCTCCGCCAACGTGGCCTGCGGCCTGCACGCGGGCGGCCCGCTGATCATGGACCGCACCGTGGCGCTCGCGCTCGAGCGCGGCGTCCGCGTGGGCGCGCACCCCTCGTACGCCGACCGCGAGAACTTCGGCCGCACCGCGCAGCAGCTCCCGAGGGAAGAGGTGTGCGCGCTGGTGCTGTACCAGGTGGCCGCGCTCGACGGCATCGTCCGCGCCCGCGGCGGCTCGCTCGCGCACGTCAAGGCGCACGGAGCGCTCTACAACCAGGCGGCAAGGGACCTGGACCTTGCCTGCGCCATCGCCGACGCAGTGCGCGCCTTCCGCCGCGGGCTTCACCTCGTGGGGCTGGCGGGGTCGGCGCAGATCGAGGCAGCCCGTGCCGCCGGCCTGCGCGCCGTGGGAGAAGCCTTTGCCGACCGCCGCTATCTTCCCGACGGATCGCTCATGCCCCGCTCCCAGGCCGGCGCCGTGCTCGACGATCCCGACGAGGCCGCCGGGCAGGCGCTGAGCATCGCCAGCGAAGGGTTCGCCGTGGCCAGCGACGGCTCCCGCGTGCGCATCGATGCGCAGACCCTCTGCCTCCACGGCGATACCCCCGGCGCGGTGCTGATCGCGCGGGCGGTGCGGCAGCGGCTGGAACAGGCCGGCGTGGAGATCGCGCCGCTGTAGGCAGCGCTGCGCGGCGACCCCACCCGCCTCCTCCCACCCACAGCCACATTCCCCGAGGGCCGCGGCGCGGCCTATTCTGTGGCGAGCGCAAAACTTCACGCGGCGGTGCAGATGGGCAAGCCCAGGATCCTCGTGGTGGACGACGAGCGCGTCGTGCTGGAGGTGCTCGGCAGTCTCCTCGACGATCCCGATCGCGAGATCCTCACCGCGGACTGTTCCGCCCGGGCGATGGAGCACGCGCGCGCCGGCGAGATTTCGGTGGCGCTGGTGGACAAGAACCTGGGCGCCGATTCGGGGCTCGCGCTCGCGCGCCAGCTCAAGCAGGTGCAGCCCGAGGTGGAGGTCATCCTCATCACCGGCTACGCCAGCATCGAGTCGGCCATCGAGGCCGTCCAGATCGGCGCCTTCGATTACCTGACCAAGCCCATCGCCGACTTCTCCGCCTTGAGCTTCAAGGTGCAGAGCGCGGTGGAGAAGAGCCAGCTGCGCCGCTCCCAGCGGGCGCTCACCGAGCGGCTGATGGACTACGAGGTCCGCCACCGCCGCCTCATCGACGCGGCGCCGGAGGCCATCGTGCTCTACGAGGGCTCGGGCGGCGCGGTGGTGGAGGCCAACGAGGCGGCGGTGAAGCTCTACGGCTACTCGCCGGAGGAGCTGTTGCACGCCAGCGCGGCGGACCTGCGCGGCGGCGCGGCCGACGGCGCTCCGGGTCCCTCGCCGGTGCTGCAGCGCCACCGCCGCAAGGACGGCACGGAGTTCACCGCCGAGGTGACCTTCACCGAGTTCCAGCAGCAGGGCCGCACGCTGCGGGTGCAGTCGGCCCGCGACGTGAGCGAGCGCGAGGAGGGCGAGGCGCGCCGCCGCGAGCTGGAGGAGCGGCTGCGGGCGACGCAGAAGATGGAGGCCATCGGCCGCATGGCCGGCGGGGTGGCTCACGACTTCAGCAACCTGCTCGCGACCATCTCCGCGCACGCCGAGTCCCTGGCTTCCGGGCTCGGCGAGGTGCATTCGCTGACCTCCGAGATCGAAGGCATCTCCCGGGCGGCGGAGCGCGGCAGGGCGCTCGTCCGGCAGCTCCTGCTCTTCAGCCGGCGCGCCCCCCGGGAGACCGCCGTCGCCGACGTGGGCGCGGTGGTGTGCGAGGCGCAGCGGATCCTCTCGCGGGTGCTCTCCGAGAACATCGGCATCGCGGTGCAGGTGCCGCAGGCGCTCTGGAGCTCGCGGGTGCATCCCGACCAGCTCCGCGAGGTGATCCTGGCCCTGGGGATGAACGCGCGCGACGCGATGCCGGAGGGCGGCCAGCTCACCCTGCGCGCCACCAACCTCGTGCTCGAGGCGCCGGTGCGGCTGCGGGGCGGCGACATTCCCGAGGGGCGCTACGTGCGCGTCACCGTCGCGGACACGGGCGTGGGCATGAGCGACGAGGTGATGCGGCGCATCTTCGAGCCGTTCTTCACCACCCGGCCGGGCGGCAACGGCAGCGGCCTCGGGCTGGCGGTGGTCCACGGCGTCGCCGGCGCCTCGGGCGGAGGAGTGGACGTGGCCTCGCGCCCCGGGGAAGGAACGCAGGTCTCGGTCTACCTGCCGGCGTCGGACGGCATCCCGGTCGTGCCTCGCGCGGAGCCGGCCGCCTCGCGGAGCGCGGGCGGGCGCGTTCTCGCCGCCGAGGACTGAAGCGCCCTGGCGCGCCACGGCGGCGCGCCCGATGGCGGAGACGCTTCAGGAGGGGCGGAGCAGCCACTCCGCCTCGCGCGCCGGCACCGCGGGCGAGAAGCGATAGCCCTGCGCGTACACCACTCCGAGCCGCCGGAGCGCGTTCTCCTGCTCGGCGGTCTCCACGCCTTCGGCCACCAGCTCGCAGCCCAGGTTGTGCGCCAGCGCCACCACCGCGGCGACGATGCCCTCCGCCTTGCCTCCCGAGGCGAGCGCCACCACGAACGAGCGGTCCACCTTGATCACGTCCACCGGCAGCCGGTGCAGGTAGCCGAGCGACGAGTAGCCGGTGCCGAAGTCGTCCATGCTGATCTTGAGGTTCAGCCGGCGCAGCCGCTGCAGCACCTCGGCGGCCTCGTCGATGCGGTCCACCAGCACGCTCTCGGTGATCTCGAGCCGCACCTGCGAAGGGTCGATGCCCGAGCTGCCCAGGACCTCGGCCACCTGGCCGATCAGCTCCGGCGCGAAGAGCTGCGAGGCGGAGAGGTTCACCGACAGCGAGAGCCGGCGCCGCGCCGACATCTGCAGGAAGCGCATTCCCGCGCAGGCCTCGCGAAGGATGAAGCTGCCCAGCCGCCCGATCAGCCCCGCCTCCTCTGCCGCGGGGATGAAGCGCGCGGGCGCAATCCAGCCCAGCTCGGGGTGGCGCCAGCGGGCCAGCGCCTCGAAGCCGGCGATCTCGCCGCCCTCCAGCGTCACGATGGGCTGGTAGTAGACGGCGAGCTGGCCGCCGTCGATGGCGCGGCGCAGCTCGCTGTCGAGCGTGAGCTGGGCGACGGCGCTCGCGTGCATGCTGCTGTCGAAGAGCGCGCGCTGTCCCACTCCCTGCGCCTTGGCGCGGTTGGCGGCAGTGTCCGCGTCGCGAAGCAGGTCCTCCGCATGCAGGCACTGCTCGCCGCTGAAGGCCACGCCCACCGTCGCGGTGGCGTAGACCTCCCGGCCGGCCACCACGAAGGGCCGCTCCAGGGCGCGCTGCAGCCGCTCGCCGGTGCGAAGCGCCGCGCCGGGATCGTGGATGCGCTCCAGGAGCACGCCGAACTCGTCGCCGCCGAGGCGGCCGGCGAGCGAGCCTGCCTGCAGCACTCCGCGGATGCGCCCGGCGATGCCGCGAAGCAGCTCGTCGCCGGCGCCGTGCCCGAGGCTGTCGTTGACCACCTTGAAGCGGTCGAGATTGAGCAGGATCAGCGCCACCGCGGTGCCGGGGCTGCGGCGCGCGCGCTCCACCGCCGCCGCGAGCCGCTGCATGAACGGCGCCCGCGCCGCAAGCCCGGTGAGCGGGTCGCTCAGGCCGGTGCGGGGAAAGCCGCCGTCCGCCGGCTTGCGCGCCAGCACCGGGGCCGCCGCCTCGCACGACGCGCGGGTCAGCTCCAGCGCGCCGGGACCCGGCATGGAGGAGGCGAACGCCTCCAGCGCGCCGATGGTCCGGCCCGCCGCGACCAGCGGAAAGAGGAAGGAGACTCCGTCCTCCCGGCGCTCCACCTTCTTCCAGGGCAGCTCGCCGCCGATCTCCTCGTCGAGGAAGCGGGGCGCGTGCCGGCGCTCCTCGGCGGCGCCGCGCAGCGGCTGCAGCGGGCGGCCGGGCCGCACGTGCCACACGGCCCGTCGCTCCGCCTCGTTGCGCAGCTCCAGCCTGGCGGCGTGCCAGCCGGCGCGCTCGCAAACCTGCGCCAGCACCACCCGCGACGCCTGCTCCGCTCCGGGCGCCTCGTCCGCCAGGCGGGCAATGCGCTCCGCGGTCGCCGATCGCACCATGTCCGCTTCCATCAGCACCGTAGTCTCCTCAGGCCACGCGATTGCGCCCCGCGCCCTTGGCCTCGTACATGCGTTCGTCCGCCTCCATCAGCAGCTGCTCCAGCGTCGCCGTGTTCGCCGCCAGCGTGGACACCCCGATGCTCACGGTCACCGACACCGGCCCCACCGCGGTGACGATGGGATCCTCCGAGACCGCCCGGCGGATGCGATCCGCGAGCAGGCCCTGGGCGGAGAGGATCTGGGTCATGGGCAGGAGCAACGCGAACTCCTCGCCGCCGTAGCGCGCGAGCAGGTCGGCGGCGCGCAGGCAGGCGGTGATCCGCTCGGCCACGCCGCGCAGCACCTCGTCGCCGACGCCGTGGCCGTAGCGGTCGTTCACCTGCTTGAAGCGGTCCACGTCCAGGATCAGCGCGCTGAGCGGCTGGCCGTAGCGGCGCGCCGTCTCGAACACGCGCTGCCCCAGCAGCAGGAAATGGCGCCGGTTGGAGAGGCCGGTGAGCCCGTCGGTGGTGGCGAGCCGCTTCACCTCGGAGAAGAGGCGGGCGTTGTCCACCGCCACCGCGGCGGGCTGGATGAAGCTGAAGGCGGTGCGCGCCGCCGCCGCGTCGTAGGGCGCGTTCCGATCCAGGCAGAGCAGCCCGCCCGCCTGCTGCTCGCGCGAGAGCAGCGGCAGCGCCAGCGTGCGCCCCGAATGCGAGAGCACCGGGGCGCGGTCGCGCAGGGCGCGCTCCGAGTCGGCGTCGAGCCCGGGCCGGTGCAGGTCCTCTCCGTCCACGTATCCGCGCGAGAGCGCGATCTCGAACCCTTCCGACCGCGACACCAGCACCACCGCGCGATCGAAGGTCACCACCCGCGAGAGCGAATCGAGCAGGCGATGCAGCACCTCCTGCAGGTCCAGCGTCTGGCTGAGCGCGAGCACGAGCTTGAGCTCGTCGCGCTCGCGCAGGCCGGCGGTCATGGCGTTGAAGGTGCGCGAGAGCTGCGCGATCTCGTCGCTGCCCCTGGCCGGGACGGTGATCTCGAGGGAGCCTTCGGCCACCGCCAGCGCCGCCGCGTGCAGCGTCTGCACGGGGCGGGTCACCGCCCGCACTGCGAGCAGGCCGGTGGCCACCGCGAAGAGGAGCGCGAACGCCACCCAGAAGCCGGCGGCGCGCATGGCCCCGCGCAGCGGCGCCAGCGCCTCCGAGGCAGGCTCCTGCACCACCACCTTCCAGCCGAGGAGCGGCGCGCTCGCCGCCGCGCCGAGCAGATCGGTGACGGCGCCCGGCGTGAGCAGGGGATGGCCGGAGAGATCGGTCCGGTCGCGCACCAGCACGCGGTCGTGGTGCGCGATCACGTGATTGCGCCCGTCGACGAGGAAGGCCTCGCCGCGCTCGCCCGCCTTGAACGCGAGCACCGAGCGCAGCACCGGCCGGAGCGACAGCTCCATGGCCAGCACCCACTTGCGGCCCGGTACCTTGGCCGCGAGCACCACTCGCGGCACCACTTCCCCGGCACGGTCGGGCAAGGCGTACACCGGGCCGATGGCGAGGCCGGTTTCGAGGGCGGCGTCGAGCGGCACGTGATGGGAGTACGCCGCCATCCCCAGCTCGTTCACCGTCTCGTGTTCGGCCGCGTCGCTGCCCAGCGTGGCGAAGTGCACCGCAGGCACCACCGCCTCGCCCTTCTCGTCGAAGAGCCCGAGCACGTCGGCGCCGCCCGTCTCCTTGTAGAGCAGGAGCAGCGCCTGCTGCCGCGTCTCGTCGTCCAGGTCCTGGAGCCGCAGCGTGCGCGCCGCGAGCGCAAGCGCCTCGAGGTCGTCGAGCACCGTCTTCTGGCACTCGAGCGCCAGCGCCCGCGCGTCCTGCGCGAAGAGCTGCTTGAGCTGGGACTGCAGCGCAGCGCTTCCGCGCGGCAGCACTACCACCAGCACCAGCACCAGGGGAACGGTGACGGCGCAGCCGAGCAGGAGCGAGAGCTTGGCGGCGAGCCTCACGGGCGGCCCCCCGGCGGCATTGCTCCGGGCGCCGCGGCAACCGTATATGAGGAGCGATGCGCATCCCGGCAACGCTCCTCTTCGCCGCCGCCGTCTTCGGGTCGGCCTGCAGGTGCGATTCCCAGCGCCCTGCGCCCACCCCGACGCCCCGCGCGGAGGCCGCGCCCGCGCAGCCCGGGATCCCCGCGGCGGTGCTCACCGGCAAGAGCGGCGCCGTCGAGCTGCAGCGCGGGAGCGGTCCCTGGACCCCCGCGGCCGCGGGCGATCGCATCCGGCCCAGCGACGGGTTGCGCACCCGCCCGGACGCAGAGGCCGAGATCTCCGTCGACGGCGTGCGGGTCAAGCTGCACGATCGCAGCGAGCTGCGCCTGGCGGCCGTTTCGCCCGGCCTCGTGCGCGCCCGCGTCCACGGCCGCGTCGAGTCCGAGGTGGCGGCCGGCAAGGGCCACGTCTCGCTGCAGGTCGACGAGGGCGCGGCCGTCGCCGACAGCGATGGCGGCCACTTCCTGCTCACCGGCGAGGGAACGGCCGTGGTGGTCGCCTCCACCGAGGGCGGCGTCGAGGTGACCTCCGGCGGCAAGACGGTGCAGGTGAACGAAGGTCAGATCGCGCGGGTCGAGCGCGACGGCCTCCTCGACCAGCCGAGCGCGGCGCTGAAGAAGGTGCTGCTCGCGGTGCGATGGCCCGGCGAGAAGACCAACCGCAGCTCGATTCCGCTCTCCGGGCGCGTGGCCAGCGGCAGCCGCGTCTACGTCCAGGGCGAGTTGGTGGAGGTCGCTCCCTCCGGCGAGTTCCGCGCCGACGTCCGCCTCCGCGACGGCAGGCAGAAGATCGCCGTGGTCACGGTGGACCCGCTCGGCAGGCGGATGGAAGCGGAGTCGCAGGTCACGCGAGGCGGCGGGCAGTGACAACAAAAATGTGAACCCCGGCTCCCTCACGCCGCCACGATAGGGGCCCGGCTCACAGCGTGAAAAGGCGCAGCCCACCGCCCATCCCCCACTTCTCCGCATGTGCGCCGCGCACGCACCGATGCAGCGGAGAGCAGAATTTTGCATGGCGACGTCGCACCCACCCGGGGAGGGTGGACTAGGCTTCCGCGCATGGTGGAGGCGCACGTCCTTCTCGCGATCCGGTCCGTGCCGGGAGCGCCGCGCGCGCGACGAGCCGCAGCGCGGGCCGGCCGCGCCCGCTTCCGCTGACCCGAGGCAAGGGACGATGCGCTTCCGCTCGAAGATCTTCGCGGTGTTGACGGTGGTGGGCCTGCTGCCGCTGGCGGTGCTGGGCTTCCTCAGCTTCACCGTCAACCGCGACGAGCTCGAGCGCACCGCAACCCTCTCGCAGGAGTCGCTCGCGCAGGAGGCGGCGCGCGGCGCGGAGCACTGGGTGGCGCGCGGAGTGGAGGGGCTGCGCCTCTCGGTGTCTATCCTGCCCTTCGAGCAGCTCGAGCCCGGCGAGGTGGCGGCCGCGCTGCACATTCCCTACGGGCAGCTCCAGTTCATCGACGCGCTCGCCCTGCTCGACGAGCGGGGCAACCTGGCGGCGCCGCTGGTCGCCGGGGCGCGGCCGGGCGCGTCGCGTCCCGCCTTCACCTCCGCCGATCTGCCGCGCTTCCTCTCCGCCGTGCCGCTCGAGCTCGCGCTCCAGGCCGGCACCGCGCTGGGCGCGCCGTATCTTTCGGCGTCCGGCGTGCCCCACGTCGCGGTGGCGGTTCGCATCTCCTCTCGGCCGCAGCGGGTGGTGGCGGCGCAGTTCTCGCTCGACGAGCTGCAGGCGGCGATGCAGGAGATCGCCCGGCCGCCCGCGGTGGCCTTCCTCACCACCCCGGAGGGCGGGCTGCTGGCGAGCGCCGGCCCCCGGCCCACGCCGGAACCCTTCGCGGCGCTGGTCGCCGCGGCGGCCGCATCCCACGCCCCATCTTCCCGTTCGCTGCCCGGACCCGGCGGCGAGGACTGGATCGCTTCGGCGGCGCCGGTGGGCGGCCTCGGCTGGGCGGCGGTGCTGGCGCAGCCCGCCTCGGCGGCGCTGGGGCCGGCGCTGCGCGTGCGCCGCTACATCATCTTCTGGGCGGCGGTGGCGCTCATCCTGACCGCGGCGCTCGGGCTCCTGGTCTCGCGCAGCCTCACCGTGCCCATCGAGCGGCTGAAGAAGTCGGCGCAGGCCCTTCAGGAAGGCCGCTACGGCGAGCCGGTCGGCGCCTTCGGCCAGGACGAGCTGGGCGAGCTGGCCCAGGCCTTCGAGCACATGGCGCTGCAGATCCAGCGGCGAGACGAGGAGATCCGCGCCTGGAACGCAGAGCTCCAGCGCCGCGTCGACCAGCGAGGCGAGGAGCTGAAGGCGGCGCAGGACCAGATCCTGAGGACGCGCAGGCTCGCGGCCATCGGCTCACTCGGCGCGGGCGTCGCCCACGAGATCAACAATCCCTTGATGGCCATCGGCGGCTTCCTCGCGCTGCTGCAGCGCGACGCCGGCGCCAAGCAGGCGGCCACGCTGCAGAAGGCGCAGGAGCAGGTGCAGCGGGTGGCCCGCATCGTCGAAGGGATGCTGCAGTTCGCCACCCAGGAACGCGCGGTGCAGGGCCGCAGGTTCGAGCTGGCGGCGCCGGTGAGGAGCGTTCTGCAGCGCTACGCGCCCGAGCTCGAACGCGGGCGCATCGAGCTCTCCGCGGAGCTGGACGGGGCCGCGCGCGAGGCGGAAGGCGACCCCGTGCAGATCGAGCAGGTGGTGGAGCACCTGGTCCGCAACGCCATCCAGGCGATGCCGGACGGCGGCAGGCTGCGGGTCGAGGTGGCGCCCGTGGGGGGCGACTCGCTGCGCCTGCTGGTCGCGGACACCGGGCGCGGCATCCCCGCCGGCGTCCGCGAGCGCATCTTCGACCCGTTCTTCTCCAGCAAGGACGGCGCCGCCAGGGGCGCCGGCCTCGGGCTCTCCATCTCCCACAGCATCGTCGAGGCCCACCACGGCAGGATCCTGGTCGAGAGCGTCGAGGGACATGGTTCCACCTTCACCGTCATGCTGCCGGCCGCCGCCGCGGCCGCCCACTTGAGCTAGGGGACGCGAAATGGCCGATCCGAATCCCCGCGAGCTGATCGAGGAAGCCGAGCCGCTGGCGCCCGGTTTGATCCACGAGCTGCGCCATCCGCTGATGGGACTGCTCGCCGGGCTCGAGCTCCTCGCCCGGCGCATCCCCGCGGTGGGCGGCACGCAGGAGTGGCAGCTCCTCAACGCGCAGGCGGCGCGGATGGACGAGCTGCTGCGCACCTACCAGGATCTCTTCGCCGGCGGAGAGGTGCAGCGCGGCCCCTTCGCCGTGGACCAGACCGTGCGGCGCGCGGTGGCGCTGCTCAGCCCGCGCATCCGCAAGCTGGGGGACCGCTTCTCGCTCGAGTCCGGGCCCGCGCCTGCGCTGGCGCTGGGCGCCGAGCCGCTGCTCGTCCACGCCGTCACCAACCTGCTCGTCAACGCGCTCGACGCGGTGGAGGAGCGGGGCGGGGCCGCGCGGCTGCAGGTCCGGGTGCTCTGCGCGAAGAGCGGGGTCCAGGTGCGCGTCAGCGACGAGGGAGTGGGCATTCCCGCCGACGTGCTGCCGCTCCTCTTCCGCCGCCGCTTCACCACCAAGCCCGCCGGCAAGGGCACCGGGCTCGGCCTCCACCTCGCCCGCACCGCGATGGAGCGCGCCGGCGGGGAGCTGCGGCTGGTGGAAGCCGGCGATCCCGAACGCGCGGCGTGGGCGCGCACCGAGTTCGGCATCTCGCTTCCCCGGGCAGGAGCGGCAGAGGGGTGAGCGCGCCTCGCCACAAGCTGCCCGGGCAGGTCGCCGCGCTGATCGCCGCCGTGCTGATCGTCGCGGCCATCCTGTTCCGGCTGGCCGTCTACGAGCCGCCCCGTGCGCCCAGGGCGGCGGCGCCCGCAGCGGCGTCGAGCCACCTGCCGGTGCAGGCCGTCGTCCTCTCGGTGGAGGGCGAGGTGGAACGCGGCCACGAGGGCAGCGCCTGGTCGGCGGTGCAGCCGGGCCAGACGGTGCGCGCCGACGACCTGCTCCGCACCGGCGCCCACGGCCACACCGACCTCGCCATCGGGCAGAAGTCGCGCCTCAGCATCGGCGAGTCGTCGGAGGTGTCGGTTCGCGAATTGAGCGACATGGTGCACCGCTTCCGCCTGACCCGCGGACGGATGGCGGCGCAATACGACCCCGAGGGCGGCCGCGTGCTGCGGGTGGAGGACGGCGCGGGCGATGCGGTCGCCGAGACCCGGGCGGCGCGCTTCAGCCTGCTCAGCACCGGCACCGGCATCGCGGTGGCCACCGCCTCCGGCGCGGTCAGCCTCAGCGCGCGCCGGCAGACCGTCGAGGTGGCGGCCGGCGAGCAGTCGTTCGCGCTCCGGGGCGCCGCGCCGGCGGCGCCTTCGCCCATTCCCACCGCCGTGCTGCTCAAGGTGGCGAACGCGATGGCCGGCGCCAGCCCGACCCTCTGCGCGGAGATCGACGGCAGGGCCGCGCCCTCGTCCGAGGTGACGGTGGACGGCGCTCCGGTGCAACTCGCCGCGGACGGCAGCTTCCACGAGAGCGTCCCGCGGGCGCGCGGCAAGCGCAGCGTCCTCGTGGCCATCCGCGATAGCGCCGGGCGCGAGAAGACGCACGCCGTGCCCTGCAGCCCCTTGCCCGCCACCATCGACGACATGGCGATCCGCTGGAAGGAGGTGCCGTAGTGTTCGCGGCCCTTCTCGTCGCGGGCCTCGTGTCCGGCGTGGAGGTGCGCGCCGAGCCTCCGCTCCTGCGCCTGGACCGCGGCGATCGCGCCGAGCTGAGCTTTCGCGCTCCTGCGGACCGTCCCCGTCCGGAGATCTCCTGCAGCGCCGGAACGCTGGAGGGCCTGCGGGAGGTCGCGGCAGGCGAGTGGCGGGCCACCTGGCATGCGCCGCGCGCGCGGCTGCCCCGGGTCGCCGTGATCGTGGCGCGCAGCGGCGATGCGTTGGGCTTCGTCGCCCTGCCGCTCTGGGGGGAGGGCGAGGCGGAGGTCCGCACCCGTCCCGGAGCGGTGGTGGACGTCCGCATCGGCCCGGAGACGTTCGGACCCATGCGGGCAGGCAAGGACGGCCGCGCGTTCGTGCCGGTGGTGGTGCCGCCGGGAGTGGATTACGGGCAGCAGGGGCCGCGCCAGATCGACCTGAAGGTTCCGCGGACGCGGACGGTGGAGCTCGCGCCGCTGCCCCGGTCGATCGAGGTGGACCGGCCGCAGGCCGTGGAGATCGGAATCGCCGCGGTGACCCGCAGCGG
>DASSQZ010000134.1:0-24285 GCA_035702105.1 Myxococcales bacterium | reverse complement strand
ACCAGCGCGATCTTCGAGCGCCGCCGCATGAAGTCCTCGAGCTTCACCACCATCTCGCGCCGCGCCGCCTCGTCCAGCTCGCAGCGGATGTACTCGCTGGTCTCGATGATCACCTCCGCCTGGCGCGGGTCGCGGCGGATGGCCTCGAGCAGGCCCAGCGCCTCGCCCGCATAGCGCCGCCAGAGGCGGGTGGAGAGCTTCTCGCTCGCCTGCGGCGCGGTGAGCGCGTCCAGGTCCATCAGCCGCGCCTGGTGGAAGTACTCGTCGCGCACCACCTCCGGCGGCTCGCCGTACCAGCCCCGATCCGCGAAGGGCAGCGAGACGCCGAGCCCGCGCACCGTCCGGCAGATCTCCTCGCCCACGTTGATGCAGTCGGTGAGCTTGCCGCCGAAGATGGTGACGCGGCGGCGCTCCGCGTCGGTCTCGATGGCGTGCTTTCTCGAGAGCTGGGTCCAGTCCCGCGAAGGGCTTCCCGCCCCGCCCTCGACCGCGAGCGGGCGCACCCCGCAGCGCTCGGCCACGATGTCGGCTTCGGTGAGCGGGCGCTCGAGGTGGAGCCGCTTGTTGATGTTCTCGAGGACGAAGCGGCGGTCCTCGGGCGTCACCTCCACCTCCGGCCGGTCCACCCGGCTGTCGGTGGTGCCGATGCAGGTCTTCGGGCGCATGGGGATGACGAAGAAGAGCCGCCCGTCGTCGGCGAAGAAGGTGAGGACCCGCTTGTTCTTCGTCAGCCGATCGACCAGCAGGTGGATGCCCTTGGAGAAGACGTGCCGGTGCGCCGTCTGCACCCCGTCGCGCGCGTTCACCTGGTCGGCCCAGGGGCCGCAGGCGTTGATCAGCACCTTCGATCGGATGCGCAGCTCGCGCCCGCTGACGGCGTCGCGCGCGCGCGTGACCCAGAGCTCTCCCTCCCGCTCCGAGCGCTCCGCGGCGACGTAGTTGGCGGCGGCGCACCCGCGGTCGAGCGCGGCGCGGATGAAGCCCCAGACGAAGCGGGCGTCGTTGTCGTAGAGGTACGCGTCGGAGTACTCGAACCCGCCCGACAATCCCCGGGTGTCGACGACCGGCTCCTCGCGGGCGATGTCCGCGGCGGAGAGCAGCCGCGGCCCGCGGGTGAAGAAGTTGCCGATGGCCCAGTAGAGCAGCGCGCCCAGCCAGAGCTTGAAGCGCCCGTGCCGGAAGCCCCGGGCGACCGAGGTGAAGAAGCGGATCTCCTGCACCATGCTGGGAAAGGCGCGGAGGAGCTCGTTGCGGGCGCGGCAGAGCTTGCGCACCAGCGCGAATTCGTACGACTCCAGGTACTTGATGCCGCCCCAGGCCAGGTTCGACGAGCTCTGCGACGTCTCTCCGGCGAAGTCGCCGCGGTCGACCAGGGCCACCTTCGCGCCCCGCGAGGAGAGGGCCGCGGCGCAGACCGCGCCGTTGATGCCGCCGCCCAGCACCAGCACGTCGAACTGCAGCTTCTCCAGCCTCTCGAGGTTGGTGTCGCGCAGCGTCGGCGCGGGCTGGCTCATGCGCGCGAAGATACACCGGGCTTGCCGTCGCGCAGCTTTCGCGCCACCGCTCGCCAGAGGGCGCGGAAGCGCTCCTCGTCGAAGCTCGACCCGGATCGCATGAAGGTGGCCCCTGCCGCCTGCGAGTGGCCGATGACGTCGAGGTGGTCGCCGAGCACCAGGCCTGCCGCCTGCCCGTCCAGCGTCTGCGACCAGGCGGGGACGATTCCATCGTTGGAAGTCGGCGTCAGCCCGATGCGCGCGCCGCCGATCCAGGGTCCGTCCGGGATGGGCGCCTCGGGCATGGGCTCGGCGGTCAGGGTCCAGGTCAGATCGAAGAGCAGCCGCTGCAGCGGCGAGCGGACGAAGGCCATCGGTGAGAAGCCAGCATGCGGCGCCACCGAGACGAAGCTCTGCGGCGGCACCGGCTCCTCGCCCTCGAGCGTGCGGTTCAGCTCCTCCATCGCTTCCGGCGTGATGTCGTGGATGAGCCGGTGATCGCCGGCCACGTCGCCGAGGAAGCGGCGGATCTGGTGCGCGGTGTCCTCGTCCACGTCGGCAAGCTGCGCGATCAGCTCGTCGGTGGGCGTGGGCTCCTGCCGCAGGGCCGCGCGCTTGACCACGTTGAAGAGCGTGCCCATCTGGCCGGCCAGGCGCAGCCGGTGGCGGCTGGCGAGGATGCTGGCGAACCACAGCGCCGGCGCGGCCAGCCACGCTCCGCGGCCCACCCTGCGCGCCAGCGGCGTGCCGCGAAAGGGAGCGGAGATGGTGATCAGCGAGCCGATGCGGGCGATCAGCTCGTTGCGCTCGGGAAGGCCGGTGTAGCGCGGGTGCGCGAGGAGGCGCGCGTCGAGCCCGCCGGTGGAGTGGCCGATGAGGTGCAGGCGCGAGGCGCCCGCGGCGATCAGCTCGGACGCCTTGGCGTGCAGCGAGAGGACGCGCGCCGCCAGCGAGCTGGCGGGCGGCGGCTGGTGCACGGCGAAGCGCAGCGCCCGCAGATGCCCGCGCAGGAGCGCGTCCTCCACGTGGGCGAAATACTCCACCAGCGGCCGGTCGGGGTGTCCGAACGCTCCGAAGCCGAAGAACCCGGGCACGAAGAGGACCATCTCCATGCCCGCACAGTAGATCCGGGGTGAGCCTGCGCAACTCTCCGTCCCGCGGGGATGGCGGGCCGGGTGGCATCTGGTGTCGCCGGATCCCGGCCGATATGGTAGCGGCGTGCTCGCCTCTCCCATCGCGCCGATGCTGGCGAAGCCGTACGATGTCCTGCCCGAGGGAGAGGGCTGGATCTACGAGCCCAAGTGGGACGGGTTTCGGGCGCTGGTGTTCCGCGACCGCGGCGAGCTGCTGATCCAGAGCCGCGATCTCAAGCCGCTCAACCGCTACTTTCCCGAGCTCTCGCCGCCGCTGTTGCAGCAGCTCCCCGAGCGCTGCGTGCTGGACGGCGAGATCGTCATCGCCGGCCCTTCCGGGCTGGACTTCGACACGCTGCTGCTCCGCATCCATCCCGCCGCCTCGCGGATCAAGCTGCTGGCGGCGCAGACGCCTGCGTCCTACGTGGCCTTCGACCTCCTGGCGCTGGGCGAGGAGGATCTCCGCCAGTCGCCGCAGGCCGAGCGGCGCTCCAGGCTCGAAGCCGCGCTCGCCCGCGCAACGCCGCCGCTCTACCTCACGCCCGCCACACGCGATCGCGCCGTGGCGCAGGACTGGTTCTCCCGCTTCGAAGGCGCGGGGCTCGACGGAGTGGTGGCGAAGCGGCAGGAGCAGACGTACCAGCCCGACAAGCGCGTGATGCTGAAGGTGAAGCACCAGCGCACAGCGGACTGCGTGGTGGCGGGCTTTCGCTGGCACAAGAACGGGCCGGGTACCCTGGTGGGGTCGCTCCTGCTCGGGCTCTACGACGAAGAGGGGAAGCTGCACCACGTCGGCGTCACCTCGTCGTTCACGGCGGCGCGGCGCAAGGAGCTGGTGCAGGAGCTAGCGCCGCTGCGCGAAGGAGCGGAGCAGGGGCACCCCTGGCGCGAGTGGGCGCAGTGGACGGGCGAGCAGCGGATGCCGGGAGCCGGGTCGCGCTGGAACCGGGGCAAGGACCTGTCGTGGGAGCCGCTGCGCATCGAGAGGGTCTGCGAGGTGGCGTACGACCACCTGCAGGGCGACCGGTTCCGGCACGCGACCACCTTCCTGCGCTGGCGCCCGGACAAGAAGCCGGCGGACTGCCGGTACGATCAACTGGAGGAGACGCCGGCCGCGGAGCTGCAAACCATCTTCAGGGTGAGGGGATAGGATGGCGGCGCGGAAGGAAGTGCTGCACGTCGAGGGACGCGATGTGCCGATCTCCAATCCGGAAAAGGTGTTCTTCCCCCAGCGCGGATATACCAAGCTGGATCTGGTCCGCTATTACCTGGCGATTTCCCAAGGTGCGCTTCGGGGCGCCGGCGGACGGCCGATGGCGCTGAAGCGATACGTGAATGGCGCCGAGGGGGAGTTCTTCTTCCAGAAGCGGGCGCCGGAGGCGAGGCCGGACTGGGTGGAGGTGGTGGAGCTGAAGTTCCCGTCCGGGCGCACCGCGCGCGAGGTGGTGCTGCGGGATGCGGCGCAGCTCGCGTGGATCGTGAACCTCGGCTGCATCGACCTGCACCCGCATCCGGTGCGGGCCGAGGACCTGGATCATCCCGACGAGCTGCGGGTGGATCTCGATCCCGGGCCGGGAGTGCCGTTCGCCGACGTCCGCGAGGTGGCCCTGATCGCGCGCGAGGTCCTGCGCGAGAACGGGCTCGTCGGCTGGCCCAAGACCTCCGGCTCGCGCGGCATGCACGTCAACGTGCGCATCGAGCAGCGCTGGGCCTTTCGCCAGGTCCGCGCTGCGGCGCTGGCGCTGGCCCGCGAAGTGGAGCGGCGCGCGCCGGCCATCTCCACCAGCAAGTGGTGGAAGGAGGAGCGGCACGGCGTCTTCCTCGACTACAACCAGAACGCCAAGGACCGCACCGTGGCCTCGGCGTACTCGGTCCGCCCCACGGCCGACGCGCGCGTCTCGACGCCGCTCACCTGGGACGAGGTGCCCTCGGCGGAACCCGCGGAGTTCACCCTCGCGACCGTGCCGGATCGCTTCGCCCGCCTCGGCGACCCGCACGCAGGCATCGACGAGGCCACCGGCTCGCTGGAGGGCCTCCTCGAGCTCTCGGCGCGGCAGAAGTCGGAGGGGCAGGGCGACGCCCCCTGGCCGCCCCACTACGAGAAGCAGGAGGACGAACCGATCCGCGCCGCCCCCTCGCGCCGCCGCAAGACCTAGCCTCCGCGGCAGCCGGCGAGGCCGCTGTGCAGGGGGATGGGCGGAGCGTGTCCGCGATTCGCGAGCGGTCCTCGCGCAGGCGACTTGCGGAGCGCCTTCGCGATGGTGCACGCGCGCTCCGCGGCGAATCCATCGAGGGCGACGATGACGTCCTCACCGGCGACCCCTACGGCGCGCAGCGGCACCTTGCCCAGCTCTGCGTACCTGCCGCGGCCTTCGAACGCCGCGAGCGCATCGGAGGGTGGAAGCAGCCCGACCTGGAGCTGCCCCGAGACGAGGAGCTTCACCACCTCCAGCGGAGAGCGCGCCGTCGCGGGGACCGCCCGGGTCTCGGGCCGATAGGCGGCGACCGCCGCGGCAACCGCCGAGGCCAGCTCCGGCGCTCCCGGCCGCGCGCCGTCGGTCACGATGACGAGGTGCTGCGCCCGATACGCGTACCACTGCCGATAGGGCGAATGGCCGGGCAGGAGCGCCGCCGCCGCGGCCACGAGCGGGAGGGCGGCGAGCCTCCGCGCGCTCATCGGTCGCCCGGCCCGTGCTGGAACACGTCGAGCTGGAGGAAGTCGGTGACCACGTAGTTCGGGACGTCGACGAGATTGGAGATGTGCAGGTCGCAGGCAACGCTGCAGAGCAGGTACGCCTGCTCGGCGGTCAGCGGCGGGGAGGCGGGCGAGGTCGGGCCGGTCAAGAGCGCGATCATCTTGAGCAGCGCATCGCGCGCCGCGAGCGTCACGTCCTCCGACTCGTTCGAGAGCGGACGCAGCAGATGGTTGGAGTTGACGTCGATCCACAGCTCTGGCGCCATCACCACGCCGGTCGGTTTGACGGGGATGCCCATGGTGGCGACGAAGTGGTCGGGCGCGAGGTCGCGCAGCACGCCGCCGCGGCTGCTCTCGAATCGCGGCCAGTTGCCGAGCGCCGCGGCCATTCCCTTGCGGACGTCGACCCGCACCGTGACGATGGCGTTCATCTCGATGGCCGTTCCGGACACCTCGCCGTCGCCCTGCGCCCAGTGGACGTCGCCGATGGAGAGCCCGCAGCCGTCGATGAAGCAGGGAAAGAGCAGCGTCGTGCCCTTCACCATCTGCTTCACGTCGGTGTTGCCCCCGTTCTCGCGCGGCGGAATGGTCCGCAGGCACCGATCCCTGGCGGTCCCCGAGGGGCCGCAAAGGGACGCGGGCACCGCGTCGGTGGGCTCCGGGGGCAGCACGAAGCCCTGCCGCGCGCGCAACTCCTCCTCGCGGGCAAAGGCCAACTCGATCTCGAGCAGCCCCAGCTCGACCCCGATGGTTCCCGCGAACCCGTGCAGAGGAAGACGCACACCGGGCAGATCGCGCGAGGTGGCGAAGCGCGTCTTCCCGTTGCTCTCGACGGGGCCCAGCTCCCAGTGGACGATGGCGGGGTCGGTGAAGACGTCGCGCAAGAAGCCGAAGCCCGGGACCGCCACCGTGTAGCCGAAATGATCGGGTCCAGGTTCGACGTCCAGCATCGTCACGGCGAGCACGTCTCCGCGCCTGGCGCCCCGGACGTGCAGGGGGCCGGTGAGCGGATGGATGAGGTTGAGGTTCGCGCCCGCCACGGTGGCGCGCGTCGAGGCCCGGTTGAAGGGATTGTCGAAGGCGTCGCGCGTCTCGAAGATCACGGTGTCGCCGGGGTCGGCCTCGGCGGCAGCCGGGATGCCGGGGTGCCAGCGATTGTGGCAGGTCTGCAGCGGCTCTTCGGCGCAGGGCACCGGCACGGTATCCACGCGCGTGATCGGGATGTGGACCGGCTTCGCGGACGAGGGGAACGCCGCGAGCAGCGCGGCCGCGGCGAAGAGAGGGATCTTCATGGCACCGTCCTCCCCGCGCGAGGAAGTGGCGCGGTCGGGCGAGGGGCGATGGAGAGCCGGAGCGAAATTCCTTCGCCTTGCCGCCCCGCTGCAGGCGAACCCGTTGCCGCGCGTACCTTTCCCCGCGGCGGATTGTCAAGGAACGCCGGGCGATTCCGCGACCGCCGCCGGCGCGAAATCGGCTTCGCCGTCGCGGAGGCGCCCGCAGAAATTTCCACGGCGGCGCGCGCCTTACGCCCGCAATCCCGGCACGATGGGCGTCTACGCGCCATTCCGGGTCGAATGTATGCAACCGGACAGCGCGAGGGTCAGCGCACCTGCACCGTGGCCCGGCCGCGCTCCACGGCGCCGTCGCGGAGCGAGATCTGCACCGTCGCCGGAGGAGCGAGCGCGCCCGCCACCACGCTCGCGCGGAGGCTGCCGATGAGCGCGGCTCGATCCACCCGCAGGATCGTCTCTCCGGGGCCGCCGGCCGCGGAGGCCACCGGCACGGTCGGCCCCCCCGGAATCGCCAGGGAGAGCCGCTGGACGATGCCGGTCAGCAGCTCGGCTCCAGGGCCGCTCACGTGGACGCCCGCCGTCCCCCCGCCTCCGGCCCTCAGCACGATCACCGAGGGCACCACGTCGAGCAGCCACTTCCTCACGGTGACCCCGGCAGCCTGCGTTCCTTCGTTTCCGGCCAGATCCCTGGCGGTGCAGGAGACCGCGAGCGGGCCGTCGAGGACACCGGAGAGATCGACGGTGGCGCTGAATGCCGGAGTCGAGAACGGGCCGATCGGGATCGCGCCTGCCAGGCACGAGCCGCTCGCGAAATCGGCGTCGTTCACGTCGACCGCGACCACCAGGGAGGCGCCCACCACGGCGCCGTCCGCCGGGCTGGTGAGGAAGCCCGACGGCGCGGAGTTGTCGATCGTCACCGCGACCGCAGCGCTCACGGCGGGATTGCCGGCGCCGTCGGTCGCCCGCGCCGAGATCAGGGCGGGGCCGTCGGCATGCGTGGCGCTGTCGTAGACGATGCTGCAGGGCGACGCCGCGCAGCTTCCCACCGGCTGGCCGTCGACGAGCACGTCGATTCGCGCGATTCCCGTGGTCGCGTCCTGCGCGGTGGCGGTGACGGTGGCGGAGCCGCCGACGTATGCGCCTCCGGCAGGTGCCGCGATCGCGACCTGCGGCGGCGTGTTGTCGGAGAGGAACGCCTGCGTCAGCGTGGCCTTGTTGCCCACCGCGTCCGTCAGTGTCGCGACCGCGGTGTGCTCGCCGTCGGCGATGGCCCGCGTGTCGAACGGGGCGATCCAGAGCCCGTTGCCGGCAGGGGCCGCGAATGCGCCGGGCGAGTCCACGCCGATCTCCACCGAAGCGACGCCGGTGAGCGCGTCCTGCGCGGCCGCGGTCAGCTCGACGATCCCGTGGAGCCGCTCGCCCGCCTGCGGCACGTCGATCGAGCCGGTGGGCGGCGTCGTGTCGTAGGTGAAGGTCCGCTGCAGGGTCGCGACGTGTCCGCTCTCGCTCGTCGCGGTGACCTGGAAGAGGTTGATGCCATCGACCACGGGCAGCGAGGCGGTGGCAACGCCGCCCCCGCGCCCGATGGAGAGGACCGAATTCCCCGGAGAGAAGGCGAGGGTGACCTGCGCCACGTCGGCGACGCTCACCGTCCAGGGGAAGGCGTCTCCGGGAAGCGCCGCCGACTGCTGGCCGTCCGGAAGCGTCGTGCCGAGGATGGGCGCGGCGAGGTCCATGAACACGGGCACGCTCAAGGAGGTGGTGTTCGCGGCCGAGTCCGTCGCGGCGATCTGGAGCGTCGAGGCGCCGGCGTCCGGGAAGTTCGCCACCGTGGTCACCGTGCCGGCCGGATCGGGTGTGATCGTCGCCGTGCCGGCGGGAGAGGTGATCAGGACGGTCGTCGGCGTCGCATCGGAGACGATCAGGTTCACGTCCACCTGCGTGTTGGAGAAGATCTGGCCCGGAGCCGGCGAGATCACCTGCACGGCGGGAGCCGCGGAATCGAGGGTGATGGTCTGCGGCGCGCTCGCGACCGTCGAGCCGCCGACGTCGGTGGCGACGGCCGTGACCGAGTTCGGCCCCTCGAACAGCGTGACGAAGGCGGACCATGCCGACGACTGGATGCCGCCGTCGCCGGCGAACCCCGCATCGCTGCCGCCGCCAGCGAATCCGCCGTCGCTCGGGAGCCCCGCATCGCTGCCGCCGCCAGCGAATCCGCCGTCGGATCCGCTGCCGACCGGCGCCGCGGCGAACCGGGCCACGCCCTGCCGTCCCTGGACGACGATCGCCACCGACTGCACCGGCAGGCCGTCTCCGACCGACGCGTCCACCTGCAGCGCCGCGTCGTTCGTGTAGGCCGGCATCGGCGCGAGCGCGACCGAGGGCCCGGGCCCAGACCCGCCATCGAATCCAGCTTGCGCGCGCGCGTCGCGGCCCGGCAGCGCTGCCATCGCTGCAAGCGCGAAGAGAACCCCGTTCCGCATGAATGTGCCCCCCTGCTGGCGGAGAGCCTGAGCGGGGACATCGGCCGAGTCAAGGGAGCAGCGCAATCGACAGACGCACGTCGGAGTGGCAAAGCGCCACACGCGCGGAAACGCCAATGATCGCGGACGCGCCAGGACGGCCTCCGCGCCGGAGTGCGCGGCGGGCTGCCGCAGACGTGGTGCTAGCATCGGGCAGTGAAGAATCGAGAGCCGATGGCCGCGCAGTCGGCTCTTCTCCTCATCGCCGCGGCTGCGGCAGCCGCCCTGGCGCACGCGCTCTGGGTCTCGCAGGTCACGGACGACGCGGGCATCTCGCTGGCGTATGCGCGAAGCCTGGCGCGCGGCGACGGACTGCGCCTCACGCCGCTGTCGCCGCGGGTCGAGGCCTTCTCCAATCCGCTCTGGGTGATGTGGCTCGCGCTCGGAGATTGGCTGCGGCTGGACGGGCCGCGCTTCGCGCAGATCTCCGGCGCGCTGTGCGCGGCGGCGGCGGTCTTCCTGGTGGGTCTTCTGCCCTCGCGCCTGGGCCGACGGATGCCGCGCCCGATCGACGCGGTGGCCCCGTGGGTGCTCGCGCTCGATACCACGTACGCGTTCTGGAGCGGCGCCGGGCTCGAGACGGGCGCGTTCGCGCTGGCGCTGGCCGCGGCCATGGCGCTCCTCGATCGCGGCTGGTGGAGCGCGCTCCCTGCCGGCCTGCTCTGCCTCTTGCGGCCCGAGGGGCCCCTCTACCTGCTCGCCCTCGCGCCGTTGCGCAGCCTTGGGGGGCCGGCGCGGCGGACATCCCGGCCGGCCGGCTCGATCGCCTGGGTCGCGCTCGCCGCGCTTCCGCTGGCGCTGTGGGTTGCCTTCCGGCGCGGCTACTACGGCCAGTGGCTCCCCAATGCCTATTATGCCAAGGCCCATTGGGACTATGGTGGATGGCGCTACCTGGCGCGCTGGTTCGTCGAGGATCCCTGGCACTGGGCCCTCTGCGCCGTCCCCTTCGTCCTTCTCGCCGCCAGCACGCGCCGCGCAGGGGCGATGGCGGTCGCGGTGAGCGCCGCAGGCGCCGCGTTCATCCTCTGGTCGCGCGGCGACTGGATGGAAGAGCACCGCTTCGTCGCCCACGTCTTGCCCGCCGCCGCGCTCGCTGCCGGGCTGGTTCCCGCAGCCTTCGACGCCCTCTCCTCGCGGTGGCTGGGCGCCGGTGCCGCCGCAGCCCTGATCGGCGCGGGGGCGTGGGGCGCTCGGGCGCGCAGTCCCATCCGGAGAGAGAGTCCCATCCTGCCCCTGAGCTACGTCGCGGAGCAGGGCCGGTGGTTCCGCGACCGGGCGCGCAAGCTCGGGCTCACCGGGTACCGCCTCGCGCACTTCGACCTGGGCGGCTCGGCTCTCGAGAGCGGCGCCGAGGTGATCGACATGGCCGGGCTGGCCGACCTCTACATCGGACGGGTCGGCTACCAGGCGCAACGGCAAGTGCGCGATTACGTCCTCGGCGAGGTGAGGCCCGAGATGATCAACCTGCACGGCCCCTGCGAATACCTCAGGCAGGACCCGCGCTTCCTGCGCGATTACCACCTCGAGGCGCGCGGGCTCTGGGGCGAGAACTTCGTGCGCAGCTCGCTGCTGCGCGGCGTGGATGAACGCTGCCCACCCGCCGGGCTGCCGCAGGACCTGGGCGCGGCGCTGCGGAGCGCCAGCCCGGCCCGGGTGCGAGACCTGTGGTTGTGCGCTCGCGCCCACCTGCCCGCGGGCGCGCTTCCGGAGGTCTCCGCGCTCGCCGCCCGCCTCGCCGCCGAGGGCCTGCGTTCGGGGGACAGGGATTCGCTCGACGCCGCCGTCACGCTCGATCCGCTACAGACCGCCGCGGCCCAGCGGCTGCTCCGCCTGCGGCTCTCCGCAGACCCGTCCCCGGACGCGCATCGCTGACCGTGGCCCCGGAAGCTGGAATGACGTTACGCGATCCCGCTTTCTATCGATCGTAGAGAGGGCGCGGCTCGATCGGCCCTGAAATCGCGCCCCTCACCCCGGCACGGCCGGTGAAGAGCTGCCCCCGGATTCCCGATTCGGAGGCTTCCCATGCCCGCCGCCTTCCTCTTCGTCCTCCTCCTCGCTGTCCCTTCCTTCGCCCAGGGCGTCCTCCTCGAGCGCGGCGCCGAAGGGCAGAGCTCCAGCCTGAAGCTGCTCTCCGAGCGCGTCAGCGTCCGCATCGACCACCAGTACGCCGAGACGGTGCTGGACCAGCAATTCGAGAACCTTTCCGACCAGCGCGTCGAGGGCCGATACCTGCTGCGCACGGCCGGCGCCACCGTGGAAGGCTTCGCCTACTGGAACGGCGAGCAGAAGATCGTCGGCGAGGTCTTCGAGAAGCAGTCCGCCCGCGCGCTCTACGACGACCTGGTGGGGAAGCGGCGCGATCCCGGGCTGCTCGAGCAGGTGGGAGAGGGCAGCTTCGCCTTCAACGTCTTCCCCATCGAGCCACGCGAAAGGAAGCGCGTGCAGGTCCGCTTCGGCCAGCGCCTTTCCCGCGCCGGGCCGCTGATGCGGTACCGCCTCACCCTCGGCGGCGGCGAGAGCCAGGTGATCGCCGAGATCGCCGACGAGCATCCCATCCGGCGCATCGACTCGCCCAGCCACGCGCTCGACGTCTCCTGGGTGGACCCGCGGCACGCACGGGTCCTCGCCTCCGCAGGCGCGTTCGGGTCGCGCGACCTGCTGCTCGACGTGGAGGTCGCGGCCGATCCCTGGCAGCCCGGCGTGCTCGTCCACCGCGACGCCGGCCAGGACGCGTACCTCGTGCTGCAGATGGCCGCTCCGCGCGCGATCGAGCAGGCCGACGTCAGCGCCAAGGACGTGACGGTCGTGATCGATCGGTCCGGCAGCATGACCGGGGCGCCGCTGGAGCAGGCCCGCGCCGCGGCCGAGCTGGTGGTGCGCCGCCTGCGCGAAGGCGATCGGGTCAACGTGATCGCCTTCGACGACAAGGTGGATCGGCTCTTCCGCGAGCCCCTGCCCGTCGAGAGGTCGCGGGAGGACGCGCTGCGCTTCATCGGCCGCGTCCGGGCGGGCGGCGGCACCGACATCGCGGCCGCGCTCTCGGCCGCGCTCGCATCGCAGAACGGCGGTCACCAGCCGCACATCGTCCTCTTCCTCACCGACGGCCAGTCCGACAGCGCCTCGGCGCTGCGCGTGGCCCGCGACGACCCCGGGGACGCGCGCGTGTTCACGCTCGGGCTCGGTCCGGGCGTGGAGAAGCCGCTGCTCTCGCGCCTGTCGGCGATGAAGCGAGGCCGCTTCACCTATGTCGAGAGCCCGGAGGCCATCGAGCAGCGCGTGGGCAGGCTCTTCGACCAGATCGAGTCGCCGGCGCTGGTGGGCCTCACCCTCGAGTCGCGCGGCGCGGCGCTCTCGCGCGTCTATCCCCGCACGCTGCCCGATCTCTGCGCCGGGGACGACCTCCTGATCGCGGCGCGGGTGTCCGGCGCTCCGGGCGCGACCGTGGAGCTCCTGGTCCACGGCACGCTCGGCGGCCGCCAGGTTGCGTATCCGGTCTCGCTGACGCTGCCCGAGACCGCGGCGCATCCATGGGTGGGCCGCGTCTGGGCAAAGGCCCGCATCGACGATGCGCTGGAGGAGATGGCGCTGACCCGCGCGCCGCCGCAGGAACTGCGCGACGAGGTGGTGGAGCTGGGCATCGCCTATGGCCTGGTGACGCCCTGGACCTCGTTCCTCGCCGTGCCGGAGAGCGAGATGACCGCCGGGCAGGCGGCGACGCTGGCGGAGCTTCGCGAGCAGCGCAGGGCCGTGCTGGCGGCGAACAGCGACGCGGCGGCGCTCTCGCGCACCGTCATGCCGCCCGGCGATCCGGTCCTGACGGTGGCGGCGCCGAAGGACGCCCTCCAGGTGACGGCGTACCTTCCCTTCGGCCTGGTGAAGGACCTCCACTGGGACGCGCGGCTGGAGAAATGGACGCTGCGCTTCCTGGTGCCGGTGGGCGTCGCCGACGGCGAGTACCAGGCGCAGGTGGTGATCGTGAAGCGCGACCACACCGTCGAGCTGGCGAAGGCGACCTACGTCATCGACAGTCGCGCTCCGGAGTTCGAGGTGGTGGCGACGCGCACCCGGACAGGCACGCACGTGCGGGTCGTGGCGGCGGAGCCCGCCCGGAAGGTGACCGTCGCGCTCGCCGCGCATCCGCGCAGCCGCGTGGTGCTGCGCGGTGACGGGCGCGTGTTCGAAGGCGTCCTCCGGCAGCCGGGCAGGCTGCGCGTGGTGGTGGCGGATGCGGCGCGGAACGAGTCGGCGCGCGAGGTGATCCCCCGATGACCGCGTTGCTCCTGGCGGCGCTCTACACCAGCACGATGCAGGTGGAGGGCGTCGCCGTCTCGGACGGAGTGCTCTGGGCGGCCACCGCGGGCGGAGTGGAGCGGTACGATCTGGCCACCGGCGTGCGCACGCGCCTCTTCACCACCGCCGACGGCCTGCCGGAGAACCACGTCCGCGCGGTGCGGCACGACGGCTCCCTGCACGTCCGCACCCGCCTTGCCGAGTGCGTGCTCGCGGAGAGCTTCCGCTGCACCGCCGCCGCGCAGCTTCCCCCTCCCGCGCCTGCTGCGGCGCCGTCGTATCGCGGTGCGCGCGAGACGGCGCGGCTCCGGGCGCGCGGGCACCTGATCGTCGGCACCGTCTCCGGGCTCTGGCTGGACGGCCGCCGCATCACGCCGGAGGGACAGATCTGCGGAAACCACGTCGCGGCGCTGGCCGCGTTCGAGGGAGCGACGTGGGTGGGGACGTTCGACGCTGGCCTCTGTGCCCTGCAGGGCGGCCGGTTCCGAACCGTGGCCGCTCCCTTCCGCATGGTCAACGACCTGCACGTCACGCCGCAGGGGCTGTGGGTGGCCTCCGCGGAAGGGCTCTATTTCACCGCCGACGGGCGCCGCTTCCGGCGCGAGAACCGCTTGCGGGAGCGCGGCGCCAACCGCATCGCCGCGAGCTCGCGCTGGCTCTACGTCACCACGCCGTTCGCGCTCTACGCGCTACGGCTCGATCGGCGGGACGTCGTCCGGCGCTGGCAACGGCCGGCCGGCTCCACTTCGCTGCAGGCGGTCGCGGTCAGCGGAGACGACGTGTGGCTCGCCTCCGAGGACGCCGGCGTCATCCGCCTGCGCGGCGGCAGGTTCGAGGCCTTCGACCGCGCCTCGGGCCTGCCCTCGAGCTGGGCAGTCGACGTGGCGCCGGCGGCGGAGGGCGGCGTCTGGGTGGCCACTCTCCGCGACGGCGCCCTGCGCCTGGATGGGCACGGCAACCTCGCGGAGCGCGCCGAGCCCTCCCGGTGGGGACTGCGGCTCTATCGGGACCGCGGCCGCGTGCTCTTCGGAACGCAGCAAGGCCTCGCGGGCGCGGCGCTGCCCGACCCGCACGTCCATGCGCTGCTGCGCACCGCCGCCGGCCTCTGGGTCGGCACCGAGGGCGGACTCGCCCTGCTGGACGCGACCTCCTAGGCCGCCACGCGGAGCTCCGGGGCCGGCCGGGACAACGCGGCGTGGAGCACCTCGTCCATCCGCTTGACCAGAACGATCTGGAGCTCGTCGCGGACCTGCTGGGGGATCTCCTTGAGATCCGCCGCGCAGGCCTCCGGAACGATCACCCGCTTGAGCCCCAGCCGGTGCGCCGCCAGCACCTTCTCCTTGATGCCGCCCACCGGCAGCACGCGCCCGCGCAGGGTGGCCTCTCCGGTCATGGCCGTGTCGCCGCGCACCGGGACGCCGGTCATCAGCGAGACCAGCGCCGTGAACAGCGTCACGCCGGCGCTGGGGCCGTCCTTGGGCGTGGCGCCCGCGGGCACGTGGACGTGCACGTCCCAGCCCTCCATGGGCCGCTCGGAAACGCCCAGCCCGGCCGCGTTCGCCTGCAGGTAGCTGAGCGCTGCCCGCGCCGACTCCTTCATCACGTCGCCGAGCTGCCCGCTGAGGATGAGCTGCCCCTTTCCGGGCATGCGCAGCGCCTCCACGTAGAGCACCTCGCCGCCCACCGGCGTCCAGGCCAGGCCCGCCGCCACTCCCGGCTGGTTCTCGTCCTCGCGCACGTCCGGCTGGAAGCGGTCGGGCCCGAGCAGCGCCTCCAGCTCCCCGGCCACGACGGTCCGCGGCTCCACCAGCGTGCCGGCCGCCTTCTCCATGGCGACCGCGCGGCACACGTCCGCGAGCCGCTTCTCCAGCGACCGCACTCCCGCCTCGCGGGTGTGCGCGGTGATGATCCGCTCCAGCGCCGCCGCCGCCAGCTCCACCTTCGAGCCGGAGAGGCCGTGCGCCTCGAGCTGCCTGGGCCAGAGGTGGTCGCGGGCGATGGCCGCCTTCTCCTCCAGCGTGTAGCTGGGGATCTCGATGATCTCCATCCGGTCGCGCAGCGGCGCAGGGATGGTGTCGAGGGTGTTGGCGGTGGCGATGAAGAGCACCTTCGAGAGATCGAAGGGCACCTCGAGATAGTGATCGGTGAACGAGTCGTTCTGCTCCGGATCGAGCACCTCGAGCAGCGCCGCCGACGGGTCGCCCTGGTAGCCGGCGCCCAGCTTGTCGATCTCGTCGAGCATCACCACCGGATTCGCCGTGCCCACCCGCTTGAGCGCCTGGACGATGCGGCCGGGCAGCGCGCCGACGTAGGTGCGCCGGTGCCCGCGGATCTCCGCCTCGTCGCGCACGCCGCCCAGCGAGACGCGCACGAACTTGCGTCCCATGGCCCGGGCGATGCTCTGGCCAAGCGAGGTCTTGCCCACTCCGGGAGGTCCGGCGAGGCAGAGGATGGGCCCCTTCAGGTCGCCGCGCAGCTTGCGCACAGCCAGGAACTGGAGCACGCGCTTCTTCACCTTCGCGAGCCCGTGGTGGTCCGCGTCCAGCACCTCGCGCGCGCCGGCCACGTCGAGGTTGTCCTCGGTGGTGACGCCCCAGGGCAGCTCGGAAATCCACGTCAGCCAGGTGCGCGCCACCTGCCGCTCCGGAGACTGCTCCGGCAGCTTCGAGAGGCGCGCCATCTCCTTGTCCACCTGGTCGCGCACGCCTTCGGGCAACTCGAGCGCGGCGATCTTCTTCGCCAGGTCGTCCGCCTCCGCGCCGGGCCCTTCGCCCAGCTCCTCCTGGATGGCCTCGAGCTTGCGGCGCAGGATGTGCTCGCGCTCCGCCCTGGAGACCTTCTCCTGGACGGCGCCTTCGATGTCGCGCGCCGCCTTCAGCACCTCGCGCCGCCGGGCGAGCAGGCCGACCACGTGCTGCAGCCGCGCGACCGGGTCCAGGGTTGCGAGCACCTTCTGCTTCTCCGCAGCGTCGGCGGGAACGTGGTGCGCGAGCACGTCGGCGAGCGCGCCCGGGTCCCTGATCTGCTCGAGCCCCTGCGCGACCTGCGGCGGCACCGACGGCAGGAGCGCGAGGATGTCCTTGGCGATGCGCCGCGCTTCCAGCGCCAGCGCCGCGACCTCGGTGCCCGAAACCTGCGGCTCCGCCAGCTCCTCCACGCGCGCGCTGGGAACCGGCTCCTTGTCGTCCATGTCCAGCACCCGCACGCGGCCGGTCACTGACACGATCACCCCGCCGTCCGCCGCCACGCCTTCCACGCGGGCGAGCGACGCCACCGCGTGCACGCCGAGGTCGCCCTCGTCGGTGCTCAGCGCGATCACCACCCGCTTGTCCTCTTCGCCGGCGAGGCTGCGTGCCAGAGCGGTGCCCTTCGCATCGGTCTCCAGCCGCACCACCGTTCCGGGCAGCAGCACCGCATCCTCGAGCACGAATACCGGCAGTCTCTTCTCCAACCTGGTCTCCTCCATCGTGAGGCAACGTAAGGGCTGCAAATGCCCTGTCAAACGAGGCGCCTGTTTCAGGATTTTGCGATTGGGGCCGGGGCGAGGTCGCAGCTCCGGCATCGGCTGGGATGCTCCGCGGGTCTCGGGGATTCGCACCCGGCGGCCCGGGACGAGCTCCGGCTGCGCCGGGTGCGGGAGCTCCGCGCTCCCTCCCTGGAACGGCGCCCGTGCGTACCTTCCGCAGCATGCGTTACCTCGCGCTGGCGACCGACTACGACGGCACGCTGGCAGAGCAGGGACGGGTGCGGCCGCAGACCGTGGAAGCCCTCGTGCGGCTGCGCAGGAGCGGCCGCCGCGCGGTGCTGGTGACCGGCCGGGAGTTGAAGGAGCTGGAGACCCTCTTCGACGGCCTCGCGCTCTTCGACCGGGTGGTCGCCGAGAACGGCGCGCTCCTCTACGACCCGGGGACGCGCAAGGAGACGCTGCTGGCGGAGCCGCCGCCTCCCGAGCTGGCCGGGCGCCTGGCCGCGCGGGGAGCGAGCCCGCTCACGGTCGGCCGGGTGGTGGTGGCGACCCGCGAGCCGCACCAGGCGGAAGCGCTGGAGGTGGTGCGCCAGCTCGGCCTCGAGTGGCAGGTCATCTTCAACAAGGGCGCGGTGATGCTCCTGCCTTCGGGCGTGAACAAGCAGACCGGCCTTGCCCGCGCCCTCGAGGAGCTGGGCCTGTCGATGCGCAACACCGTGGCGGTGGGGGACGCCGAGAACGACCATGCCATGCTCGCCGCCGCCGAGTGCGGAGTGGCCGTCGCCAACGCGCTGGATGCGCTCAAGGACCGTGCCGACCTGGTGGTTCGCGGCGCGCGCGGCTCGGGAGTGGAGGAGCTGATCGACCGGATGCTCGCCGACGACCTGCGCTCGCTGGTGGTGGCGCGGCACGCGCTGCTGCTCGGCACGCGCCGCGACGGCACCGAGCTGCGCATCGCCCCAGCCGGCCGCAGGCTGCTCATCGCCGGGCCTTCGGGCAGCGGAAAGACCACCGCGGCGGCCGGGTTCATCGAGCGACTGATGGCGGCGGGCTACCAGTGCTGCATCGTCGATCCGGAAGGGGACTACGAGGGCTTCGCAGGCCTGGTGGGCGTGGGCACCTCCGAGCGCCCGCCCTCGGTCGACGAGGTGCTCGAGCTCCTGGCGCGGCCCACCGTGCACGCCGGCGTGAGCCTGCTCGGCGTGCCCCTCCACGACCGGCCGCGCTTCTTCGCCTCGCTGCTGCCGCGGCTCCAGGAGATGCGCAGCAGGACGGGAAGGCCGCACTGGATCGTCATCGACGAGGCCCACCACCTCTTTCCCGCCTCCTGGCAGCCGGCTCCGCTCACGCTCCCGCGCGAGCTCGGGGGCGTGCTCCTGATCGCCCTCCATCCCGAGCACATCGCGCCGGCCATGCTCGAGGCGGTGGACACGGTGCTGGCGGTGGGAGACGCCCCGCAGGAGACGCTCAAGGCCTTCGGCCCCGTGCCGTCGATTCCGCTCCAGGAAGGCGAGGGACTGGCATTGACCAACCGCCTCGTCGAGCCGGTCCGCCTGGTGCCCGGCGAGGCGCAACACCGGCGGCACAGGCGCAAGTACGCCGCCGGGGACCTGCACGAGCAGGCCTTCGTCTTCCGCGGCGAGGACGGCAGGTTGCACCTGCGCGCCCAGAACCTCTCCATCTTCCTGCAGATGGCGGAGGGCGTGGACGAGGAGACCTGGCTCCATCACCTGCGCCAGGGCGACTACTCGCGCTGGTTCCGCAAGGTGATCAAGGACGACGGGCTCGCCGACGAGACCGCCGCCATCGAGCGCAACGGGGCGAGGGACAGCCGCCGCCGGATCCGCGAGGCCATCGCGAAGCGGTACACGCTGCCGCCGTGAGCGGTGGCCTTTGCGCGCGGGCCGGGTTATCACCGGCGCACATGGTCTTCACCAGATTCCGCGGCACCGACCAGTACCTCACCTCCTCCTCGCTGGAGTCGGCCGTCAACTGCGCGCTGGCCCTGGAGCGCCCGCTCCTGGTGCGAGGAGAGCCGGGCACCGGCAAGACCCAGCTTGCCGAGGCCATCGCCAGGGGCCTTTCCCTGCGGCTCATCCACTGGCCGGTCAAGTCCACCACCCGCGCGCAGGACGGGCTCTACGTCTACGACACCGTCCAGCGCCTCTACGACTCGCGCTTCGGCGACGGTGACGTCAAGGACATCCGCCGCTACATCAAGTACGGCCCCCTCGGGCAGGCCTTCGCCTCGCCCGAGCGCGTGGTGCTGCTCATCGACGAGGTGGACAAGGCGGATCTCGAGTTCCCCAACGATCTCCTCCACGAGCTGGATCGGATGCGCTTTGCCGTGACCGAGACCGGCGACGAGGTGGTGGCGCGCGAGCGGCCGGTGGTGGTGATCACCTCCAACGCGGAGAAGGAGCTGCCCGACGCCTTCTTGCGCCGCTGCGTGTTCCACTTCATCGAGTTCCCCGACAAGGAGCTGATGGCGCGCATCGTGCGCGTGCACCATCCCGATCTGGAGCAGGCGCTGCTCGATCAGGCGCTGCGCGCGTTCTATGCGCTTCGCGACGTCGACGGCCTGCGCAAGCGCCCCTCGACCAGCGAGCTGATCGACTGGATCGCGGTGCTGCGCCGCGCCGGCATCGCCAGCGTGGAGCTGGAGGCGGGAATGCCCTTCCTCGGCGCGCTGCTCAAGCGCGAGCAGGACCTGCTCGCCTTCGCCGAGGCGGGGATGCGCGGGCGCCGGCCGAGGGCCTGATGTTCGTCCCCTTCCTCTACGAGCTGCGCGAACGCGGCGTGAAGGTGGGCGCGCAGGAGGCGCTCTCGCTGGCGCAGGCGCTGGGGCTGGAGCTGCACAAGGGCACCCTCGACGGCTTCTACGAGGTGGCGCGCGCGCTCTGCGTGCACCGCGAGCAGGACCTGGACGGGTTCGACCGCGCCTTCGCCCACCATTTCCGCGGCGTTCCCGACGAGGCGCTGGCGCTCACCGACGAGCTCTTGCAGTGGCTGCAGGAGCCCGCCGGCGCGCGCACGCTGACGGCGGCAGAGAAGGAGCTGCTCGAGCGGCTGGACCTGGAAGAGGCGCGCGAGAAGCTGCGGCAGCGGCTGCGCGAGCAGCGCGAGCGCCACGACCGCGGCAGCAAGTGGGTGGGCACGGCGGGGACCTCGCCTCACGGCAGCGCCGGGGCCCATCCCACCGGCATCAAGGTGGGCGACGCTCCCGGCCGCCGCGGCGCGCTGGAGGTGGCGGCGGAGCGCCACTTCCGCGACCTGCGCTCCGACGTCACCCTCGATACCCGCCACATCGAGGTGGCCCTGCGCCGGCTGCGGGCGTTCGTGCGCGAGGGGGCGCAGGACGAGCTGGACGTGGAAGCCACCATCGACAAGACCGCGCGCAACGCCGGCGAGCTGGAGATCGCGCTGCGCCCGCCGCGCCGGTCGAACCTGCGCGTGCTCCTGCTCCTCGACGTGGGCGGCTCGATGGATCCGCACGCCGACGTCTGCGAGCGGCTCTTCTCCGCGGCGAAGCGGGCGACTCATTTCAAGGAGCTGCGCACGCTCTACTTCCACAACTGCGTCTACGGGCGCGTCTACGACTCCGCGGCCCTGATCGGCGGCAGCTCCGTGCTGCGGCTCCTGGAGGAGTGCGACCCGACCTGGCGCCTGATCGTGGTGGGCGACGCCCTGATGAGCCCCTGGGAGCTGCAGTCGGCCGGCTCGCGCTGGAGCTTCAGCGACGACTCGGGCGCGCCGGGCATCGCCTGGCTCGCCCACCTGGCACATCACTTCACCCACGCGGCCTGGCTGAACCCGGAGCCGCAGGCGGCCTGGTACGGCACCGCGGAGATCATCCGCCGCGTCTTTCCCATGTACCGGCTCACCCAGGACGGGCTCCTCGAGGCCGTGCAAAAGCTCATGGCCGGCGGCAACCGTCACTGAGCGGGCCGCGGGATCCGCTCCAGCTCTCCGGTGCCCGCGCGGAAGCCCTGCACCCTTCCGCTCTCCAGATAGACGGTGAAGGGCGCGCCGTACGAGGCCATGCAGACCTTGCAGGGCGCATAGAGCAGCACCGAGAAAGGCCCGTCCACCTGGCGCGCCTTCCAGGGCTTGCCCAGCACCTCGCGCACCCGCGCCTCGCCGGCGCCGAGCAGCAGCGCCGCCTGCGCCTTGCGGAAGAGCGCGTGCTGCAGCGCACTGTCCACCGGCGCGAGCAGGTACGCGTTGGCGAGCGGGTTGGCGAAGACGAGCGCGAGGAAGAGCACCGAGTAGAGCGCACCGCGCCCGCGCCGGCCCGCGCGGAAGCTCGCGATCAGCGCCCAGAGGCAGAGGAGCGGCAGCCCGAGCAGGGCCACCGCGATGAAGAGCTTCATCGCGCGAAGTGCTCGGCGATCACGCTCGCCACGCAGGCGGTGAGGCGAATGCCGGTGGGGATGTGGAGGAACTCGTTGGGGCCGTGCGCGTTGGAGCCGGGGCCGAGAACGCCGGTGATGAGGAACTGCGCCTCGGGGAACTTCTCCCCCAGCATGCCCATGAAGGGGATGGTCCCGCCCTCGCCGAAGGCCATGGGCGGCTTGCCGAAGCAGGAGCGGGAGGCGCGGTCCACGGCGCTGGAGAGCCATTGCGCGAGCGGCGGCGCATCCCAGCCGGTGGACGACTTCTCCCCTTCGAAGGTGACGCGCGCGCCGTGGGGCGGGTCCTTCTCCAGCGCGTCCTTGAGCGCCCGGGCCGCCACGTTGGGGTCCACCTTCGGCGGGATGCGCATCGAGATCTTGCAGGCGGTGAAGGGCCGCAACACGTTTCCCGCGCTGCCCAGCGGCGGCAGGCCCTCCATGCCGGTGATCGAGAGCGCGGGCCGCCAGGTGCGGTTGAGGATCATCTCCACCTTGTCGGTCACCGCCGGACGCGCGCCCTGCACGAAGGGGAACTTGTTCCACACCTCGTCGCCGAGCGCGTCGGCGGTGAGCCGCGCCTGCTTGAGGCGGTCGTTGGAGATCTGGACCTGGAGCGCGTCCAGCTTGATCTTGCCGGTCTGCTCGTCCTCGAGCCGGCTGAGGAGCTGCCGGAGGATGCGGAAGGAGGAGGGCACGATGCCGCTCGCGTCGCCGGAGTGCACTCCTTCGCCGAGGATCTCGACCCGCAGGTTGCCGGCGATCAGCCCGCGCAGCGAGGTGGTCATCCAGAGCTGGTCGTAGTTGCCGCAGCCCGAGTCGAGGCACACCACCAGGGAGGGCTTGCCGATGCGCGCCGCCAGGTGCTCGATGTACGCCGGCAGGTCGGTGGAACCGCTCTCCTCGCAGGCCTCGATCAGCACCACGCAGCGCGCGTGCGGGATCTTCTGCTCCTGCACCAGGCGCAGCGCCGCCAGCGACGCGAAGCTCGAGTAGCCGTCGTCGGCGCCGCCGCGGCCGTAGAGCTTGTCGCCCTCGCGCACCGGCGTCCAGGGCGAGAGGCCCTGCCTCCAGCCCGTCATCTCCGGCTGCTTGTCGAGGTGGCCGTAGAGCAGCACCGTGTCGTCCCCCTCGCCGGGCACCTCCATGAGAATCACCGGCGTGCGGCCGGGGAGCCGCACCACCTCGAGCTTCAGCCCCTCGACTGGCTGCTTGCGGCACCACGCCTCGATCAGCGCCACCGCCTTGTCCATGTTCCCCTGCCAGTCCGGCTCGTAGGCGGGAGACTTGTTGGGGATGCGGATGTACTCGTGCAGGGCGGGGACGATCTCCTGCACCCAGATGCGCTCAGAGGACTGCAGGGCGCGATTGGCGTCGAGGGTCGGCATGGCCGCGCTCTCCTACCACAGAATCGGGTACCTGCCGGAGAGTGTAGGCTCTGCCGCATGCTGCTCCGGCTGGTGGGCGAATACCGCCGCGCCATGGACCTCTCGCTCGTGCTCGACGCGGAGAACATCCCGCACGAGCTGCGGCAGGAGGCGGACGAGCGCTGGGTCCTGATCGTGGACGACGCCGACGCAGCGCGCGCCGACCAGGCGCTGGCCGCGTTCGAGCGCGAGAACCCGCCGGGCGCGGCGCCGGTCGAGCTTCCCCAGCCGTGGACCTCGGGTGTCCCTGCAGGGCTCGCCTTCTTCCTCGCGCTCCTGGCCCTGCACATCTGGACCGGCCCGGACTCGCGGGACAGCCCCTGGTTCCAGCGCGGCAGCGCGGACGCCGCCGCCATCGTCCACGGCCAGTGGTGGCGCATCGTCACCGCGCTCACGCTGCACGCCGATGCCGGTCACGCGGCCGGCAACGCGCTCCTCGGCGGGCTCCTCCTCGCGCTCCTCGCGCGTACGCTGGGGTCGGGAATGGCGAGCCTCGCCATGCTGCTCTCGGGAATGCTGGGCACCCTGGCCACCGCCGCCCTCCTTCGCCACGACTTCGCCTCGATCGGCGCGTCCACTGCCGTGTTCGGCGCGCTCGGTGCGCTCGCGGCGCTGCCGCAGAACCGGCGCAAGGCGTGGGTGCCGCTCGCCGCCGCGGTGGCGCTGCTCGGCTTTCTCGGCACCGCCAGGCGCGCCGATCTCGCGGGCCACCTCGGCGGCTTCCTCGCCGGGGTCCTGCTCGGCGCCCTGGCCGCCCGGGTGCCGCGAGCCCGCAGCCGGGTCCTGCAGGCGGCGCTCGGGCTGCTCGCGGCAGCGGTCCCGGTGGCGGCCTGGGTGGTCGCCTTCCGTTGAACGTCGCAGATCGACCAGCACGGCGGTCGGCTGTCGCGACCGGCGGAAGCGCAGTGCATATTGCGCCGCCATGAACTCCCTGCTCTCGGACGACGATCTCCACCTCTTCAACGAAGGATCCCATCTCCGCCTCTACGATCACCTCGGCGCCCACCTGCGCGAGGGCGGCGCGCAGTTCGCCGTCTGGGCTCCGAACGCCCGCACCATCAACCTGGTGGGCGACTGGAACGGCTGGAACAAGCACCAGGACGCGCTGCAGCCGCGCGGCAGCTCGGGCATCTGGGAAGGGTTCGTCCGGGGGGTGGGAAAGGGGACCAAGTACAAGTTCCACATCGAAGGCCCGGGCGGATACCGGGTGGACAAGGCCGACCCGCTGGCCTTTCACGCCGAGACGCCGCCGCGGACGGCGTCGATCATCTGGGACCTGGACTACGAGTGGCGCGACGGGCGCTGGATGAAGGAGCGGGGCAGGCGCAGCGGCCTGGAAGCGCCCATCTCCATCTACGAGCTGCACCTGGGTTCCTGGCGGCGGGTGCCCGGGGCGGGCAACCGCCCGCTCAGCTACCGCGAGCTGGCGAAGCCCCTCTGCGAGTACCTCAACCGGCTGGGCTTCACCCACGTGGAGTTCCTGCCGGTGATGGAGCACCCCTTCTACGGCTCGTGGGGATACCAGACCACCGGCTACTTCGCGCCCACCAGCCGCTACGGCACGCCGCAGGACCTC